>JAZDNB010000009.1:0-127549 GCA_043800345.1 Candidatus Omnitrophota bacterium
AAGGTTATGCTGCCGACGGAGAAAAATTCTTCGGCAAGGTCTATAAGACGGCCGACGGCACATATATAAAACCCGATGCCTGCGTAAAAAATATTATTGTCGGACTTGATAAGATGCGTAAAATGTTCCCCGAGGTTGAAATTTTCTATATGGGAAGGGGGCTTTTATACGGAAGCTGGGATTTTGGTGCCACTAATTTTAACCGAAAAGAAGGCAAGTTCCAGGATGTATTCAGGTTACTGCGCGGTTTTAGATTTAAGTCGTTCTCAAGGCATGTTGCCTATATGTCAAGCCCTGACCAGAGCTTCGGCGAAGACCCGTATAAGATTATAAAAGGGACGAGTATATTTACTCTCAGGGATTTATTTATACAAATCGGCAGGCAGTATGACGGTACTAAAGGGAAGGGTGCCTTTGATAAACTTCCGGTGCAAGACCAAAACGGAGTTATTCAGAAATATATAATTGCGTCAATCAGCAGGCAATACGATGATATCGTTCTTGATGAAGCGCGTAAACAATATGACGGCACCGACGGACAGGGTGCGTTTGATAAGCTTTCGAAAGAGGGACAAAACGAACGTATCCAGAAATACGTAGATATGTCAATCGGCAGGTACTATGATCCGACCGTCCCTGATAAAGTGCGTAAGCAATATGACGGCGCTAACGGGCAGGGCGCGTTTGATAAGCTTTCGGCAGAGGAGAAGAAAAAGCTTATCGATGGGCAAACATTTAATAATCTTCAAAAAGAGAAACAGGACGAAATTATTCAGCTTCTGTCTTTACAGCATAAGTTGTTAGTGGTTTTATCGGCACAAGAAGAAGATGAGGTTCTTGGCAGGTTCGGTATTAAGCGCCAGGAAGACGGCTCCTATCCTGTGGCGGATGCCGACCTTGCAATCAAGAGCGTCCAGAACCTGGATATAGATACTGTCCCCGAAGGCGAGCTTGAGACGCTGTTACGCCATTACAGGGGCGGTTTATTAAGCGGTAAGTCTGCGGAGGAAATCGAAACCGCAAATACCGCCCTGCACGCTATCGCGACTATCCTCAACCCGAAAAACTCCCGCTGGTCTTCAGCCCAGGTATTCTTAAATGCCTATAACCCCAACGTGACCGACGCCACGCGGCTTGCCTCAGCTGCGATGACTATGACGGGTTTTACGGTAGAAAGCTTGTTTCAGGCGTCCAGCCAGGGGCCGAACTTCGGAAAAACCGTGTTCAACCTGGCGCTCTTTTTGGAACTTACCGATGCGTATATCGACTTTGAAGCAAACGGCCTGATAAGGAGGAAGATAGATAACGAGGTTATAGGAAAACTTAATCCCCAGCAGGTAGCATATTACCGTGACCTCTCCGCGCACATCTACGCCGCAGCCGATATGGCAGAGGCGCTTAAGAAAACTCTTCCCGGCATCTCCGAACACAAGCTCCAGCAGCTCCTTGCCGTATACATAGATAATGTGACAGGGATAGATATGGTCGGTTTTGGCAAGGGCCCCCGGCCGTATATAAAACCCGAGACAATAGAAAGAATGAAAGATAAACGAGGGCTTACGCTTGATGAGACCTTGGAACTCCTTGCAGAGGCGATGGTAACTATGGATATTACCTTCGGCTATGATGCAACTTTGCTTATACCGGCCCAAAGAACCCAGATAGAAAAAATTATATATGGAGATTATGAGGGCGATGTCCTAACAGAAATGATAATAACTATGCTTGAGTCAGAGGGCATTCGCGGTATTCCTAAGAGTTCCTATAATACTCTTGCAACCGAGATACTCACAGCAAGAGAAAAAATAAGAAGCGCAAAGAACCAACAAGAGATAGATGCAGCACTCGATAAAGCAATAAAGGCATTTGCATATGAGGCGATGACGTTATCAAGAAGACAAATTGGGGATGGTATTTTGAAGGGGACTCTTGATAGCGCCGGACTAAGAGAAGCGTTGCGTAATTTATTACCGTTAATCGGCATACATAATGCCGATGCAATAATTGCATCTTTGACCGATGATATGCTAGAGAACTTCCTTGCCAATGCAGTAGAAGATAGGGAGTCGTGGAATCAGGCAGATAGCCAAGGAAAAATTGATGCCCAGAAGAAATTTGAAAAAAAGATTATTGCGCTCATAAAAGAATTACAGCGTCAGGATAAAATTATTTTCGTGCAGGGTAAATTAAAAGCAGAACAACAAGATAAATTAAAAGCAGAACAATGTGTAGCAGATATTCTTGAGAGCGTTACAAGTAAGTATAGAGAAGGAGAAAAGCACCCGTACACCCCCGAAATCTTCTCTTTCTCCCTTATCAAGCCCAATAACCTTTTCTTGAGCCATGATTCGGATGATACCGCATACGGAAAAGTATTACTGCTCTTTAGGGGCGTGGCAATCAGCAGGGATAAGCCGGATGGGCCGTATAAGTCGGTACAGATATTCTTCGGGGAAGGCGCAAGGGTGAGCTTTGCCGCCACCCTTTCCAACGTCAACCGCTGGTGGAGGGGCGACAGCGTCCTTGCGCAGATATTGCAGAAGGTATTTTCGCTTTTTGGCGATGCCGCGGTGGATACGGGCCTCTATCCTATCGTGAAAGTAAAGAACATATTTGAACCCCAGGAGGTATTTGAGATAGGCAACGTGCGCGTCGGAGGGGTGCTCTATCAGATACCGTTCTTCCTCGGGCTTTTATTCGGCTTCGTGGGCATGCTCACCGGCACCCTCTCGATTGCAAATACCGATGCGATGTTCAGGATATATATCGCCACGATGACCGCCATCGTATTGCTGGTCAAGTTCGGCAATATTTCCTTTTCCGGTATTTCGATGTCAATACGGGAGTTTTACGTTTCCACGCTGGTATACTTAAGCTTCCCCAATCGCATCACGCCGACCGTCACATTCCAGCAGTATATGGATATAGTGAATAAGAAGCTCTACGGTTTCTTCAAGGCGGTTGCCTGGGATCCCGGAGCAAGCGCCGATAAGCCCACCGATTTTAAAGACGCCCTGCCCAATTCATGGCAGGCCCTCAAGCTTGCGCAGAACCTGCTTCTTATCGTCGGGCTGACCGCAACGATTCTTTCAACGAATATCCTGTGGTTTATTTTCCTTGCGATACCCCAGGTATGGTCGTGGGCTATGGGTCCGATATACCAGTGGGTGACCTCCATGAAAGTAAAAGAATCGCTTAAATTATCCGCTCCTATCACCGCGGGCGTATTCATAGGTGCTATCATTACTGCAGCGCTCAACGCAAGCGCAAGTATCGTCATAGGTCCGATTGTAAATGCCGTGATGCAATATGGCATTGTGCGAGCCTTACCAGGCATCCTCACTGCCTTATTCAGCCAAGAGGTTACGCTCTTTAGTATGCTTAGTTCCTATGCCCTGTTTGGTATACCGCTTGTATGGGTAGCCATACCGGTTGCTATGATATTCGGACACTCATTTTTGAAGGCATATTTTATGGGAAAAGAAAGACCCAAAGTGCAAAGTCTAGCGATTGGCCTGGGAGGTGCACTGCTTGGTGCTCTTGCATCGGGAGTTATGCTGGGACTAGCATATCTTCTTCCTGCGGGCTGGGGGATTATCGGGTTTATCGTTTCGGGAACTGCACTCTCTGCTCTTAGCGCCAGATTTACTAAGCAGGGAGAGCTTGCCAACCTTTCCGGTATGTATAAACAGAGGGAGCAATTAGATATTTCTAATGAATACCAGGCGCAAGCCAATATTCTTAAGGAAGGAAAACAGAAATCGCGCATGGCGCGGATGCTGTTTATGCCTGTAATCAGGCAGATAGGGATAGGGCTTATTATCACGCTCGGCCTTCTGCTTACCTCCTCATCCTCAGGCGGGTTTGTAATAGGCGGTATTATCGGCGGATATCTTATGACCATTGTGATGAGAACGCTTTATTTTGGATACGGTTTCTTAAACGAAGACCCCGAAGCTTTATTCCCCATGTATGTAGAAAGAGCCGGCTCTATACTGAAGGCCGCCCGCAACACGCTTATCGATACGCCGGAAAGAAGGTTGTTTGAAGAAGCCCGTAAGTTGTTAGTTGAGCGGGAGCAAATTGAAAAACAGGAAAGGGAAAAAAAGATATATGCAAAACTGCGTAAAGAAAATATAGAATATCAATTAGCGGTTCTTCATAATAAGCTGAACGGATATTATATTAAAGATGAGACTCGTTTTTGGATAATCTATCAATTATTCAGAATGGGTCTTGACACCGAAGGAAGATTGTTTGTTAATTGGGTACATAACAAAGATTACAAGGAGAGTGTTGCTGCATCCATTGAAGCATTGGATGAGCAAGAAAAGAAGGCCCGTGAAGATGCGGAAGCAAAAGGAGAGGCTTACTCATCCGTTGTCCAGATACAAACTTTGGCTGATATGACTTGGCTTTCAGACCGCAGCAGGGCAAGCCTTAAGAGGAGCCTTGCCGCGCTTATCGCTTTAATGAAGAAAGATCCGAGAGTTTTTATTAATGCTATTGACTTGTTTTTGGATGCCAGAGATAAACCATTTATTAGGGAGTGGCTTTTAAAAAGTGATGAATTTATTAGTATGTTAGATACGCTGGATGATAAAAAAGAGGTAGAATTTATAAAGGATTGGCTTAAGAATAAAAAGGCAGAACAAGCAAAACCTGCTGCTCCAACTCCTGCGCCGGTTGTTCCTCCAGCGCCTTTACGGACAGAGAGCTTAATGACCCACAGGAGATACCAGGTAGGAGAGCCACAGGAGGTATCCCTTACGGAAGGACAATCATCGCGTTATAGCAGGGCAATGGCAATCGCCCGGAGGGACGAAGAACTTAAGAAACTTCTTAGCATGACCCAGGTCAGCTTCTGGCAGAACCTTCCGATGGTAGCAAGCACACTTGAAGGCATCATGCGCCTTGATGTTATTACCCTGGGTAAAAACGGCGAGGTAACCGCCGCGCTTGCCGCGTATCACGAACTTATGCACGCACTTATCCATACCAAAAGAGGGCCTCCCGCCGAAGATCGGGCGCAGGTTGAAGCGCTCAAAGAAGAGATCACCGTCACCTACAAGGAAATAGAATTCTTCCTTACAAACCTTACTCCCGAAGAACAAGCCATACATCTTTCCTATATCGCAGGAGTACCCAACATAAACCACAGGGCATACACCAACCTTATTAACGATATCCGCGCGCTCCGGGAACAGTCCTCAAGCCCCCGACAGATTGCGCGCCGCATCGCAAGATATGTCTTGTCCGTTGACCGCCGTTCTGCCAAACCCCAGTTTGGCACCATTATGCTGAGGACAAAAGCGCTGAGAGAGGATGTCTATAGCAGCCTGCAGGATATTTATAAGCCGATAGCGCTCACCCAATCCCTTGCAGCAAGTATATTCACGGGTAGATTCGCGTTCCTCAATGTCCCCTTACGGATACTCCAGACGCTTACGCTTGCGCTTCCTATACACGAAGGGTTGCATTGGGTGTTGGCAAAGGTATTCGGAAGGCCTGTTACGGAATACGTCTTTAATAAACTTGATAGGTTCGGCATCACCATACAATACCGCTCTCCTCCGACCTTAGCTGATACCGCCATTAAAGTTACCCCCGCCATAACGAACATTATCCTGGGAGTTATTACCCTTGTTGCATTCCTACTAAGTCCCGATAAAACCGCGCCGTTCCATATCTACCTCCTTGCAGTCTCGGCATTCAACCTCTTACAAGGACTTGCTGAGTTTGGAAAAAGGGGAGAGGTGTTGAGTGCAAGAATAGAATCTTTAATTTTTAAATTAAAGGATAATGATGAAGATGTCCGTTCCTCTGCCGCATTGAGTTTAATAGCTATTACAAGAATACCCGAAGCAAAACCTGAAAATGCAGAATTACTTGTCTCGTTGCTTGCAGTCGGAAATGCAGACCATACAGCAAGAATAGAAATATCCGACAGGTTGGTTCAAATAGGTACCCCTGCAGTCCCAGCCCTTATAGAAGCATTGAAGGATAGTAATTATAGCGTCTGTTCCTCTGCCGTGGCAGCCCTAGTCAAAATAGGCACCCCTGCAGTCCCGGCCCTTATAGATGAATTGAAAGATAAAAATTATAGCGTCTATTCCTTCGCCATAGATGCCCTAGGCGCAATAGGCCCGGCAGCCAAAGATGCAGTCCCGGCCCTTATAGAGGCATTGAAGGATAGTGATAGATATGACGACGTCTCTATTAGGGATGCCCTAGTCAAAATAGGCACCCCTGCAGTCCCGGCCCTTATAGAGGTATTGAATGATAGCGATAAAAATGTCCGTCTCTCTGCTATATATGCTCTAGGCAAAATAGGCCCGGCAGCCAAAGATGCAGTCCCAGCCCTTATAGAGGCATTGAAGGATGATAGTTATGCTGTCCGTTCCACTGCCGCGGATGCCCTAGGAAAAATAGGCCCGGCAGCCAAAGATGCAGTCCCAGCCCTTATAGATGCATTGAAAGATAAAAATTATAACGTCTGTTCCTCCGCCATAGATGCCCTAGGAAAAATAGGCGATTCAAGGGCATTGCCATCTCTTGAAAGATTACTTTTGAGCATACCCTCAAGAATATATGTTACAGCAGAAGAATATAAACCAAGTCTTCCTTACGGTGAATCCGTAGGGACAGGAAAATATATAACTATAGATATGGGGAGCAACCCTGAATATACTGCTATTGAGAATGCCATAGCGTCTATTAGAGCTGGGAGAAAAATAGTAAGCGAACCCACGCTTACCCAATCCCTTGCAGCAAGCATATTCTCCGGTAGATTCGCGTTCCTCAACGTTCCCTTACGGATACTCCAGACGCTTACCTTAGCTTTACCAATACACGAAGGGTTGCATTGGGTGTTGGCAAAGGTACTGGGAAGGCCTATAACGGAATACGTCTTTAATAAGCTCGACAGGTTCGGCATCACCATACAATATCGTTCACCTCCGACCTTAGCTGATACCACTATCAGAGTTACCCCTGCGACAACAAACATTCTCATCGGAGTTATTACCTTTGCTGCATTCCTACTGAGCCCCGACAAGACTGCACCGTTCCACATATACCTTCTTGCAGTCTCGGCATTTAATCTCTTACAGGGAATGGCTGAGTTTGGAAGAAGGGGAGAACTCGCTATGTCAGCGCCGCTTCGAAGGATATTTGAGGGAGCGCTCAAAGCCAGTCCGGCACTTGTCGGTATTACCCTGTTTATCGGTGCAACTATTGCCCGTATACAGGAGGCAATCTCAGGAAATGGTATAGCCGACCTTAGCGATCTTACAACCCCTACCCCGGTAACGACATATAGGGCAATGATGCCCCTTGTTCAGGAGAGCTCCCCCATAACCGAAGAAAAGCCTACGGCCGTTCCTACAGCAGAGGTAACCAAGGTTGCTGTGCCCGTTCTAAAGCCCATCACCGCGCTTAATTTTGCTTATCAGCTTTCATGGAATATTGATGCGGCGTATGAGACAGGGGTGTACTATGAAGTGCAGGAATCTAATGATCCAAGTTTCAGCGCAATAACCAATACCTGGAATGTAATTAATCTCACAGGCCTGCCTATAAGCAAGACATCCGCAGATTCAGGAAAGATTTTCTATTATAGGTTAAAAACCCGCGTGGTCATCGATGGGGCTACAAGAGAAAGCGGCTGGAGTAACGTAGAGTCCGTGCTTATTGAGCAGGTCGTAACGCCTACCCCAACTCCGCAGCTTGCAAAGGCAGAACCCAGTCCTACGCCTACAGCTACTGCTACACGACCATACATTAGGCCCAACACATATCTTATTGATGATGATGTTGTTGCCCAGGATCAGGCAATTCTTACAGAGGTAGGCAAAACAAAGTTCCCATTGGGACAAGAATCGCCGTGGGGTATTTATTATTATGGGGCCGTTAACAACTATGATTTAGAGTGGTGGGGAGGGGCAAGGGCGGTAAGGGATTTGGAGTTAATTGGTTCTGATCCCAATTCGCTTCAAATAGTGGCATTGATTGATCCTCTTAGCGGCAACGGACAAGTCATGGATAGGGTGAGCGTAGAAATAGCCAAAAAAACCGGTACATATGCCTCTGCAGACGGGACCAGGGTCTATTATGTGGAGCAGGCACCGGGTGCTATGGTGAATTATGATACTCGGGCAATCTATACATTGGACCCCAACCAAAAACTTTGGGTGGTAACGCCTGACGGCCGCAAGATTCAGGTAACGGTTTCCGAATTGATCAGGAGCGCATACGGGATAACCCCCAATGGATTACCTATTGTTGATAAACAGGGCTATAAAATATCGACAGAAGAGAGCCAGCGTAGTCAGCATCCCGATCTTAAAGGTAAGAATCTAGGTAACATAATAGCCAGTCCCGTGCTTCAGGTCGGAGAGAAAGATACGGGCAGTCCCGATACCTTGACCGAATTTTGGAACTTAGCTCAAACAAGTGCACCCGCAGAACATAAGGTTCTGATAGTAGCTAACCATGGCGGAGGGATCTCGGGGATTGCCTGGGATGATTCAAGCGGAAACCATATTGACGTTGACGGCCTTGCCAAGGCACTGGCAAAGATGACAAATAACGGCAAGGATAAAATAGATGTTATTTATTTTGCCGCCTGCGATATGCAGGATATAGAAGTGACGCGCAGGATTGCACCTTATGTAAAATGGATAGTGGGTTTTGAAACTATTGCATGGTCCGATCAGTTCCCGTATTCTTTAGTTGCGTTAGCCCTAAAGGAAAATCCGAATATGAGCCCTGAAGAGGTAGCAAGAACTCTGGTAAGTGCGCGGACTTCCCCGAACGATGTAATGGCCTCATGTATTGATGCGGAAAAGTTGCTGAAAGTGGATGAGAAAGTTTCCCGGCTTGCTGAGGCCTTGACAAGCGGTATAACCAATGAGGTTATTGCCCCGTATATCATAAAAGCCCGGTTAAAAACACCGACCGAGGGTCATTTATATAGAATAGACCTTATTGCTTTTTCCGAGTTCCTCTACAGGGAATTAGAGGATATGCCGGATGTGGGTCAGCCTGAAAGCGTCATTTTATTAAAAAGGGAACTGAGGGCGCGTGCGCAGGAGATTGCTTTATCAGCCAGGGAGGCAACCCCACAGATTAATATTGATATTCAGAAGCGACAGGGCCTTAACGGCCTCTCGGTTATTTTTCCGCTTACAGTAGGCGATTGGGACACTAGCCAAAGCACCGGCTGGGGCACCGGCTGGGTTTCTGCTGAAGACTATTTTTCCAAGCTTGCCAGTCCTGAGTGGGCAAAATTTTTAAAGGCGGCGATACCGCTTTTTTCTCCGGTAATGCAATTTAACGCAACCGGTACGCAATTTATCCCCGGCAATCCGAAAATCTGGAGATATATAGATGTTGCAACCGGAAAGCCCTCATCCCAGGAGCTGGTAAGTTTTGGTCAAATAGGATGGGGCGTGTATGAATTAGCCGTTGAGGCCACAAGCGCCTACGGCTTCTCTGGTGCCCAGGGCGGAGGCGCCCAGCGGATAGAGTCAGACAGGGACGGAAGATATCGCGTGTGGGTTAAGGAGATGGAAGGTAACAGGCCGAGTGAAATTGTCCCCGTAAAGATGATAGGAAAAGACGGAAAAATAGTTTTCGAACAGCAGGGCACATATCACACTATCGGTATTTATACTGCTCCCTCAGCAAAAGTTTCAGAAATTACATCCATGCCGCTTGCTGCAGGAACACTGTCCGCCCCCGGCGTCTTAACAGTTTCGTTTAGCCTCTTAAGAGAAAGAATCGCAAAGAGGCTTGGACTTAAGTCGCGCAGGACCGCGAATATTTTGACGGCGGTTATTGTAGGTATGACGATTGGTATCATTCTCTTATTCAACCGTCCTTCGCCGGCATCAGCAGCGCTTCCTTCTTTGTCAAGTGTCGACAGGATAGACACAGACCGCGCCGTGGCGCAGGCGTTGTCGCAGGAAGATAAAGAAAGCGTAATGAGGGCGGATGTATATACTTCGTTTGCGGAAAAGCTTTACCGTAATAACGAAAACGATATCGATAATAGTTTCTTTAAAAGGGATGTGGTAAGGGCTGTACTGGGAGATGTCGCTACTGACGCCGAGGAGCCTTTAAAATTCTATCAGGAACAAAGGGGCCTCGCACCTACGGGGATTTTTGATGAGCCTACACGCAGCGCCTTATTAAAAGATTTGTTTGATAAAACCGTGGCAGAATTGACTACCCCCGAAAAAATCCAGCTCTATTATGACATTAGCATTGCCCGTAACATGTATACGAAAGATTTTATTGAAGAAAGATTCAGTCCTTTTATAACCTTTATGAAAGGGGGCGATTGTGAGGACCAGGTCGGGTTTATAGTCTACTGTCTGCGCCAGGCGGGCTATGAAGCCGGGCTTGTGGGAATATTTCCCCTGGTTGATAATCATGCCGTATGTGCATACCAAGATAAGAAATCCGGAAGATGGAGCACTATTGATAACGGGCCGATGGGCATCATAGATTCTCAGTCAGAGACCATGGAAAGCGCCGTTATGGCGTGCTACAAAACCAAATCCCCCTTTATATTGTGGATATTTAAGGTAGGTAAATATGATGAAACAATAAGCGTCGCAAAAGTTAAAACAGTAAAACCGAAAACCAGTGCCCAATTAACAACGCCCACGCCTCTTGTTATGGGGCTCGTGTTTACACCGGGCGTCTTCGCAGCCTCTTTCGGTACCTTAAGAGAAAAAATCGCAAGAAGACTCAAGCTTAGATCGCGGACTGCGACTATAAGTGCTCAGGAAAAAACGACTCTGCAGCTGTCTCCTGCAGAACAAGCACAGAGAAAGAGAATATTAGCCGAAAACTTAAAATATTTCATGCGAACAACCGACCCGACTACAGGTTTGCCGTATAACCATGTGCATGTTATGCCCGATGGTACGTTAAGGATAACGGAAGAATATGTTTCGCCCACCGATATAGGTCTTCGCGTAGATGTGCTGGTGGCGGTGATAAAAGAAGACATAGTTTCTCCTGATTTAAGTGTTGAGGAGGCGACACAGCAGCTCCTCAGGCTTATACAGACCATGGAGTCCCTTGAGAAATTTCACGGATTCTTCTACTGGTATAATTTCAGCTACAGTGCACGGACTCTTGATGCGGGGCTTAATGTGCCTTTCGATGATAGGCCTATTTCAACGATCGATAACGGTAATATCGCTGCATCATTGGCAGTAATGGTGGGTGCATTATCAGATAGTGAAGATACGCAGCTTACTGATTTGGCAAGAAGAGCCCAGGGGTTGATCGATGCAATGGACTGGCGCATATTGCATGATCCTGATAAAAAACAACTTGCAGGTGGTGTATATACAGATATTAATGGCAACATAGATAGGCCGTTTGGATTTCATATTGACAGGAAGTATAATGAAGGAAGAACTGCTGTCTTGATGGCTATTGCAAGCGGAAGACTTTCAGAGGATCAAAATAACTCTATCTGGAATAATCTTCGGGAAGTTTATGGCACCTATACCCTTGCAGATGGAAGACAGGTCAGCGGGCTTAAGCCATGGAACGGAGGCGCATTCCAGGCATGGATGCCTTTATTATTCTTTAAAGAATCAGATTGGTCTCCCGATGGTTATAAAAATGCCCATGCAAATTTCCTGGCTATCCAGGGAGATTATGCCAGAAGGCAAGGACTGCGGGGCGTATTCGCGTCTTCGAGCTACGGACCTGACGGGGTTTACAGGGAATATGGAGTTAATAGTTTTGCGGAAGGTCCTGCAATGACAGGCGTGGGGACTCCTCATGCAACAGCCCTTTCGTTTCTTGTTGACCCCCATAGTGCACTTTCTTGGTTTAAGTTAGTCGATAGTGATATTCCTCCCATAAAAGGCCCATTGGGATACTGGGATTCGATAGACCGTTCCCGCAATAGGTCGGATATTATGACCGAGTTAGATCAAGCCATGCTCTTACTGGCAATTACAGGAAGAACTAACGATTATATGACGGCATATCTTGAGCGGGCAGGAAAATTAACAGCCATAAAAGGTATCTATGCTAATACGCGTTTTGACATTACGCCTATCCCCTTACAGCCTGTTTATACGACATATATTCATGCAGGATTAATAATGAGAGGGGCCGTACGTCAGGCATCGGCTCAACCCTCGACCCTCACCCAATCCCTTGCAGCAAGCATCTTCTCGGGGAGATTTGCAGTTCTCAATATCCCCTTACGGATACTCCAGACGCTTACACTCGCACTTCCTATACATGAAGGTATACATTGGATACTGGCAAAGGTACTGGGAAGGCCTGTTACGGAATATGTCTTTAATAAACTGGACAGGTTC
This sequence comes from Candidatus Omnitrophota bacterium, assembly GCA_043800345.1. Lineage (GTDB taxonomy): Bacteria > Omnitrophota > Gorgyraeia > VGKN01 > VGKN01 > JAZDNB01. The sequence continues at coordinate 12,363 of JAZDNB010000009.1, forward strand.
GGTATCACCATACAATACCGCTCACCTCCGGCTAAAGCCGATACCGCCATTAAAGTTACCCCTGCAATAACCAATATACTCCTCGGAGTTATCACCCTTGTTGCATTCTTCCTGAGCCCTGATAAGACCGCACCGTTTCACCTATACCTTCTTGCAATTTCAGCCTTCAACCTCTTTACTGGATTAGCTGAGTTTACGAAGAGGGGAGAGGTGTTTGCATTTGCCGGAGCATTTGGAAAATTTGCGGTAGCAGCATTTGCATGGCTTAAGTGGCAGATTATAAAGCCAGGTAAAGAAAAAGTCCGGAAGGTGTATGATTTAGTCGATGAGTATATGGTAATTAAAGGAGCAGGCACGGGCCGTTCGGGCGATTCCGCCAGAGATAAGGAAATAACCGAGACGATACAAGCCATGGGAAAAGACGGTATCCGCACCGTTATTCATATCTTACAACATGATGACAGGGCATGGGTAAGGGCAAGGGCGGCAATGCTTGCTGAAAGATTGTATAACGAAGAAAATAAACCGGAGATCCTTCCCGCATTATTTGAGCGGCTCTTGAAGGATGAATCAGCGTTGGTACGCAGCGTCATTGCAAGAAAAGTTCTTCCTGAAATCAGGAAACAGCTTACAGGCGCTGAAACAGGCAAGGTGGAAACCGCGATTGTGCAGGCAGACCTTAGTCCGTGGCTTGACAGAAAAGGGTTGCGCGTCTTAGACGTCGGATGCCAGTTCGGAGAAGCGGCGCATGGTATGGCAGCTCATTACCGCGCAAAGGAACATACGATAACCGTAGTAGGCGTGGATAATAGCATCCATTCCATAATCGAGGCAGAAAGAACCAAGACAGACTCGGATGTGGTGTTTATCTATGGCGATGCCGATAAGGATAAAATCGGACCTGCCGATATCGTGATATCTATGAACCTTTTGATATACAAATTCGAGATGGAGCGCCACGCCGCATCTTTAATCAATCAGGTGAAGCCCTATGGGGGAATTATTTATTTTTCACCGTCAATTTGGAATCTTTCAATGGACGGAGGAGGCCAAGACGGAGAAGGCCGTCTATTTGCAATGCAAAGCGAATTAAAGCAGCAGTTGCCCCACGCGCTCGTCAAGCTCTATGTAGATTGGAAGGCGGACGCGGATACGGTACCGACCAATAAAGACCCGTTCGGTTTTGATTTGTATAAAGCTGCCTTTGATTCGCCCTGGGGCGTAAGCATAGGCTGGGTCGAGGCGAAACTTCCGACAATAAATGCGCAAACCGGAAACAGGCTGGTTAAAATCGAAAAGAGCCGTTTCCCCGACGGAGAGCAGTCGTTCAGGTTATTAAACCGCGAGGCGATACATCAGGCAGACGTCAGCGTCTCCACGGCTCTAAATTCCGCAAGCGATGTAGTGGGCCTTGTGGTATTCCTGGATATGTTGCGTATGTATGGCGCAAAGAAAATCTCGCTCATCCTTGACGGAAAATACAATATTCAGAGCGGCCTTGACAGAATGGTACGTTATTTTTGCGATGAGATGGCATATAGGGAGGCAGGCGAGTTTATAGCGGCCGCTACGGAGCCGGTAGAGCCCGTTCCCAAGAAGCCGTCGCATGTATGGATACACAGCGTATTGTATCAGCACGGCCGCTTGGAAAGTGATGCAACGGAAGCGGCCGCAGCCATTAATGGGAAGAGCCAGAGGATTAAGATTATTAAGCCCTCTGACAACCCATTAGAGTGGCGCGTGAGCCTTCCCAAGGGCCTAAAAGACAAAAATGTGGTCTTAGTGCACAGTATGGAAAACGATGTGGATATCGCCGAGCTATGGTCAATGCTTATCAAGCTGCGCGAGGCAGGGGTAGGAAGCATCCATCTTATCAATACCTACGAAGGATATGCAAGGGCAGATAAGATTTTTGGTGAGCAGGCAATAAGTATAAGCGCGGTTACCATGTTAAAGGCAATCGATGCCCTCGTAGATTCCCATCACGGATTTAACGCCCATTACGGAAAAGGAAGCGGTATAGTGACGCTTGGGGGCTATCAGCTTCATAACCTTAACGCATTTATTCAGGTAGCGGAAGGGCAGTTTGACGCGCTGGCAGAATTAGTCGGAAAAGAAAATCTTTCCGAAGAACTGAAAGCCCATCCTCTGGTTTTATTAAGCCCCGATGACGGAGGACTTACGTATGTACAAGAAGCAGCAGTGCTTCTTAACAAATATATAAAGGAAAATTATGGTATTGAGACAGATGTGCAATTCGGTTATATGGACAAGACAAGGCTCAGCGGTACCAAGGTAAAGGTGAGACCGGTAGTACTTAACGAAAAAGGAGAACCGTTTGCAGCAGTTTCTGATATTAAAAATTACCGAGTGTTTATTATTGATGATGAAACCTCGTGGGGTAGCACGCTTCTTGCGGCAACGTTTGCACTTGTCAAGGTGCTTGGCATACCATGGACCAGGGTGTTTACCGGCGTAGTTCACGGAAAGCTTGCCCAGGGCCTTACGCCGTTTGAGGCAGGCCTTAGCAAAGAAGAAATCGTTGCTGCTATACGTGAAGGCAGGGAGATAGAGCCGCTTGCTGAGTATGTGAAGGCCGATCCTATCGTTGATCCTAAGGAACCTACCGGAAAGATGCCCCCCGTAGTATTTGTTACAACGGAATCGGTAAGCCTGCCTGCTGATTTTCCGAAGGACCGTACCGTTTCTATAGCAAGGGCAATAAGTTATGTGGTGAAGCATATGATAGGTAGGAGTATAGACAAGGCCTCAAGGCCGCTGCCTATTGTCCCCGTTTCCGATTCCCCGTTTGTATTATGGCTACGGCCCATCCGGGCAAAGGCAAAAGCGGAAGCGTATGAAGTTCGTCCCGGGGAATGTATCCTCTGCAAAAGAAACGAGGCACTCACACAAAGCAAACAGGTACAAAGCCGCGGCAGTTCTCTTGAGTGGGAAAACGATTACCCTGTAGTTGACGGTCATAAACTTCTTGTGAATAAGCAGCACATACCGCAGGAGGTAAGCCCGGAGATGTTAGAAGAATGGTTTGCCTATGCTAATGAGCATCCCGAGAGCATACTGTATTATAATCATCCGGGCGCAGGCGCATCCGTGCCCTCCCACCAGCACGTGCAGCTTATTCCCGCGCGGGTTAGTTTTCCGGTTGAGTCAGATGCTGTAGGAAAAGAATTAATAACCGAACAAAACGGCGTGGAGATTTACGAACTTATCGATTATCCCGCAAAAGGTTTTGTATTAAAAGGAAGGAACTATAGCGAGGTAAGCGTATGTCTGCAGCACATAGTCAATACCTTTGCCGCACATAAAGTCTCTTTTAATTTCTTCGTTAGGAAATCCCAGGACGGTACCTTTACGGTATATATGTATCCGCGCAAACATGAAGCCCCGAGCGGCTCTAGTCGGTTTGCAGTAAGAGCGCTTCGTACCTTCTTCGTTAGCCTTAGCGCGCGTCTGCCGGGTACACTTTCCTCGTTTGCGCGCAGCATCGCAGAGAGATTTACGTTATTTACCGGCACGTTCGGATTATTTGAAATGAGCGGCGCAATCGTCGTATCGGGAAGCAAGATTGACGAAAAAATAGATGTACTTACCAGAGAAGTGATAGCGCTAGGGTTACAAGAGGCAAGCGTTTCCGATAACGCCTGGGAGAGAATAAAGTTTGATTTTAGCAACCGTTACAAAATTACCCAGCCGACTGCCGGCCGTCATCTCGATAGGTATGGGGATGTGTTTGGCGGATCTATTGCGGCGGCCACATTTATAATAACGTCGCTTCTGGGGGCTTCTGTATTCGGTTCTCAATTTGAATTGCTAAGGACGACACTACTTATCCTTACCATAACACCGTTTGTATTCAAGCTCATGAGGTCAAAACCGACTCTTACCGTGCCGGAGGAGCTAAGGTCGCTTAATCCGTTCCACAGGGCGCATGGCTTTATCCATCAGCTCCTTGAGCCTATGGGCAGGACTCCTCTTGCTCGCCTTGAAGAACCCCTCGTACATCTTACCGATGCCTTCCTGTGGCCTTTTACGGTGCTCAGTTCATCCATACTTATATTAAGCGAGAAGCAGGTATTTGACAGCCTCTTTTCGCAGCTTAAGGCACACAAAACAATTATCGGCAGTATTGCAATAGGACTTACGATTATCGGAGGTATTGCGTTACTAGTTTCTACTAAACTATTTTCCTTTGAACAGGGATTTATTGTATATGTGATAATAGAACTGGCGCTCTTTGCCCCGCTTGTCAAAGCCACAAGCTTCCTTGGGATAGTACGGACTATCATATCTTCTATAGAAAAACCTTACGGCGATATATGTAAATATGGGATTGGACCTTTGCTTGGTTCTTTCTTGGCTGCCGTTGGGTTATATGCCTTCCTTGCAACATATAATTTTATAAGCGCTTCGCCTCTTTCTATGCCTCTTTTCATAGTATGCATGATTATGTTTTTTGTAGCAAGCATCCCCGAAGTGCGGGAAACAATATCAAAGGGAATTGCTGAAATTCCGGACATAGGAAAGAGTCTTTCGAAGATTTCGATTGTCGACCTTTTTGTTTACATGGGATTTTTCGAGTTGATGGCGTTTATCTTTCATGGGCCTGCCGCAGAGACTACCTATGCAGGCCTTACCTATCTAACAAACCTTATCAAATACTCTGCCATATTCCTCACCAGGGGGGTCGTTACCGCGATTGCGGTACTCCTGGTCTCCGGATTGCTCGGTATCCCCGTCCATTATAATTTTGCAGCCAAGAATTATAAAAAAACCGGCCCGCTTGTAGGTTTAACAATCGGTGCCGTTATGGTATCTGCACATGTATTACTTGCGGAGTCGATTCTATCCCAAGGGCCTTCGCTCATAATGAAACTTATTTCTGCCATGACAGGTCTTTTAGGGCTGTCGTTTACCGCTCAACCGTCCAATGCGCTTGCCGTTGCGAGTGTTTCGTTTGTGCTTCTTTTCCTTGAAGGCATAATTTTTGCCCTAGCCGGGATAGGCCTCAAGGCTAAAAAACTTACCACCTATGGCGTCCTGGCGCTTGTAAGCAGTGCCGTTAGTTTGCTTCTTTCGCATTTTCTCAGCGCTGTTTCCCTGCCGAATGTCCCGTTACTTGAATCTTCTTATATAAAAACAATTCCGCTTCCGGGCATATTTGCATACGGCGGAGTGAAAATCGTAGATACTATAAAGGCAAACGTACGATCGGCAAAAGCAAACTTTTTGCAGCCTTTATTTGTGTGGCTACGCAATACTGCATTATGGATAAAGGCGGCAGAAGTAATTGCTACGAGAAGGGCAGAGATCACAAAGTCAATTCAGAATTTAGCAGGTATTCGAGTTGCTTTAAAAAATCTGTTGCTTAATATAGAGTTTTTGTATCCGCCCCTTTTTCACTCAGCCCTGACGTATGGTTTTGGCGTGATGTTACTCGCCGACCTGTTTATCCAGTCAAACGGTATATTTGACCAGCTCTCTGCACCCAAGCTCGGGATATATGTGGTGCTATTTTTTATCTTGAAACCGTTACGGCCACAGTTACGAAGCCTGTTTGACGAGATAGAGAAATATACCTCCACAAGGCCTGCGCTAAAAATTACAACGGCGTTTCTAAGCGCTATAGGGGTTTATTACCTTTTATTTCCTATTATCATGTATGTCCATCAATTTTCGAAAATATTCATAATCTGGATTTTGGGAGGGAAAACCTTGGGCCTTGAAATAGCGGCAGGCTTTCCTCATGCGCGCATAATCACATTCGGCGGTTTTATCCAGGAGATTATTACGCGGTGGTTCTGTAATTTGGCTGAGGCAACTGCAGGCCTTTTACTGATACGAAAAGGCCTAAGGGATAAATTGGAAAATTTGACAAGCCTGCGGGGATTATCCCTTATTGCCATAGGTATAGCAATGCTTGCATGGCCTTTGTTATTTTCCATCCCTGGGGATTATTCACTTATAGGAAACGCCTATACGGGTATTTTTACTCTACCGAACCTTTTTGCGCTTATCCGGGGCGATCCTTTTATCGTTTCGCGCGTAGGGGCAATTATGATTTTTGAAGTAGCAGTTTTTTATTCTGCGTATGCAATTTCAAGATTTATTGATAGAAAACCCGCCCTTGGGGCGTATGAGGTAAAACCGACAGGACAATTTATACTACAGATTATTAACCGTCCGATAGCGGCGATACGCGCCTATTTTACTATACTCTCCCTGGAAACCATGAAACTCAGCATGCGTTATGCAGTTAGTCATATGCTGGCCATACCCGCTATAGTGATATATGGCCTTTGGGTGTTGTTTAATTATGAAGGGCCTAAAAACTTTTGGTCGTTTATACCGAATATTGCTATTTATTCAATTGTTGCCTTGCTTGTTTCATATGCATTATTAATACCAAAAATTATATCATCTTTCTCTAAAGCACGGTTAGCGAAGGTTAAAAAAGAAAAACAAAAAGGGGAGATTGTCCAATCCACTCTTGCCAACTTATTCTTTTTTGAATTTAAGGGGAAATACAGATGGCTTAACTGGGTTACCAGGATAGCAGGACTACCCGCCATATTTGTGGAAGAGGTAATCTTCCATTACCTTATCGGTAATCTCATCACACAGGTCAAATTTAAAACACCATTGTCCCGATTTGTCGGGGTGTATATGACCCGCGCACCACCGAAAGAAAAGGCAATAGTTTACCTTTTAGGACCGCTTTCCAATATCCTTCTTCTTGCGCTATCTTCATATCTTTTATCTAATCAGAATATTTCCAGTATTCTCACCATTGCTACCGCATGGGTAGCACTATCCGCTGCCCTCAGCCTTGCAGCCGTAGTACGCGGTTATGTCACCTATAAAACCGGTGATTTATTTGAAGCACTCAAACTGTTAAAATTCGACCCGAAGAAGAAAATACCGCATTACGCACGCGTTATCAACATTCAGGCAAGAAAGATAATTAAGCGTGTATTCGGAGATTCGCTTGCAGGATTATTATTTAGGGTACAGGACGGCCTTACCAGGGCGCAGAAATTCGGGAAGGGGTGGCAAAGCGCCTCGCTCTCGCAAGTTATATATCTGTTGTGCGGTCCTTCGGTGTCCGGGGAGTCAAGGAGCTCTGGAAAAATTGTTTTTAAAGGAGAAGGTAGGCTAGCGGTCATATTTGATACGCGGGGAAATTATTTCAGGATATATGACGGGACTAACTATACCGATGTTAACGGAAAACCGATAGAGAAGAATATTGAGGTTACAAGAGGCGGAAGAGTAGTTAAGGCCGGGCGTTTATCTGATGCGGAAGAACTTCGCCTGACGCATTTTACAAATATAGATACCCCAGAGGAGGTTGCCGCGTTAACCGCACGTATAGTTATCCGGCCTCAATCTCAAGCCGCAATGTTAACTACGGATATACAGCCAAAAATGCCCAGCTTGCCCACATTTGTCGTAGAACGTATAAAGAAACTTCCTGAACACCAGCGCAAAGCATATTCCAGCCTTTTTAAGGCTTTTATGTTTATAGAAGCAATATCGCTGCTTAAATATGTAGGGTTATCCGTATCGGCCGTGATTGCCGTTGCAATATCTCAGCCCAGCCTCGGCGTTTTGGTCGCTGTTTTTTCTATATTTCTTGGAGGTATATTACGCTTTATTGCCATACTCATCCATAAAACCATCTATAGGGATATAGAGTTTAAGCATCTTTTGCATCCTCTTAATTTTATTCCTTTTCACATTGGCTTCACATTTAGCATGCTTTCACTTGTTATGTCAGGCGTAACTCTTATAGGTGCAAGAGCACTGAGGAATATTGTATACAAAGTTGAAAGTGCGCTCTATCACGGTGCGGGACAGGTGGATGGCTTAGCACATCCTATCGCAAGCGCACTAAAGGCGCATAGCTATGAAATAGCTCAAATTATTCTTGCCTATCAAAAGACACATCTTAGCCGCTATAAAGAGAAGAATAGATTGTTCAAGATCCGTTCCGCTTATTGGAACGAATCAAAGATCCGTAAGCAGTTACGCGACGGGAAGCCGTGGCTCTTTATCGAGACGCGGGAAAATATCGAAAGAATTATTGCGAAGATTCGTGAGCTCGGACTTAGCGAAAAAGAACTCTCGCTCGTTTACTTTTTTGATGCGGATGAATATATGACGCTTGCAGGACAAAATAATATAAATGGACAGATGGCTGATAGGATTATTACGTCATTGGGGTCTTTAAGACCTCAACCGGCCGAAGAGGCGGTTCAAATAACCGAAGAGGCACAAGAAGGCGCTGTTTTTGCAGCTACTACCCAATCCACTCTTGCCAATTTCTTCACCTATGCCCTGAAGGGTAAATTTACCGTCTTAAACTGGATAACGAGGATACTCGGACTTCCCGCCATAGTGATAGAGGAGGTTATCTCCCACTATCTTATTGGTAATCTTTTCGCGCGGGTGCATCTGCAGAGTCCGACCTTAAGCTATGTAGGGGTAAGCGTAGATACGAGGGCACCACCTCTGCGCCAAGCCATCGTAAAGCTCCTCGGACCTCTTTCTAACATCATCCTCCTTAGCCTATCCTCATACCTCCTTGCCAATACCCAGCTCTCAGGGCTCTTTAGCGCTCTCACTATCTGGGCGGTTGTCTCTTCAGCGCTCAGCATCGTTGCCTCACTACGCGGCTATATTACCTATAAGACAGGTGACTTCTATGAGGCGGCGCAGATATTCAAGGCCCAATATCCAATAAGCAGAGCGGAACGTTTTATACAAACGTTGAAATTAAGTTTGAAAATAGCTATTCGGTTGCCTGTATATCTGATGTTAGGGATACCTTTAACCGGACACCCAACAGGAATTATTACAAACCAACCACAAGGTCTTATAGCTATAACATTAAACGGTAATTACGGCATAATATACAATAAACTTCTTGAATATATGAAAGAAATAGCTTCCGATACATGGATAGAAGAAGTTGATCTTGTCCTCCAGGCTCTTAATCCGGATGCTGCTCCGGAGGTAATCATAAATGCCCTTAATCAAAAGTTCCTGCAGCTCTTAAAACTATATGCCCAGAAATCGCATCGCAGGATAGTGTTTGATGTGGGGTCTTCAAGAGGCCATGGCCTAAACGAACTTGCCGAAGAAGATGACGCAATAATAATAGGAATTGAACCTGACACAAAGGCTGTTACAGAGGCTATTGCTTTATTGGAAGAGGAGGAATTGGAGAGTGTTTATGTGCTGAACTTTGCCCTTGCCAATATGCCGTCCTTATCGATACCGGAAGAAATGGCGGATGAAATTGTATGTTCATTTCCGGGGTTTGAACGGGAGGGTATAGCGGAGAATATCGAGGATATAATCGAAGAGATACAAAAAATAGCCAAACCCGGTGCCGTTATCCGGTTCCTGACAGAGGTGAGGAAAGGCCACAACAGATATATAGTGAAGATAGAGGGTAACGGTAGATTGGTATACAGCGAAGAGCAAACCGATTTTCTGCTCAGACTGAGAGATGCCCTAAGGGACGCAGGATTCAAAATAGAAGAATTGAGCAACATTGAACTCCGGGATGCAGGAGATTACGGATTCCCGGAGAGCGAATATTTTGCGATGCTCGAAGAAGCTCAGGCCCATCGAGGGAATGATATTTATCTTACTGTTGCGATAGCGACTAAACCTGGAATTAGAAGGGGGTATGAAACAATCTCATCAGTAAAAACCATGGAGCCGATAAAGCCCCTGGGAGCTCTTATAACTACCATGCTTGCCATTGGTCTTATTACGATTATTAGTGGTTTATTCAATATAGAGGTTAGTCAGCTGGTTACTGTAGGTATCCCTGCCCTGCTTAGCCTTTGTCTCTTTGGTTTTGAAGCAGGAAGATATCTTAACGTGGTAACAAGTAAAGTAAATAACAAACAACAATGGTTTGAACTCGACGTACCCATGCTGCAAGAAATAGCCGCAGAGTTTGGCTTAAAAGAAGAAGATATCGTTCCCATGCCATTTAACCCCTTGAACTGGTTTAGCGCCGTGTGGAGGCTCTTTATCCAAAAGGCGCCTCCTGTTGCATACTATGCAAACGGTAAAATTCACATAGCCCCAGCCCTATTACATAACCCGCCCTATCTAAAACAAGCTCTATCCCATGAAATAGCAGAATCTAAAGCTAAGGGCGAACTTTTCTCTACCCTGGCCGAAAGAAAAGCAGGCCTCTTACAAGCTATACCGCGAATACTCTTTAACGTGCCTGTGGCATGGGCAAGGGAAAAGCTAAGTGTCCTCATCACGAGGCCTCAACCAAAGACAAATGCCAAAGAGTTATTCATTGACAAGCTTGCACTTACTATAGGTAAGAGCCTTAGAAGGCAAAAAGCCGCCTTGCAGCGCCAATATATTGCTACCACTATTATTAATCTGACTAACTCACTCTATCCTGCATTGCTTGACAATCCTTTTGAACTTATGCGGATTCTGAGAACAGAGGTAAAAGAAAAAATTGCCAGAGAATATCCTGCATTGCCGGATGCGGCAGAATATTTAACTAATGTTACTATCGCCACCAGTAACGTAAAAACACCCCAAGGAACACAGAGACATCTATATATCGTTTCCGGTGAAGATGCGAGATATTTTATTATAAACCCGCTTCAAAGAGATTTCTCACTTTCTTTTTCGGAAGATCAATATATGAGAACGTATGGTGCAACGAGGACACACGTGCTCTCGGTAATTGCTCATGAGATACATACATATGCGAGCCTTCCGGAAGACGAAGTTCCAAAGGCCTGGGGGCATAAACCGGCACTCATCCTTGCTCCTTTTGAACGCGTAGGCTCAACATGGATTACCGATATGCTTGATCATGTGGGCCGTGGCCATACAGAGCCGATTAGGCAGCATATAGGTTTGGAAAGTCCGCTGTGTCCGTCAACCGAGTACACGGCTAGCTGTGACCTTGATTATTACCATCCCGATATTAAAGATGCGCCCTATCCACAGCTGTGGCTAAGGAATTTACAAGCTGCATTATTCCAGGCTAACGAAGCCCAGGTTATAAAGGAAACAAATATCTATTTTTCCTTAGGGTACCTGGCTGAGTTTATGCCTTCTGATACGCCGGTACTTCTCCTTGTGCGTGATATACGAGGGATTATCTCTTCTTTTAAGCTCGGAAATCTTTATCAGAACTGGGACTATAAAAGCAGATTTGAGCAGATGAAAAATATAGTGTATAACGATGAAGCCATGCGCGAACATTATGATTTTCTCGTTGATAGTACGGACGGAGATTCCTGGATAGATGTGCTGGTAACGATGTATATAATCAGTACCCTTGAAATAAACGAACATATACTGAAATTTTATCCAAGGGAACAGGTCCTCATTTCCCATTATGAAAATACGGTTGAAGAATCGTTTGAGGCATTAGAAAAGGTATACGGTCATCTTGGCCTGAGCGTTACCGATAAACTGAGAGATATGATTGCAAAGACAACCTCCCCTGCGCTGGAAGGCAAAGGAGATATGAGCACATATAAGAAAAAAGACCCTTATGATTTTATTAAGGTTTTATCTAAAGAAGAATTATCCCATATTGAAAGAAGGGTAGGCGAGCGTCTCGCTCAGATACAAACCCATTTAGGCGCTCAGACGGCAAGGGAGATACAAGGGCTAGGGTTAGATATGCCGGCTGTGAAAGTACCTGAGCATGTGAAGTTAACTACTCCGCGACCGCTTTATGAGCATCCGGGTTTTACTGCGGTTACGCTTAGCCGCGATGAAGTTATTGCCCAACTTAGAAAAGATGAAGTATCTGTCCCCGTAGGCAGCTTTTACATGGGAGATGACCGCGAGCAAAGAAATGTCCCGCGCCATCAGGTGACAATAGATGCGTTTGGGATGGGGAAATATCTTATTACCAACGAGCAGTTTGTGGCATTTTTAAACTGGCTTGAATCTAACGGAATCAAAAATGAAATCAACGGTAATTATGTGTTTGTTAATCCCAATATGAGCGCAGTAAGAGGCGGGCGCATATTTAAAGATAAAGACGGTAGATATGTAGTGCTTAAGGGATTTGAGAAATATCCCGTGAACTGGATAACGTGGCTGGGTGCAAGGGCATTTGCCGAATGGGTAGGGGCAAGACTTCCTACGGAGGCCGAGTATGAATGGGCAGCTAAAAGCGGACCTTTAAGCTATGAATATGCATCCGGGAATCAACCGCCAAGTGCGGATATGGCTAATATCGAGTATAGTGCGGGCGATACCACTCCTGTAGACAAGTATGAGCCAAACGCATTTGGTTTGTATGACATGGGTGGTAATGTGAGAACCTGGTGCATGGATTGGTATAGCCCTTATTCAACCTCAGCTAAGTCATATAACCCGTCGGGACCTTCAACAGGCGTAATAAAGGTCGTGCGGGGCGGATCGTGGAATCGCGAAGCACCGCTTACTGTGGACCGAGACTATAAACCATGGCTTATAAGTGCAAGAGGTATAGGCGTGCGTATCGTACGAGATGCTCATGTTACTGCAGTGCCTCACGAACGCAGCGTCTTAGCGGTTATGCAAAGACTTACGCGGATATTAACGGATAAAGAAACACCTCAGCTTGACATATATGAAGCAAACCGCAGGATAGAAAGTATCTTCACTACCGATATATATGCCAAGATAGAAGACATCAGCAACAGGTGGGCGCAGGATATCCCCGACCTCAGGGAGAAAATATATATCTATTTGGCATTGATTGAGCGGGGTATTACTTCTAGCGACTATCAAATGCTCTTTGATGATAAAGGACATGGTTTGTTCCATACGCTTTCTGTGTTGGAATGGGCTTTAGAAATAGCAAAATCTGAACGCCTCAAAGGTGTCCAGGTGGATATAGGGGAGATTATAGCAGGTGTTATGTTTCATGATGTAGCCTCTGTAACCGGTACAAGGGAACTTCACCATCTCGAAGGTTCAAGATTTGCAGCAAGTATGCTTGCTGATGCAAGGTATTCACCGGCATTTTACCTTTCGGTAATGGATATAGTCCTCAGGCATAGGGATCATCCGAGTCTGCCCCAGCCAAGGACCATTGAGGAAAAAATCGTCTTTGATGCGGATAACATGGACGGTCTTGATATGCGCAGAATTATTACCATAAATGATGATTTAGGAAGGCAGTTTTTCAATCCACGTCTTTCCGTAGAGCAAAGAATAAGAATCCTACAGGGAGAAGAGGAAAGGGAAGAGATTGAATCCGATACCCTTATGTTCCTTCTCTATCATGCGGTTAATTATTCAGAACCAAAAAATTATTTTACTGACAGGGCACGAGCATATGCCTCCAACGAGGGCAATATTACCCGCGCTATGGATTTGATAATTGAGACGATACAGGATTGTTATCCGGATGACACAGAAATGCAAAAAACAATACAAGGTGTTATTGCGGAGACCATGGCACGACTTACCATCTCAAGAAAAACGCAGGAAGGTATTCAGGATTTTATTCCCGTTATGCAGGGATGGATTCTGAATGCATCCGATCTTTCTGCCGAAGAGATGGCTACCATACAAGGGGCGCTTACTATTTTCCCCAAAAGCCAGTTTGTAAAAGTAATTGAACTGTCACGAGGAGAAAGAATTCGCAAGGCGATTGTAAGAGGCAATGATTATTTCGTGGCGGAGGTTAAACCTGAGTTCGAAGAAGAATTTAACAGCAGGCTTATGACGGCAGCCGACTATCGTATTTTTAATATTCCTTTATACAAACAAGGCGACTTACTTCAATATGCTTCTCTTTCGGAAAAACACCTGCTTTCCAAGGATGACCTGGAATTATGGGATATGATACAGAAAGAGATGCTGGGATTGGCAAAATCAAAGGTGGGGTGTTCTTATAAACGTATCGGAGTTGTCCTTGTAATGGTGGATGAAAGCGGGAATAGACAGTTTATTCTTGGTGCCAATGGATTACAGGGGGATGTATTTGATAGGGATGCATTTACTCTGGAAGAGTCGCAAGAAGCCCTGCGCGATGCATTAGTGCTTTCAGGAAAAGCGGATATAGCTCAAAACGAGAAAAAATTCAACCAGTTATTTGTGCGAGGCCTTGCGCTTGAAAGCAGAAGAAGAACTTCTCCTGATTCTCCGGTTACGGCACTATCCTGCGCAACCATATCACAGCTTGTAGGCAGGCCCTACTGCAGAAGGCTTAAGACGGAACCCGGTATGCCATCAAGGACAAGAGACAGGTGCCCTTCCATATGTGCCGAGCGGACGGCCTTGAGACGTTCTCAGATTGCGAGAATAACAGCCCGTGTTATGGGAATAAAGAATTTACTGATATTGAATGTAGATGCCCTGGGTGGCGATGGATCCATAGCGGTAGTTCGTTATAAAAATATGGATACGGGAGAAGAAAGCGTTTTTGCCATAACAAGAGATATGCTTACGGAAGATGAGAGAACCTCGCATCACTATAAGAGTGCTTCTATATTTGGTTCAGAATTCCCCTGTATGTTATGCGCTGCAAAGATAGCTGAATTTAAAAATGCCGAAGGCATAGACTATGTGAAAGTAATTTTTGAAGGGTCCCCATTCGCAAATCAAAGAGACGAAAAACAACTGGAGCAAAATATAGTGTCTCTTGAGGCCCTCATGAAAAGCAATGTATTGCTTGCAAATTTCCCTGCAAGCGTTGCCGCGCAGGCTGCCCAGCAAACCGTTGCAGATAAAGGCACAGCTTCCCCGGAAACATTTGCAGAAACGTTTGCCCAATCCACCCTTGCCAATTTCTTTACCTACGCCCTGAAAGGTAAGTTTACCGTCTTAAACTGGATAACGAGGATACTGGGACTCCCTGCCATAGTAATAGAGGAGGTTATCTCCCATTATCTTATCGGTAATCTCTTTGCAAGAGTAAGACTCGAGAAACCTACCCTAGGCTATGTAGGGGTAAACATAGATACGAGGGCACCGCCAACGAGGCAAGCCATCGTAAAGCTCCTCGGACCTCTTTCTAACATCATCCTCCTTAGCCTATCCTCATACCTCCTTGCCAATACCCAGCTCTCAGGGTTCCTCGGCGCTCTCACTATCTGGGTGGTTATCTCTTCAGCGTTCAGCATCGTTGCCTCAGTACGCGGCTATACTACCTATAAGACAGGCGACCTCTACGAGGCGGTAGAGCTGCTCAGTCAGAAAGACATATCTCCACCAGAAGACACGGTATCAAAACTCGAAAAACTACCGGAAGTTTTGGTTTCTGCCCAGGATTTTATTAGCGGTGAACATGATGATAATATAGCGAATGATGTTAACACATTATTAGAATCGTATAAGTCTTTTCCGGTATTGGCTGTTATAAGCCTTGTATTGGTACATCTACGTGCACAAGGGCTTAATAAAACAGAATTTTTAAAATCACCCATCGGAAGAAAATTATTATTGAGCAACAGCCAGTTAGATTTCATTTTAGAAATAGCCCGCTTGGGTCTCATAGATAACCTTGAGCAAAAACTTGCCCCGGAGAATGAGAATGCCTTGCTTGAGGCATTACAAAGGCTTTCTGCTATGACAGGAGGCCAAATTTCTATAAATGAGATTTTTGAAAGCATAATTATAGCTTTTAAAATTGAACAGATGAATTTTGGTATTGAAAAAGGTAATTACCGTTCTTCTTTGATAAAAAGGTCAAGGTCTAAAGATAGACATGTTGAAATACCTCTTGCAACAAAGGGGTATTACAAGTTTTTAAAGCGTCTAAGGAGAGAGAAGGTAAATAATATCGTTACCGAGAGATATGTAGCGATGATGGTAGATTTTGATGACACGATAACGCTCGATATGATAGCAGAGGAATTGAGAAAAGGACATAGGCTTGCCGTTAATACGGCACGAACGGCAGTAAATCTGTATTTGTTCCAGGCGTTACTTGATAAATATGGACTTACCGAGGAACAGAAAGGGTATCTCACCATATATATGGATATGGGAGCACGGAAATTTACTTATTCGAACAAACAATTTATTGAATCAGAAGAATTTAGGGCATATTGGTCTGATCATGAGCTACTGGGATACGGAGAAATTTGGGTTGCCCTGCAGAGTACCCTGGAAATGAACGGTTACTCAGGTGATCTTATTACGCAAACAGCTCCTTATAAATTATATGTTGATATAGGAAAAGATACACCAGGTTCTGTTGCAGAGTTAACCAAAAAGTCCGACTCTATCGCTCGGGACCTACAGAATAATTTAAGGAAACTTGGATATAATCTCACGGTTATAAGGGCAGGAGATTCAAAGATTATTATTTATCCTGCAGGTATAAATAAACAACGCGCAGCAGTAGACTATGCCTCATCCCTCGGAGTTTCTCAGGATAAAATTCTTAAACTTGATGACCGCGGGGCAAGCTGTTTTAATAACGGCTTCAGCCTGGTGATGATGCCGGGTGCAATTTGGCTTGATGCGGATACAAGGACCGATTTTGCCATTGTTATTACCCCTTCTGATTTACAGAATGAACTTGGGGGACTAAAAAGAGGATATGAGGCGACATCGTCTATCCTTGGAACATTTATTATCCTTTCACAGTTACCAGCAGGTACGGATTCGCAATTTATCTCTCTTGTTAAGGGGTTATATTCGTTGGATAGAGAAGTGCGTGCACGTACCATACATATGTTAGCGCGCTATAATACCGAACTAGCTATCAGGTATTTAATCGCCTCATTATATGATGATAAGCAAACAAGCCAGGTAGCGCTTGATTATCTTATTAATTTGAATGTCGGCGACGGGACAGTTGAACGGTTATTAGTTGAAGCCGTAAATCAACCGGAAAAGTTTTTAGAATTACCGTATACTCAATGTGCTATTCAGAAGGCAAAGAAGAGATCAGCCTCCAGGGTGATCCGCGGATTAAGCCTTCAGGCATTAGCGCAAAGAGGTTTGGAATTTGTTGACAGACGATCGCTAGCAATCGATGTTCGTGAAATAATAGAAAAAACCCTTAAGACCGATCCGTGGACATGTGCCCAGGAAATTTTGGTGTATGCGCAGACAGGCGCAGAAGGCGTAAAAGAATTTCTTATTGAACTGGCAGCACAGGAAAATGTAGAGATACGTGATGCAGCCCTACAGGGCCTCCTTTATTTGTTAACGGTTGATGATAAACCTTTCTTTTATAAGGCATATGAAAAATCACGTAATAAAATAATATTTGCATCTGTTGCGGGAAAAGTTTTTGCAGATGATTTAGACGGGTTTTTATCTATCTTAAAGAAAGCTGAAGATGCATCTGTGCGCAGTGCGCTCATCCGCTCACTAGTTTATTCAAAAGTAGATAGTGAGATTATGGGGCAAATGCTGCTTGAGTGGGTGCAAGAAAACAGAGTTGATGAAAAAGAGATAATCGCCGTTGCTTTTATAGCAGGAGAAAGATGTTTACCGCAGCTAAGCAAACAACTTTTTTCTTATCTTTCAGCAACAGCAAGCGTCGAAATTCGTCTAGCAGTTACTATTGCCCTGCACCAGATTATATCAGTCTTGCCCGTTTCCCAGAATAATCTAAGAGACGACATAATCTCAGGATTATCGCTCGAAGCAGCTAAGACATTAAGTATTAATCCAGAGTTAAGCTCTTTTATTACCAGAAGTATCACCGGTTTGTTGGGATATCCTGATGTTTCTACTTTTCCCATAGAGAATTATTCCGAGAAGATGGTGAGAGATATAGAAAAGTTGTGCAGACAAAACGAATATATACTTTCTGTTCGCCTTGCACCTTCATCGCTGACCAAGGGATATTGGGTACCCGGTTCAGACATAGACCATATTAAAGTATATCTTGACGCCCGTGCCGATGTGCAAGAAATTAAAACTTTAAAAGATGCGTTTGTAAGTATATTCAAGAGATACGGGGTATTTTTATCGATTGAACCCGTGAGAGTTGAAACGGTTACCCCTGATGCAATACCGTCTCCTCAGGATGAAAGTAAAGCCAAATTGGCATTATGGGATAACGGTGTTTTTTATTGGGATTATGGAAGTATTTATCAGCTTGGTGAAGATTTTGAGAATTGGCTTTATGAAGGTAGATTTGTAAATCCAAAATTTGAATATCGTATCCTTATGATGTTCTATTTGGGTTATTTAAGCAGGGAAAAAATTGAGCGTATACTCAAAGTCGGCCAGGTTCTTCCGGAAGAACTGGAAATTGTAAGAAGACGTATTCTTAGCACACTGGATATACCTATTTCTGCTAACGCGCGCCGTGTATTATCATATCTGCATATTCTGACAATGGCAGGAAGTCTTACTGAAATTTATCCAAAATTGATATTGCCGGCATATCGTAGAGATTATTTTTTGAAAGGCTTGATTGAATTAGGGAATATCGGGCTGGTAACTTTGGATACCGAATCGGGAATGCTAACCACCCCGTTTTATCACTATGAAAGTAAGATACAGGTGGTTGATGCGTTACAAGAACCTGGAATCTTGAAATGGTTAAAGGCCCGGATGGAACCGGGGCTCTATGCACGGGATATTTGCGTTATGATATCTTCAGTTCAAGAAGCCGACCTTGCTATTAATAAGGCATTAGAAGAAGGTTTACCTCAGGTGCAACTATTTATCTCCCCGGGTAAGGATTTTGATGCAAAACAGGTCGGACAGATATTAGATTTCATAGATAAACGGCGAGCAGAATTAGAAAATTTCCCAATCCTTGCAGGAATAAAACTATCTATTACGCCTGATAGCGATATACTTTCGCTTAGAGAATCGGTAGGAATTGCAAACGGGCCTTTGGTAAAACTCTTGAGGGAAAAACATATGCGCCTTGACTGTATTTCTTTTTCAAATGTCCGCATCCCGTGGATAGACATTGCTACGCGTACCAATGGGTTGGAAATACTAAGACACAATCTTGACAGCCTCCATTTTTTTACGTCCTCTGCCACTATCCATCATCTTGATATCGCGAGGATTGAAATAAGTGCCTCTGAAGTTGAAAAATTAGTTGACTTAATTGATGGGGGAAAGCTTGAACCTAATAAATTAGAGAAAATATTTGCTATGTTAGCAGAATTCGGTATTCAAGTTGAATTGCCCGAAGCTCGTCTTGGACAAGATAAGGTAAGTATTTATTTTGAGGAAGTAATCAAAAGTTATAATGCTCGAGCTCCGCCGTCTAGACAGATTCAATTTACGGATTCCTCGCGCCATACAGTAGCACTCCTCCCTGTAGTAAAACGGCTTGGTGTATTAGAAGAAACCTTGCAGCAGATTTTTGAATCACGTCGGTTGAGCGAACAACTCATAGCATATCTTGATTCATATTTAACCGCCCATTATACCCGTTTTGATGGAGATCTCGAGGCCCTTATCACCTCCCTTATCGATTCCTATTCCTTAGAATTAAAAACAGACTTTTCTCAAGTAATATATACGGGTAGAGAAAAAGGCATAGATCACTCCCTCTGGAACGATATGCCGGAGGAATTACGCAGGGTACTTATAAGGCGTAAATTAGACGGAGCAGATATAAGTAAAGATATAGCGCATTTCCTCGGAAATATTAAACCGGAAGACATCGAGTGGTTTGACATAGAAGATTTTTCTGTAAGAACACGCCATATCTATAAAATAAATTATAAAATTCAAGTTAAAATCAAGAATGTTCCAACTCCTATCTCCGTCTTTGTTAAAATCACTACTTCTGCCGAAGAAACATTTTGGGGTGAAACTGCACAACTATTGGGTTTATCCAACCTAAGGGTCGTTGGCCTCCCCGAGAAAGGAAAAGGTCTCTTGCTTATCGAGGCAGGGCCCGGCAGGACTCTTGATGACATTTCAGCCAATGATTTACAAAACCGTGATATTGCCAAGGCAGTATTCTCTGCGTTAGGCTCATATGCGCTCCATGATGTGCTTTCCATAGGAGATGCCTCTTTAGCCAATAATTTAGTTGGTGAAAATATCAGCAATATCCTCTCAATAGATCATGTTGAGTGCCTGCGTAATGAACTTAATATCGGAGTCCAGTATAAGGCCGATAGAAGGGGTTTGTATCTGGTTACAAAATTACGCGATACACTTAGCCCTGAAGATATCACAGAATTGCTGGTAGCCTATGAAAAGTCATATATAGCGTCATATATGCACATTTTAAAGAATGCAGATGATATAGAACGCCTTATCATTAAGTATTTTGGTCAAGATAGCGATGCACTGGGCATATTTAGAAAAAATCTTTTGCTCGTAGGATCTGATATTTGCGGATTTTTTGATACAAGCGAGAAAATGATCCTTGCGGATATGCCGATAACCAAGGCAATGGAACATATCCGAAACAAAGTCACCGATCAGGATCAGGCCCGAATAACAGCGCGGGAGGTTATGAATGAAATGGGACTTACTTCGGAGCTCCATATCAAGTTAATCAACGATGCATTATTCTCGGAACTATCCATAAAGGATACGCTTAGCCAATTAAGAAGGGTCGATATCTCGCAGCCATCAGGTCAACTGGAAAACTGTGTTATGAAAATTTTACGTAGGCTTGCAGAAAAACAGCTTTTGCAGGAACCGGAAATAGTGGGGATGTTAGACAACATGATAGCGGAAAATGAGGAGATTGTGCAACAGCTTAGAGCCGGTAGAAGCACATATGTTCCGCAATTACTCTTAGATCATCAGAGCGTTGAAGATTTAACAAGAGCATTCAATGCTATGGGCAGTCTTTATGGACGGTTGAGATTTTATAATTGGCGGACCAAAATAGACGAAAGGGGAGGTGTAAATAGAGATTGGGATTTTGAACACGGCAGCATGGAAGAATTTGACGAATATCTAAGAGAGAATAATGTCTACTGGGCTTATTATAACAGAACCCATTCCGGTGAACATAAGAGGGATCTGAAAGATCGCGTAAGCGGGCTTGAAATACCTATTTCCCACCAAAAGGAAGGATTACGCACTATAGCCGATGTTATTAAAAAGACGGTAATAGATTTTATACATCAAAAATACGGCGAAGACCTGGACGTTGAAGTAATCAGTATCCGCGTCAACGGAAGCAGATTTTATAAATTATCCACTACTGATAAAGCCGCAGATATAGACAATGTAACGGTAGTGACTGCCAGAAGAGATGGTCAGGAAATTCCGATACGGGATATTATATATGAACTTCCCCTCTCGGCCCGTATACCGGGAATTAATTTAACGGGAATGGCGATTACAAGTTCCTATTATGTTAACGGACATTCGCACGATCCTCATACAATGCTTACCTACGTTTCATCTTTGAGATCAGGTATTCCTATAGTAGGTCCCCATGCATATCAAAGTACTATGCCCGAAGATATACAACTTTTGGATGTGATTAATCTGATAGGGAGCGGTTCCGATTATCTAAGGAGAGGGCCGGGCTATTACCGGAAATGGGTAAATAGAACTGCCGAAGTATATCTAGTACTTTTTAAACTGGGACTGCTGGAGAACTTTGACCTTAACGCCCATACTGCCATGATAGATAAAATTCATAATGCCATCATTAGTAACGATCAGAAATTCTTAAGTGAATTTCTTGCTTGGGCACAAGGTGAAGAAGAGCATTTGACCGCGCTTGTTATAAAACGACTTGAGGAATATTCGCACAGAAGAAAGCTGGTCTTATTAAACGGATTTTATTCAACGGCTGATTCCGAAGAAGCATCTGCCTTACAAGATACCCTAAGAAGTTTAAATAGCGAGTTTGACGATATACAATCTGCGCACAAAGAGATTCCCGTAACAGAACATTATTGGAGCGGTTGGCATCATAGGTTGCACCGTTGCTATGATGATACGGCTTCACTCGAATCTCACAAAGAACTTTTGGCCGCAGAAGATAAAACATTTGATATCACTTTAGCGCAGAAAAGTCCATATGGAGATATTTTAAATGCCCTTTTTGAACGTTATGCTTTAACAACCGGTATAGCCGGAATTATGTTTTCTTCGCAAGAGGCATGGGCATATTCGATTTATCTTGCATTAGCGAAAAATCCACATACCCCCGTTACATTATTAAGACAAATTTATAACGTGGTAGAGGCCATGAAGGAAGGAGGGCGAAATGTGCTCGCGCCTTCCTCCGTCTTCTACCAGATTGAACTTGCCTTGGCAAACAATGTAAATATTGATACCAAACTGCTTAAAAAAATTGCAAATGCCAATTTACCTGATAGTGAAATTGGTATAGCTGCACAAAAGACATTAAAAATTAGAGCAGCAGCCAAAGAATTGGCCAAAAGCAACAATTTGCTAATCGCCTATCGTGCAGCAAAAAAACTGCAGGATTATGGAAGTGTCGTGTCGCCCCTGCTTGTACGCATGATTAGAAATATAAATCCAAAAGATATGTTTACGCCTTTATTGGCAACCAGGATTTTGGGTACTGTCGGTGATGTAACGGCAACCAGTACTTTAATCGATTTATTAAACCAAGCGTCAAATCATTATTTGGGGAAAGACCACAAAGAAGCCCTGGGATATTTTGCCGCAGAGGCGCTCGGCAATATTGGTGATGATAGAGCAATAACCGTCTTATTCAGTCATCTAGGATTTTTCCGATATGACGATGCAATAAGGAGGGCGACCCATTCGCCGGTTGCCTTTGCCGCAACGCAATCATTGCTTAAAATGAATAAAGATCCTGAAATGACCTCCGCTATTAATCAAAAAGTAATTAGGTATATACACGATATTTTAACGTATGATGGAGATATGAATACAAATAACATGGAATATATAGAATTTTGCTATCGCAGCCAAAATATAGTGTACCTTTTAGCACGCCTTGACATGGATAGACAGGAAAAAATAACCCTGTTAAAAAAGGTTATTGAAAAAACATCCGAGGTAATGATGCCGGATCTTCTGATGATAGAGATAATGCATGAGGCAATTTCCGCACTCGGTGAGCTTAAGGCCGAAGAATGCGTGCCGCTTTTAATAGCGACTTTCTATGACAAACGTGCTCCTCCGGAAGTCAGAGCAGAAATTATCGAGGCGCTAGGAGATATTGGAACTACTGTGGCAGCAGAATTTATAAAAAATATTGCAGCGACACATGAAAAGAAACCCAAGCCGCAAGTAAATGTGGACCCGGAACGACTTGTTTATAATGCACTCAGCAGGACAATGCTTCGTTTAGATGCCCGCCAGCATAAAGTTACCGAAGACCACGGTTTAAAAATTTGGCATGCAAGTTTTCATGGATTGTATGATAGCGGCATCAGGGGGTTAGGTTTCCCCGATGGTGGCGGACAAATTTATTATCACATCTCAGTTGCTAAACAACTTGGCATGCTCGATGAAGATTTAGAGGTAAGGTCGCTTGTACGCGCAAGCGGTAGTCAGGATTGGGATATAAATGTTGATTTTGGTGCGCCTATTGACAGACTAAGTGCCCGTGCCGAATTAGACAGGATACCATTTGGCCCGGACGGCGTTATCAATAGGTATGACCTTTGGCACTTTATGGATGATTTTGACAGGAATATGACAAGATATATGGAATATGCCGGTATGCCGGATGTACTCCATATACATTCAGCTGATGCAGGAACTCTAGCGCTCGCACGATGGGCAAAATCCCATAATATCCCTGTCGTATTCGTTGTTCACTCTCCGGGACTCGTTAAACTCGAAGCCCTTACCGCATCGCGCTTACCTATATTACGAACAATAGGTGAGGATCCGCGCAGAGAATTCTTGGGGCTTAAAGAATCAATGGAATTAATAATGAGAATCGAGGCTGAAAATGAATTCTTGGAACTCTCCGATAAAGTCGTAACCTATACTGATCATGAAATTCGGGAACAATGGAAAGGCTATCCTGCCTATGAAGCCGCAATTAGAGCAAATAAGTTTTACACAATATACCCGGGTATTGACCATGATGTTTTTAAACCCACCTCTGCCTTGACTCCTGAGGAATTGGAACGGACGAAACCTGTCAGAGACAGGATAATCAACGAGATAAGAAGGCAGATTAAAGAGGCAGGTATAATAGGGCCCGTATTTTCCATAGGGACTCTGGCTCGATTAGTCCAGAGGAAGAATTTTGAAGGTTTGGTTGAATCCTGGACACAGTCAAGCGTACTGGTAAATAATAGCGTTATATTTATAGCGGGTGGTTCTGCGGATGTGCTTATGAAAGGGGAGACAACCGAGGCTCTGCGCGGAACAGAAAAAGAGATTTACCGCTCAATGGTTGAAAATGCTCGTAGAGTTCAGACCGAAGACGGACAGGACGCATCTAAACGGTTGATATTCTTAGGAAATTTAGAGCATGAGACCGACGTACCCGAATATATGCGTATTCTTGCCGATGGTATCCCGCAAGAAGGAGTAGAGCACCCGCGGCCCGATCATCCGGAGGATTGGGCGGTGTATCCTTACGGCGTATTTATCAATCCGGCTTTATATGAACCGTTTGGCTTTACACTTCTTGAATCAGCTGCCTGCGGTGCCATACCGATTATGACCGCTAACGGTGGCGCTATAGAAGTTATCGATGAAGCTGTAAACGGATTTATCGTCAATCCTTCCGCACCCGAGAGTATCAGAAGAGCATTGCTCACCGTATTTTTCTCTTCCAATAGACAGACGATGAGTGAGGCGGCTATAACCAATGTAGAGCGTAACTTTTCATGGCCTCGACATGCAAGGGAAACTTTAAAGGTATATAGAACCGTTACGGGAGAAGAAACGGAGGTAGCGGAATCCCTTGTCCAAAAAACATTTGATTATTATGATTCTTTTATAGCAGCGCCACAATATGTTGTGTCAGAAACTACTTTTACTCCGGAAGCGAAGATAGATGTATTGTTGGTTGAACCGCAGGATTTTGTAGACACGGCAGTTGCAATAGGAAAAGATATAATAGGCAGGTTCTCCGATCGCAGTTTAAGAGAGAAGATAGAAGAATACCGAAAGAGGGAAGTTAGAGAAAGAGTAAATCATGAAATCTTGAGAGCAGAAAGTATTTTCCAAGAGGCAGAGCGTATCAGGAGTGAAAATCCGGACAGCAGGGGTGCAGAAGAATTTGTTAAGAAAACCATTAGTTTGTATGCCCAAGCAGAAAATATATATGCGAAGATCGGCGTGGCATTAAGATCTCCCGATGATATTATATCAAGACAGCAACAAATAGCACGGCTTAGAGAAAGCTATATCGTTACCTCAGGCTATGAGGATACAAGGCCTGATCAAATATGGTATGTTACCTGCTGCGACAGAGATATCGAGCCTCTTCTAGGGAGTTATCTTGAAGAATTAAAACTGTGGGGTTTCGGAGGAGACAGGATATATGATCCTATAGAGGGAGGAACTTATTATAAAAAAGTTGAGATAGCCATTTTTGAAGATAGCACTGACGAAACGATTATTAACAAAAATTTAGCCATAATTGAAAAATATAGAAGTCTGGGGTTGAAAATCAGGTATTGCGGAATCGAAGATTCTTTAGTGAAAGATGCTCCCGAACTCGGCCCAAGAGACCGTGTTAGAAAACAGTTATGGTATACAAGCCAGAGAGATATTATCAGGTTTTTTGGTAAAGAGCGTGCATTAAGACTGCTGGGGATGTCGCCAGAGAAATTTGATCTGCCGGCAGAAAGACAGATTACAGAGACAGGGCGCAGAGGTTATGGCAATGCGAGAGAAGGGGTGCGGTTATGGGCGTTATATGAATATAATCGTATGCCTCATAATGTGCTTTTGGGTAGCATAGACGATGATGAGCCTATCGGTCAAATAATTCAGTCAGCAAGCGGCTACAAGGTACTAAGGCATGCAACTAACTGGTTTAATAACTATGGGAGAATGTTTGAGCGCTATCCCGACATTTCCATACTCTCCGGTAACGTTACGGGCGATAGCGCAATCGAAGGCGTTGCCCCAAATATTTTTGTTAAGACCTGCAGCCACTTATTGACATTGCTTGACTTTGCCTCGTTTCGTTCGCCACATGATGCTTGGCCTGCTGAAGACGATATAAGAGAATTATATAGAGCCCAGGCACCAAATCCTGCTTATGGGCTTAATCCCACAGCGCATGCGCATATTAATGAAAATATGGCAGCGCGGAAATATGCTCAGGCAACCAAGAAACAGTATCGTTTCCCAATCCCAGAACAAGGGCAACTGACGTTAGGTGAACAATTGAGGATGATTTTAGAAGACATAAATTCTGTATATTTTGGAAGATGGCTTACGAGGCCTATTCTTTATAGACATGGGGGAGTAGTAATCGGAGCCCAAGATGAGCCCATTCCTTATATAAGAAAAGCGCCTGAAGGTCCGGTCATGGGCGGCCTTCTTTTAATGCGGAAAGATGCTTTTGTCTCATGGCCTTTGCCAAAAGGCGGTTTTCATGATTTACGTTATGCAAGTCCTACACATCTGCGCCTACTCCCGAAGTTCGGATTCCCCGTGCATGGAGTTTTTATGCCTGCGCGTCATCAAAGGACACAGGAATATCGTTTTGATCTAATGCAGAGCGAGGAAATGCTCGATTTTCAAAAAAAGATAAATTATGGATTGGAAGATGAAATTGGTAACAGGTTATTTTTTGCAATGCTAGATTTTTATCATATTGATAGCGCTGAAGGTTTACAGACCATGCCGTTTGATGCATCGGTATTTGCTCGAGAACACCCGGAGATTTACGATAGAATTGTGAAAGATGCCGTACGCACTCAAATTACAAATATAAAAGAAATTAATCGGCTTGTCGGCTTACTTAAGGCGATGTTTAACCAGCAATATTGGTGGCAACTGGATTCGAATTTTACGCAGGCCATAACAGAGTTAAAACGATTTGTAGCTATAGCAGAGGCAAATTATGGAACATACGATATTACGGATCTTAACGTACGGATTAGACACTATATGGAAGAAACAGGATTTGCAGCTTTAACCGCATATCTTAACGGAATGCGTGACGGGATTGAGGTAGTGCATTCTGTTATTTCAGAAAAGATTACACTTCCTCCGGTAAAGTCTGTTTCCGAACTACCTATATCGGAACCGCAAACCCAATCCACCCTTGCCAATTTCTTCACCTACGCCCTGAAAGGTAAGTTTACCGTCTTAAACTGGATAACGAGGATACTGGGACTACCCGCCATAGTTATGGAAGAACTCATCTCCCATTATCTTATCGGTAATTTCTTTGCACGGGTACATCTCCAGAGCCCAACCTTGAGCTATGTAGGGGTAAACATCGATACAAGAGCACCTCCTCTGCGTCAAGCCATCGTAAAGCTCCTCGGACCTCTTTCTAACATCATTCTCCTTAGCCTATCCGCATACCTCTTATCTTCTACCCATCTTTCCGGGCTCCTTAGCGTAATTACCGCCTGGTCTTTAGTTGCCTCAGTACTCAGCATCGTTGCCTCAGTGCGCGGCTACGCTACCTATAAGACAGGCGACCTCTATGAGGCGGCGCAGCTCTTAAAAGGGAAATACCCAAGACTTATTTCTTTCCTGGGAATTGAAGAAAGCCGCCTGCTTAGCACACTTTCTAAAATTTCTATTACGTGTGCAATAGCGGCAGTCGTTACCCTTTATTCATTCTTCCGTGTTAATATCTTCTCCTCTTATACGCGCCCTATAGTCGGAGCGGATGTTTTTATATCTTTCCTGGCCGTTGCTGCATGGTTAATGTGGGTCCGCGAAATCTTTAATACTATATTTAACAGGGCATTATACATCTTGCGTAAGGGAATTCCCGAACTTACCAGAAGATCTCTTGTTGTTCTTATTGCTACAGGCATTATTGTTATGACAAGCGTACTGGCTCCTTTCACCCCGACACTTAACTCAGACACATCTTATATGGCTAGTACGAGTACCCCCCTGGTTCAAAAAAATAATTTTGCCCAGCTCCCCAGTCAGCGCCTTCCAATAATTCAGGTGACGCCGGAGCTATATCGTGCGCCCGCAGCGCAAGAAGCACTGAGACAGATCACAAAAGAAGAACAGACGACCCTTAACGTTATTTTCTCCGAATATGTTGCCCTAAAGAATACGCTAAGAAATAACGGGATAACACAAGAAGAAATCAATGCGCAGGCCGCCCGTTTTCTTACATCTCAGCTTAGCGCCAGGTGCCCAAGGCTTTATCCTCTATACCGGGAATTTGAAAGACTGTGTACGCGCTATGGCGAAGAAGGGCGCGTTCTCTTAGCGCTTGGTGCCGGAAGGGATCCTATTTTTGCCCCCCTTATCTCATTTTTTTCCGGTTATCTCGGATTTGGAAAGTATATCAAAGGCGAAGTTCCTACTCATGCGGCATTAGTCTCATTAACAGGAGAGGGTAGTCCCATCATGTATGAGATGATACCGGGAAAAGACGTACGCGCTACCTCATTGATCGAATTTTTCATGCGGTATCCAACCGCGCAGTTATATCTCTTCCCGAAGACCGATACGACGTTGTTTGACGAATTATCCGTTTATTTACAACAACAGGTGGGGGCTAAGTCAGCATTCGGATATTTCAGCTGGGTTAACGGAAGATTTTTCGGAGGTTATTGCAGTGAATTTATTTATTCAGTGCTTATCAAGATATTTGGAAGTCATTTTTCCATAGCACTTCCCGCATATCCACCTACAAACGGATGGTTGTTTTTTAGTCCTTTTGTGATGGGCTCAAAGATCATCTCGCCTCTGCAGCTGGGAGGATTAACAATTGACGGTAAGCCGCTCCAGCTTATATTTGAAGGTCCCGGATTTAGCGAGACTGTTGCTGCTGCCTTAGTAAGAAATATAGGTAACCTATTTATATGGGCAGGAAATCGCCTCATCAATGTAGTTAACAATACTGTCAGTCCGGTCTTCCAGCAGGTCCTGTTGTTTGTAGCAACAGGCGTTATACCTTTACTGGTATTAGCAAAGAGAAGATTATTTTCATCCCGCCCCGCGCAAGAAACAACAAATGAGGCAGAAGCCGAAGGGCTAACTCTTCGAGAAAAATTAGAAATAATCAGCGGAGTCTCCTTCATAGAGATTTTAGTAATTAAACTTTTATCCAACTATGTCGCCATCCCCCTTGCAATAGCGATACCGCTTTTGGCTTCTTTCATTTTATATGCAGCAGTAAAAAGAATCCCTCTTGAAACACAGGAAGATGCGCGGGATATTGATAAACGCGATACTACCCAATCCGCCCTTGCCAATTTCTTCACCTACGCCCTGAAAGGTAAGTTTACCGTCTTAAACTGGATAACGAGGATAGTGGGACTACCCGCCATAGTGATAGAGGAGGTCATCTCCCACTATCTTATCGGTAATCTCTTCGCACGGGTACGTCTGCAGAGACCGACCTTAGGCTATGTAGGGGTAAGCATCGATACGAGGGCACCGCCAACAAGGCAAGCCATCGTAAAGCTTCTCGGTCCTCTTTCTAACATCATCCTCCTTGGCCTCTCCGCATACCTCCTTGCCAATACCCAGCTCTCGGGGCTCTTGAGCGCTCTCACTATCTGGGCAGTTATCTCTTCAGCGCTCAGCATCGTTGCCTCACTACGCGGCTACACTACCTATAAGACAGGTGACCTCTATGAGGCGGCGCAGCTACTTAGGAAGACCAAAAAGCAACTTGAGCTGTCAGCAGATGATGAAATAATGCTAGGTACCATGACTCACGGGTGGGGTACCGGCATAAGATGGATGGTAGAGAAAGAGTCGATACGAGACCTGTGGACAATATCCAAACAATTTGAATTCCAGTTTGGCAATCTAAAAAAACGTTTTCTAAAAACCGAACATGCAAAACTATCTCCCTATGAACAGAAAATTTTCGATAAATTGGGAGAGCTCTACGTAGCGCTTACCGCATATAAACCTTCTTCGGTAACAATAGGAAAAGCGCTGGAAGGAATTCTCAGCGAAGCAAGACGTCAGGAAGGAATTGACATTGCCGAACTCGGGGCTGCCCTAACAGAACTAGAGCAACGTTACGCAAATATTGAGAATGAATTTAAGCAACAGAAAACCCATGAAGAAATCGCCGCTAACCTCAAACAGGCAATGGCAGCGGCGCTACGTGCTATGATGCCCGGAACCCTGCAAGAAGAAATCACAAGCCATCCTTTCTGGGGCAGGGCAATAGGATTTATGGTAGAGCATTATATTCCCGTAAGAGATCCTCGATATGTGGGCAGGCCCATCCAGGAACTTTACCTCATCCTTCAGGAAACCATTAACACGTTATTTACCGAATACCATTACAAACAAGACGGACAGTATGAAGATAGCTATAAAGAAGTCAAGGCAAGAGCCAGAGAAAACGCTCTGCTTGCAGTAGGGATTATCCGTCCGATACTGAATGAAGTTTTTCAAAACGGCCCTCAAGTGGTTATCGGCGAAGATGAAAATCTGCGGCGTATCGTTACAAGTTTAGAAAATCAAAAACGGCATCTTACAGAACTTGACTATCAGGAATATATCGCACTTGCGCCTGAAGAAAGAAAATCAAGGGAGCCGGTTATCACCCGCATGGTCGAAGAAGAACGCAGCAAAAAAATGCATTGGCTTGCGTGGCCTGGACAGAATGAGTTCATCCATGAATTATTTATGGTGCGTGCTGAAGTATTAATCGGCGAAGATGCAAATTTGCACCACAGGTTTGCAAACTTAATAAGACAGAAACGGCGTCTTGCAGAACTTGCCTATCAGGAATATATCGCACTTGCGCCTGAAGAAAGAAAATCAAGGGAGCCGGTTATCACCCGTATGGTCGAAGAAGAACGTAGCAGAAAAATACTTTGGTTTGCCTGGCCGGGACAGAATAAATTTATCCATGAATTATTTATGCTGCGCGCCGAACTGGAGACAGTGTATCTGTTAGCAATTGCCGGCAATACGATGGATTTTGGAGACCAAAAGTTTGTCGCGCGCATTGAACAGGCACAGAAAGAAGGAAAAAGCAGTTTTGACTTTCTGCTTGAAGATGTGGTGAAGATATTTGAAGACGGCCTGAGTGCTCCTCATAACGTGGATGAAATGTTGGCAGATTTAGTAAAAGGAAGAAACCTCTTAGGAGCCAGACAAAAAAGAATGGGTGACGATTTTTCAGATGAATATCGTCCGAAGATTACCGTCCTATACGATAATGCGGGAGAGGATATACTGGAATTACTGCACGTTGAATTTTTATTACGATTAGGATTTAACGTGAATATGGCAGGAAGGGCACTTCCCGTAATAAACGATGCTACGGCCGATGAATTACGAGATATAGTTACCTGTGTATCATTCCCCGACTATATGGACCGCGTGGACAAGGCCCGGAAAGCGCTGGGGATTAAAAATGACGCTGCCTGGCGCCAGCTTACACGGCTCAGAGGCGACTTCAACGTGAATTTTAGGATAAGACAAAGATGTAAGGCATTATCAAGCGGCTCTCGTCTCTACGGAACCGTTCCTGCGCAAATGAGCGAGGAATGCAAAAAAGAAATAGCAGAGTCCTTTATGGTTATCGGTTTTGGCCAGGGGAATTTTGAAAGCGTATGGCCGGTATTATGGACACGGCCGTTTTATCATGTCCTGATGCTTAAGACCGCGGCACGGCTTGGAAAGACGTTTTCCGACCATTTTAAGGATATGAGCAGGATTATCCTCTGCAATCCGGCGACAAACCGCGAAGAAGAAGAAAAGGCGGAGCAACAGCTGGCGGTATCGGCAGGAGGTCTGAAGGCGTTAAATGCCGACGATCCAAGAGTTATAGCCGTGCTTAACGCAATGCGTGCCCACTTCGGAGAAAGGCTTCCAAGCTCGTTATCCAATATATTTATCAGGGTCGAAAATTTTATTCCCGGCGGTGTAGTTGGCGAGACGCAGATAGCTATGGCGGCAGAGCGGGCAGTAAAGAAGATGTTCGGCAAAAACGTGCTTATCGGCCCTGACGAAGAGCAGCTTAGGCTCTTAGGGCAGGCGGGCAATGAAGATATGTGGTTTGTGGTGCTGAGCGGTAAGTACTTATATATAGGAGATAATACCCACATAGGACCGAATTCCATAGTGGATAATAGCCGGCTTGGCGCTAATTGTCTCGTGGTAGATTCAATGCTGGATAATACCTCGCTAAGCGCCGGTACGACCGCAAGGCGTTTAATAAACCGCAGGGGGATTTTATCAAGAGGCCTGAAACTTGAAGATTATGGGGAGATTATGGAGCATGGCAGCATTGAGCCGCTCTCGGCAAGAAAGGTGTTTCTGCGCGAGTTACGCAAAAAAGGAGTTACGATAATTGCCCCCTGGCTTACCTATATTGATTCCTCTGTCACCGCAGATCAGATAGAAGAAGGCGTAGTGCTGCTTCCCGGCGTAGTTATCAGGCAGGATGATGAGGCCAAAGGAAGCGTCCGCATAGGAAAGGGATGCGTTCTTGGTTTGGGCGCAAAGATAACAAATACCGTTATAGAATCTTCCGTAGAAAGGCCTACCGAGGTTATTTCCTCATCATTAATGGATTGCCATGTTGGAAGCGGTATTAAGATGACATTGGAAGAGCTAGAAAGAGAATCGATCGTTTCCGGCACTTTAAAACCACAGGAAGAACAATTACCGGTCGGATTATTATTTGATGAACAGGGTAGCATAACAGGAAGACGTTACAGGATCAACCCACATTCTGTTTTAGAGACAGTATCTAACGAGGAGTATTACCGCCTAAGCCAAGCCGCCATGAAGGAATATCGGCAGGACTTAAGAAAAAGGCTTGCCGATAGCAGGGAAAAGGCTGAGGAGCTCGCCAAAGAAAAGGGAAGGCCTGTGACAGCGCGTAAGAGGAATAATGTAACACGATCAATAGAGTTTGTATTATCGCTTGCGCATCTGCCTCAGATATTGGCAGAGCGGTACGTATATGATTGTTTGTCAAAGACTACAGCCGTTTCTCCCTTGCAAAGGAGCAAGGAAAGGTATAACCGGGCGGCTTTTTGCGAACATCCCTTTGCAGATGATAATGAGACCACATACTATTCATTCTTAAGAAGAGAACTCTATAAGATACCGGATGAATCAAAACGTCTTATATGCGCCTTAAAACTTGTTGCATTGGGTAATTACTTTGACCGGGATGAGGTATTAAGGAGCGATGGAAAGTTTGCCCATCTGGTACGCCTTATCAGAGAAGATGGGCTCGAGAAGGCATTAGATGATGAGGATATCAGACGTTACTTCAGCGCGACATTTGAAGACTCGCAACAGTTTGTTGACGATTTACTAGCTTCTCAAAAGGGGATAAGGACGATAGATGCAAGGGGCAAGGGAACGGTTCTTCTGAGCGCAAATGACTGCGGTCTAGAAGCGGCTATGCATATGATTCTTGCAGAAGCGCTGACCGATTGCAACTTTAAAGTCGTTATCACGGCAAATAACAGTCCTATGGGGCATGATTTAGACGTACGAGACGTCCATGACTTATTCGGTAAAGACAAAAGCGCGGTAGTAAGGGTTTATGGAAAAGAACAATTGGTGAGCGAAGAATTGGTGCGCTGTTTCAACGAAGGAAGGGTGAGGGTTATTTCAGACGGTTCCGGCACCCGCGGTATCAATCCTGTCGATGTGAGTAGTGATTTATACGATGTTATAATGAATCAGGAAGACGCATTGGCATGGATATTGACAGGCGGTTCAAACCTGTCGAATGTTCTTCCGGTGGGACGTGAAATTCCGCAGCCGAAACTTTACCTTGCTAACAATGACCGTAAAGTACAGATTGTTGTCGGCAAGGCAAATATGAATGTTGAAGAAGAAAGGGCCCTTATCTATTATCAGCCATATAAGAAAATCTTAAAAATGGAGAGGGATCTTGAAGAACAGTGGAGCGAAATTAGCGACGAATTAATGATTCAGCCCTCGTTTATGGTATGGACGAGAGAATGGCACGATGAGAGAAAAGTGCCCCAATTTGCAAAAAATGCTACCTCTAAGATAAAGGAAGCGTTGAGATTTCTTGAAACAAAAGATGAATCGCTGATCCGCCGAGCACGGTTGCTTGAAGTTGAACTGGTAGAATCGGGCCCGCATATAAAAACTAGATTCCGCAGTAGTTTTGATAAGGTATTTTTTGTCAATCCTAAGACCGGCACCGTCTATATAGACAAGAAATTTTTTGAATCCGTTATTGTAAGAAAAGACAGCGAGCTTATCCTGGCTACTATTTTAGGCAAAGCCGCTACTATGGTGCAATCCCTGGAGACCTATGAAAGGGAAAATCACATAATTTCAAAAGAAGCGATTAGCAGTTGCAACAGGCTGAGCGAGACAACGGGAAAAATGATCTATCTGGAATTTGATAATGTAGTCGATGATTTCTTGGCAACCGAAGAAACGAAAGCGGCAAGAAGCAGAACGGAGCGGTTTATTAATATATTACCCGCCCGCATAAGGCCGGCAATATCAAGGAGTTTGGAGCAAATAAATACCCTGTTGCTTAAGGCCCTGGACGGGATTCACAAACGGCTCTGCGAGATAGTGTTTAACCAAGCGCATCTCTCAAGATTGACAAATGACCTTGAGTTGGTTGCCGATGCGATTAAAGTAAAAGATCTGCGTAACAAGCGCATAAAAAATATCCTTAATGGTCTCGGCGGCTCGTTTGTGCGTTTTAGCACTCTTCGTATGATATATAGGGTTTTGATGTTTGGTAATTATCTTACCTATCGCGGCATAGGCAGAAACGGAGAGGTAAGAAGCGTAGCGCTTAACCATATAAGCAGCCATGGCGTTTACAATTTCTTACGGGTCATCGATGATTTTCAGAGGGGCAGAAACGTTAATTTGGGAGAGCTTAGTGTATATGTCCAAAATTACTCAGAATTATTAAAAGATATCCGCAGCCACCTTGAGTATTTACAAACCGTACATAAACGCTTAGCGGCTATACCATCCGTAGAATACAGAAACGGTATTCATATAACCTATGAACGTTGGGCAGGAGGAAGTATTTATGAATTTGTCATCAATAACGAAAATATATCCATAGGGGAAGTCGTAAAAGTCATAGAAGAAATCGCCTCAGAACAGTCGCATGAGCCCCGGACTCTGGAACCCGTAGGCGTGGTGAGAGAAATGCCGACATTCAGGTTGCTTGGCAGGCCCGGCGTAATCGGCGGCTTCTTTAGAGTTCGTGGAGGAAAAATAGATGCAGGGATACAGCAGGTTATACTTAGTCAGCAGTCAGAGCGTCGCACAAAAGCCCAGGCGTATTTCCCAAAAAGAGAGGTTACCTACGGATATATTGCCCCTGAGGCATTGCATCCTCTTGCGGCTACATTTATACAGATGAGAGAATTTTCTGATGACGCTGAGGGGTACAACGAGGCAGAGGATTTTGTAAACGCAATTACAAAAGCAAAAACCCCGAAGGATATTCTCTATGCAGCATTTTTCCAGGCAATGACGCCTCACAAACCAAGGGAATTTTCACATAAAAAAACGAAATATATCTTGGACCTTGACCTTATTGAAATCTTAGGCGAGGTCTTATTCATTCTTGGGCAGTTCAAGGAAAGCGATTTTCCTGAAGGCAGTTACCTATATTGGCATGAGGCTATGAGGGCGCTGAAGGCCTCAATGCTTTCTCAGGAGGTTGCCTCGCACCAGGTGAGGTTAGATCCAATGGTGAAAGAAGTCGTTATAGATTTATTTAGCAAAATTAAAAAAGCAAACCTTCATAACCATCTTAGCGGATCGGTACGGCCTGAGCTACTGCTCATTACCCTCTTAAAAAGCTATAAGGCGCGCGAGAGATTTGTAGAAGTGATAGTTGTAAACGACGAGCAGGTCTACCGCAATAAAAGGAAATATAAGACATTGCAGGAGGCATACGAAGAAGACAAAACTCAGGATCCCCGCATAGAGGCGCTGAGTTTTAATGAATGGGTTGACCTTAAATTCCGCAGGGCATTTGAACTTCCTTCCGATTCAATGAAGATATTAAGTTCATTCATTTCGCAATATTCTGATACCTACGGTTTTGACTGTCTCAGAGAGCTTGATATAAGAGAGCTTCTTAAGTCAGAGCCCGTACTTGTAGAACAATGGCAAAACGCAGTGCGCCATATGTGGTCTTTTATAGAGTATAAACCTTTTGAGGCGAGAAATGAAATTGACCTCATGGGATATTTTTATAAGCTTGAGCCTGTCTATTGCGTGCTTAAGAGCGACATCGGAAACGAGGCCACCCGTCTCTTTGTAAAAGATTTAGCCATAGA
The DNA here is from genome assembly GCA_043800345.1 of Candidatus Omnitrophota bacterium. Taxonomy (GTDB): domain Bacteria; phylum Omnitrophota; class Gorgyraeia; order VGKN01; family VGKN01; genus JAZDNB01. Next base: position 48,683 of record JAZDNB010000009.1, read on the forward strand.
CCTTTTTACCAAAGACGGGGTTAGAGTTTTTGAGCTTATGACCGCAGGTTCCTCCCAGACCGCGGTTATGGAAACGGGCGGTGTTATACGTCAAAAAAGCAGAGAAGCTATAGCCATAGAACTTGAAAATAAACTTGTCCCTACGCTTGAAGGATTAATAGAGGCGGAAAAAGAACTTAACGGAAAGCTTGCCACGGGACTGCAGGTTCTTTTGCTCAAGGAGGACTATAGAAATTTGGGTGTTGAAAAAATGCGAATAGAACAAGAAGCGCTCAGTCGTGCCGGAGATTTAAGCGGCGAAGATATTATTAAATATATATTAGGCCCATACAGACAGAGAACAGGCGTGACTAATGAAGATTTAGAACTTACTCTGGGAACAAGGGTTTTTAACAGAATGAGGAATGCCATGGGGACCGGAGGGGTGACCAGGCAGATAGCCGATGAAATAGGGCCAGAGGCACTCCAGAGGATATATGTACGTCTTGAAGTCCTGGCAAGGGTTCAGGAGGTTATCGACGCCCAGGTTGACGGTATTATTGCATTAAAAGAAAGATGGCAGACTGAAAAGCCGGAATATGCCCAGCGTTTAGTATCTATTGGTACTGCGGGAGAGGAAATTGATTTTGTCTCTTGGACCCACAGAAGGGCGCTGCGCAAAGCCTCTCAATATGGTTTTAAAATTACCGCGCATGCTGGTGAAGAAATAAGAGATCCGATTGCGTCGGTGGAAAGGGTTAAGTATGTTGCCAAATCCGTGGATGACGGCGGCTATCAGGCAAACAGGGTTGACCATGCCACTATTATTTCGGTCCATCCGGAAAGACTGCAGGGTTTCCGTTCTCCCAGAGAGCTATTTGAGTTGCGCCAAAAACAAATAGAAGCTACCCAGCTTTTGGTGCAGATGGGGGTTCCCGTTACCAAATGCCTGGTAAGTAACCGTTGGATAAGCAAAGTACTCCTGGGGGATGATGAGATGCAAATACACTTTTTGTTAAAGATTATGCCTTCCTTGATTGTCCTCTCCCCGGACAACCGCCAAGTATTCGGCAGGGTTGATGGTGTATCGGAAGAGCTAATCCGCGCCGATACCTCTCCGACGCTTGAAGAGTTATGGGAGTATAATTGCAATATTCGCTACGGAGAATTGTTGACTATTGTCGATAATGGTTTTCGGTCTACATTTGTCCAGCCGGAACGGGTGCAAAGCGTATTAGCTTCTGAGCCCGAAGAAACGTCCCGGCTAGCCGCTACCTCCGGTGCCGAAGAAGAAGCCATAGGCCCAGAGGAAGGGTTTACCGCGAAATCCCTTATAAGCATGTTTATCGGCATTGGCTTAGGCGCACTGCTTGGTATAGCCTTCCACAGCGTGCTTGCCGGCGGTATTGTCGGTTTTATTTTCTTTAGCCAGATACTTTCAATAATTATAGCGACTTCAAGGTTGAAACATCCGGTTCTTATAGAGGATGGTAACGTAAAAGCACTCAAAGAAAGACCTGCGCTTTCCAATTTCTTTAAGCTCGCAGGACATACCGCCGATACCGTATATATTAACCCTTACCTTCCGGAATTCTTCCAGAGATGGTACCTGTTCCACGAGCAGAATGAACAATTGCTGGAAAAAAGACTGCCCAAGCCCATTACGGAACTCATCGCAACCGCCTTAGATGTCAGCTATATTCCTATCTCCGTAGGTAGTCTTATGCTTCAGAAGGCAAAGAGTATCCAGGCAAGAATACCCTCCGGTATTTTTGTATGGAAAAAAACGGAAGCGTTTCCTTCCGTCCCAGTATCGTCAGGTCTTGATGAGCAGGTATTTGTAAGCGAAGCATCAAGGAGGGAAATCGTCTTTTTTGGCTCAGGATACATAGGTTTAGTTGCCGCCGCCTGTCTTGCGGATAAGGGGCACAACGTGACGCTTATCGATGTCAACGAAGATACGATTAGCAAATTGCAAAAAGGCGAGATCCATATTTATGAGCCCGGGCTTAAAGACCTAATAGCAAGAAATAAAGAACGGTTACACTTTGTGTTAAATAGAGCGGGTACCGATACCCCCGAAGCAGTAGCTGCCACAGAGAGAGCCGATATTATTTATACCTGTGTCGGAACGCCCCAGTCCGACGACGGTTCGGCAAATCTGACATACGTGAAAGAAGTCGCTACTACGCTTGGAAAGGTCCTTAAAAACGTCTCACGCGATAAGATAATCATCATGAAGTCCACGGTTCCCATAGGGACAACGGAAGGCGAGAATTTCGGGGAGGTTATCTATTCCATTGTAGATGAACAATCGCGGAAGTTTATCCATCTTGTAGATAATCCTGAATTTACACGGGAAGGCCAGGCGGTTTCTGATTTTATGAAACCGGATAGAACCGTGATAGGAATAAAAGAAGCCGATGCATATGCGCAAGCAGAGATGCGCCTTTTTTATTCGGCTTTCGAAGGCAAAGGATACGGAGAATTCCTGCTCACCGACGTGCGGAGCGCAGAACTTATAAAATACGGTTCAAACGGTTTTCTCGCCCTCAAAATTTCATTTATCAACGAACTTTCTATTCTTGCCGAAAGGTTCGGATTCGATATAAAGATAATAGCCGATCATATCGGAAAAGACCGTCGCATCGGCAGGGCATTCTTAAATGCCTCCCTGGGTTTCGGCGGTTCGTGTTTCCCGAAAGATGTCCAGGCATTCTGCCATACCGTTGAGATGGCGGGGGTAAGCGATGAAATACCGCATCAGGTAATAGATGTAAACGAACGACAGAAGAAACGGTTTGTAAAAAGAATCGCCGATTCCTTAAGGAAAGTTGGCGCGCAGGGTCCGGTGACTGTTTCTGTCTGGGGGCTCGCGTTTAAGGATAACACCGACGATATACGGGAATCCTCTTCCCTGTATATCATAAGGGATCTTATTGAATCCGCCAAAGCAGCCGGTATTGATATAACAATCAGGGCCTATGACCCTAACCCGGGCGCATGTCATAATACGAGCTCAAGAACTATAGCCCAGGGAGGGCTTAAAGAACTTATCGACGAAGGAAGCGTCATAATATGCGACAATATCGAAGAGTCGCTTGAAGGCTCTTATGCGATGGTAATTGCCACGGAATGGAAGAATTGGTCAAGGCAGACAGGCAGACCTTTTGGCTTAAATGATAAGAAAAATCTAAGATACATAGAGGGACGTTTAAAAGGCAGGCTGATATTTGACGGAAGAAACCTCATCGACAAACCGGCACTGCTGGGGACAGGTCTTACCTATCACTCTGTAGGTCGGCCCGTCTATTACGGCAATTACATTAAAAATTTTATAAGCTCGTTCATAAATCTTTTTAGGCAATGCACCTTCTATGGATATGTAATATACTATTGCCTCTCGACCCCCGGATATCGCAGGTTATTATTCAAGAAGGAAGGTCTTGGCTTTACCCTTTGGGAACTTGGCAGACTTTCAGCGCTTTATTTGAAAGCAACCTTTGCCTATATCATATATGAAGTTGCCGAGAATAAAGGAGCAAACGGCGACGAAGTGCTTAAGGGAATGGGTTATGACAGGCGTATCGGCCCCGAATATTTTAAACCAACTCCGGGTAGAGGAGGCCCCTATCTGCCCACGGCAACGAAACTCCTGGTCCAGATAGGAGAAGATTTCCTCAAACGAGAAGACATTCCCGACGTTACCGATAAACAAAAGCAGCTTCGAGCCAGGGTAAGAAATCTGGAGTTATTAGCAAGCATCGATAAGGCCAATGAAGGCCAGGTTATCAAGGTTATGGCGCGCTTAAGAACAGCCCTCGGCGTTGAAAAGGTTGCCGGCGGAAATATAGCCGTATTAGGTACCGCTTATAAAGGCGCGGCATCTTCTATAGAAGGTTCTGTCGCCATGCGCATTATCACAGACCACCTTGCCTATTGTAGTAGTATAGTAGTATTTGAGCCTGATCCCGAAGCAAGGGCCAGGGCAAAGAAGATGCTTAAAAATTCCACCAATGTCATTTTTGCCGAAAACATGGATGACTTAAAGAACAAGGCAAGGGGGGTCGGCGGGTTAGATGCACTCTTAATTCTCACTGATAATGAGGAATTTAAATTGCTCGATACCTCCGGTATTAGAAAGCGTACCGCCAAGATGGTCGTATATGATACCTGTAATGTGACAGATCCGGCGAATTTTACGGACAAACCCCATGTTATTTATATCAGAACGGGAAGACCCATGTTTATGGGAATGGAAGTGCTTCCAAGAAACGGAAACAGAGGCTCGCCTGTTTTGGCGCGAGCAGCCGAAACCCAGCACTCTCTCTTGGTGTCAACCCTCTATAATAACTTTAATTCTGCCGGCACGATTATCACACGGATTGTATGGGGCGTGCTGTGGCTTACTGCATTAGTGACAGTCGGGATAAGCCATGAGTTTACCCATATGATATCCGCCCTTAGCCTGTCCCTGAAAGTAACAAGAAAACGCGAATTCTACAAAGGCAATATTTCGATTGACGGACCTCCCCAAAGGGTTAATATTGCAAAGGCCCTTGCCCCGCTTGCCGGACCGTTTATCATCCCGCTTTTCCTAACCGCCGTTTCTTTACTGTTAAATGTTCAAATCGACATACCCAATTGGATAAAAATCCTCTACTTAGGTTTTAGCGTAGTATCTTTCATATATGACCTGTCGTCCGAAGGAGACCTTGCCGAACTATACCGTCCCCTTAAAGGGAGAGTTCAGAATTTCGCCTCAAAGTTATTCGGGGCCGATGCGAGCCTATTACCAAAAAAGATAGGATTAGCCGTAGTTATTTTCGGAACTATAGGCCTGCTTAATATTGTTTTAATGTGTATTTTTCTCCCATATCCCGATGTATTACTTATTCTCTGGGGTAATTTTGGTTTTGGTGTTTTGCTGTTCATTTTTGCAATATTGGGATGGCTGGATACTCTATCCGAACGCATAGAAAAATTCTATTACATGCATCTATGGCAAAAAGCGCTCCCCTCATACTATACACACGAGGCTTGGAAGGTGGCAAAGGAAAACAGGGTTATTTTCCCATATCTACACGGAGAGGGAAGCAGGGTATCGGAACCGAATACGTACAAATATTTTACCCTTTTCAAATTCGGCGATCCTGAGGCAATAAGAGAATATTCGGAATATATGGCGAGCCATATTCGCTATGACATTTCGTCGGATATAGAACCGGAAGAATCAGAATATTATGATTTTTTTGACCCCGAAAAATGGGTTGTATTATCCAAGGTTCACCCGGTTCCACCATTACACTCGACACAAATGCTCGGACGTTTATTAGCAGAACGCCTTAAAGTTAAACTCGTAAGCCTGAACGAGCGCAGTTCTTTCGGAAACTACTCTAAACTTTCACTGGATGAGCGAGAAAAAGTAGTTTATGGGAATTTGGTTGTAGAAAATCCAGAAGAAGTGCGCGGTAAAAATGTCATCATATATGACGATGTGAGTATAAGCGGTTTTACCCTGATGGAAATGGCCCGTGCGGCATTTGCGGCAGGCGCCAGGTCCGTAAGAGCCTATACGATGTTTGATCCGAAAAATGACCCGAAGTTTGAAATAGGGGCATATAGATATCTGATGTATGAACATCCTGAACTTGTACTACCTATTTTGCAGAGCGATATGTCCATAGCGCAGACAGCCATAAAATATCTGATGCGTTTTGCAAGCGAATCGCCCGATGCCTTTGAAAATTTGATGAGACAGGTGAAAGATGAGCGACTCAGAGAAATTTTAGATCTCGTTACGTCATACCTGCAAATTACATCAAAGGAAGATACGCTTAATCCTACCCCACTCTTTAACATCATTACATCGTTACTTCCTGCTCGTGCCTATGCAGAGCGTCCGGACTCCGAGGTTAAACCTGTCGAGATAGGTTTTGCTGTTACCGTTGATAGAGATGGCAAAACAGAAGTGGATCATTCTTTAAATGCAAATGCAATCTTTTCTACGCCTGAGATAATAGAACAAGTCGGTGCTCATTTAGCAAAAGCCGTTGATGATAGTATCGACATAAGCAGGTTTACGCCAGGTGCATATCCGGCCGGGCTCCATATAGTTGCGCCTAATCGTTCCGGAATGCTGACTGCAATAGCATTAGAGAGACAGTTAGGGTGTTCCCTGCACCGTTTTGATGAAGATTTTCCATGGTTAAAAAAGGGCGATGCAATAATCATAGCTATAGATAAGCCAACCCGGGAACTTCTTAAGATATTAAAAATATGCGAGGCAAAGGGGATTTTTGTAGCAGCGGTTTGTACATTGACAAAAAATAATATCTCTAATGTAGAGAAGTATTTAAAAAGGAAAGGCATTCCTTTTGTATCTTCACCTCATATTCATACGATGTTCGGGGATTTAAATGTTGATATGCAGGACAGAGAACTCTTAGCACCTTTGTTGACTGGAGAATCTTCTCTCGGCGAAAGATTACAAGGCCTCAAACAGTTAAAAGACAAATCGTTGCGGGGGACATTGCCAAATGAATTTTGCGATTCCATGTTAACCGCCATGGAGGACTGGCCGAGTCCTTCGCTTGCGGTATTATACGCTTATCAGATGGGCTATAACTACATTACTTTTACTGATAGGCGGGATATAACGCCTGAAGCAACCAAAGAGGCGCTCGAGGCCGCGCGAATACTGAAAATTTCCGTATGCAGTCCGTATTATACGACGCTTAAAAGGGCAACGTATTATCCCGAAGAAATTGCTCTGCAAACGCAATTGCTTAGCGCCATCCCTGAACTTGATATGTTTCAGAGAAAGGTAAAAGAGTCCCGCGGGGTTCTAAAGAGAGGAATAGAGCACTTAAATAAAGACGGTATCACGAGTCCTGATCCATACCTGGCATTATCGGCGCAATATTCAAGACAGATCGAAGAGATTGTGCAAGCCTTATGTCCGGTAGTGCTTGAACATTTAAGAAGAACTATCCCCGGATTCAAATTAACAGAACAGGATTTTGCACTCTGCATAGGCGGTTCTGCCGCAGGAAGAACAGCTACATTAGCATCAGATTTAGAGGTTGATTTTATTGCACGAGACGAAAAGAGCGCAGATGCCGTTACGGAACATTTTGCACCGCTACTAGCCCAGTGCTTACGAACAATCGGAATTGAGATAACGCCGCCCGATGACTTATTCCGCGCACAGCTTAGAGAACGCCATCTCATTAAAGTAGATAAGCTATTTGACTATCGGGTTGGGGCGTATTCAGAGCAGGCAAAAGGTTTAATTCGGGCGTTAAGCTATGAATTTGCGTGGGGCTCAAAAGATGTTTATAGTAATTTTATGGCAAGCGTACCTCCTGAACTTAAACCCGATATTCCTCATGACATCATGTCACGTATGACAGAGTTCACCGATGGTTATCTGCGTCTATCCGAAGACGGAGAGGGGGAGTTTGACGGGCGTAATTTCGTAGTATCTGTTGATAGCGAGCGCGACTTAATAATGAACGTGCAGCGTTCATTAAGAGTATTCCAGATAGGTTTATTTGAGAGCCTGGTAAGGAAGTTGCCGCAATATCTTATGTCAGGTCTGAATCCATCGCTTACTGAGGATGCAATACCGCGAACTATCCCCGAACTTCTTGTTTTCATGAATGAGAGAGGATTTTTCGGAGATATTATTCCGCAGCAGGAAATAGAGAAGGTTGTTCTGGCCTGGAAACGTACTATTATGGCGCGCCAGATAAAAGTTGCATTAACAGGTGGGCTTAATAGTGCAGTCAGCTTAGGACAGTTGCCGCCTACGCTTTTGAATGATTTCGTAATCCTGCACGATTTTATCTTAAGTCATGTGATAACGAGAAGGTCTATTTTTCAGACTAAGATACAAAGATTATTGGGAGAACTGGCATTTTCCATATTTACACGTCTCATGAGAGATGCAGCGGATACTACTTATGATGAAAATAGCAGACATTTTGATATCCGGGGGACTATGCGTCATGCTGTCACGGAACAGTCAAGGCTCTTAGAAGCCGTGCGCTATTTAAGGGAGGCGGCCGCTGCATATGCTGCTGGAGATGCGGAGGCATATGAAAAATCCCTGCGCGCCTACGGCGAATACCAGCGAGCTCTCTATGAAGATTTAAAAATTAATTATAGAAATACGGATCCTTCGCTTGAGGTCCTCTGCGAATTCGCTAACAAGCTGCCCAAGGTTCTCGGTGCATCGCATATCCCCGGCTGGGGAGGAAATATCGGTATTTGGGCAGACGAAAAGGATGTAATCGCAATACGCAGAACAATAACAAACTTTATCCGCTCAGACGGTTATCGTAATGTACTTCAAAAACAATACCCAGATCTTTCTCCGAAGGAGATAAACGAAAAGGTTATGGCAACCGTTAGGGGAGTTATTATATTTACTCCCGGGCCTGCTGCAAATACCGTGATTGAGGGAGATGTAGACAGATTGATAGAAGCCTTAAGGGATCCCAATTCTTCAACAGTTGCTTTATTAAAGAAAATCTACGGAGAAGAAGATACTTACAGGGATGGACAGAAATTCGCATATTATGAGCTGGCGCGCCAAAGATATCTCAGCTTGCTTGAGGAATTTAAGAGGCTCCATCCTGATGCAAAAAATATTGTCGTATCCCGAAGCGGTGGCAGGGTTATTTTTGCAGGGACACATTCAGATTATCACTACGGGAGGGTTCTTAATGCACCTACATTATCCGATACTCTGGTTGTGATGGCCATAAATCCATTGTCGAATCAGGTTCAGGCAAACACCATGGATGAATTATTCCCGCAAGCCAGTTTTAATCCGGAACGCCTTGATATTATAAACATTCCAAAAGAAGACTTAAACACAACCCAATGGTACCGATATGTCGCATATACGCTTTATTTCCTATCTCAGATGATACGTCGGTCAGAAGGAAGGACTCTCGATCAACCCGGGTTGTATATCTTAGTTGACGGCAGACCCGAGGATAAGGCACTGCCCGTAGGAGCGGGGCTCAGTTCTTCGGCGGCATTAGACGTTGCAGTTTCAATCGCCTTCCTTGGGTTAACCGGAAGAAAACTTACCGCAAGCCAGATTACGGCTGCCTGCCAGGAAGCAGAGCATGCCTTAGGTTTCCCCTGCGGAGCACAGGATCCGTTCGGGGCTATGCGCGGTTGGCTTCCCGGCGCAGAGCCGGATAAAATGTACGGACAGCTTATGGACTGTCTGCCAATGGTGGATGCAGGCGGTAGGCCTGTTTTTAATGCAGAACTTGTAGAGCTACCACCAGGACTTAATGCCGTATTAATAAATACAGGCGCAAAGAGCCCAAGATGGCCGCTTGAATTTTCCGCAAGAGTTGCCGAAGGAATGCTGGGTACGTTTATGTTAGCGCATATGTTACGTCAGAGATTCCAGACTCAGTTTGACGGACTTCTCAGAGAAGGCGATATGGAGGAAAGATACTATAGCGATGAAGCAAGCGGTGTCAGGGTAAAACCCGAAAATGCGGGAACATTCCCCTTATTTTATAAACCTTTCCTTGTTTCTTTTCCGGAACTAAGAAGACTGGGAATAGATATAAGCGAAAGAGAGCTGGCGCATATGATAGATATGCTGCCAAAAGATATGACCAAGGCGCAACTGGTAAAGATTCTGGGATGGTTACTGTATAACGATCTTTTTGCTTTAGGCGGGCTTAAAGAAGAAAATGTCGATGCTGTGTTTACGATGCTTGCAAAAGGCATTGAGGCAAGTTTCGACGGCAAAGACTTCGAAAGAGAACGATTGGAAGAGCTAAAAGCTGCGATTAGAAATGAACTAAAAGCGCAGGTAAGCATGCAGGAATTAGAACCTCCGTCTGCGTCAGTAACAGTTTTTGAAGAATCAAAAGTAGCGAAAGCCTCAGAAGTAGAAGAGAAAGATATAAGAGGCGTAATAAGGGATGATCACGATAGGCTTTATTCCGAAGCAATGGGGGAGGCATTGGCATTGAGGGCCGTAACCCAGCCCACCAATGTGGTTATATGTCTTACTACGTATGAAAGCGCGGAGTTTATAGAACGAACACTCGATGAAATCATGAAAGAAATAAAATACTTCCCCAATTTTTACCGTGTTCAGATATTTGTGTCTCCAAACGGACCGGGATGTAATGAGATAACAAGCCGAATACAAGAATTTTTCCGCACCAGGGCGCCCGGTTTTGCTTCCCGTGTTTCTGTCTTGCCGCTTACCTTGGGAGGACAAATGTATGCACAGCAGTCGATGGTCAAGACGATTAAGGCGCATCCAAAATTTTTCGGGGAAAATCCGATGTTATTATGGATAGAAGATGATGTAAGATTTCTAGACGGTTCTCTCTATAAAGTTGCGGAAACGTTAAGGACACAGACGATAGAAAAACGCCAGGCCCTCCTTGTAGGGTGCCGCAAAGTCAGGCTTAATCCGGAATCGGTAAGACAAAAACCGCAAGGGATTTTAAGAAGAATTATGGGCTCAGTCCTTAACGGCAGCGAAAATGAGGATTCGCTCACCAGGACACAACACCTTTCGCGGGCTATCCCTTCCATGACAGGTTCGAACCTGGCGTTATGGGCTGATGCATGGCCTCTTCGAACATACGATGCGCTTCTCTATAATAAGGTTGGCATTTATCCCGATACCGTGCTGCTCAATCTCTTTCATCACTCGGTTCCCGAAGCGGGCATGCGTACCATACCGGTTGAAGATGCAGTAGTATATCAACTTTCGTCGAGTTCCTTTAGTGAGCGTTTGAGCCGTGAGACAGCTCCCCGCTCAAGAGAAAATTATTTTCCTGTAAGACACGGAAGGATTCTTATAAGCGGTACTCCTCATCCGCTTGACTCACTGAAAACGCGTATAACAGTTTTCCTGCGCTACCTCGTCTATGCATACCTGACCGAGCCAACGAGGCGCCGCATAACAAGATCCGGTTTGACAAAAAGTATAGAAGAAGCCACCTGGACAAGGGCGCAAGAAACATTGGATTGGTCTGACAAAAATACGGATGTCATTCAAGTCAGAACCCTGGATTCTCATAGACCCGAACATCGTATCCTGCAAGAAGGGATTACTTTTACACAACAACTGTTAGCATATAAATATGCTAGAGAAGATAGGATGGTGCAGGGAGGAGAAAGATTTGGCATACGTGCAAAGGAAATAGAAAACTCGCCAGCTGCAACATTAGCTATACGGGTTATGAACAAAACACTTAGCCGCCTTAGGAGGGAATATCCTCACTCCCGATATAGTGTCGATGACTATAAGCATCTTTTGGCGTATTCTGTACTTGCGCAAGGCTCGCCAAGCGAGATCAGGGCGTTTAAGGTATTTTTATTGTCAGGGATGAGTGCAAAAGCAATGAAAAAACGTATTGTCGAAATGCTGAAAAATGGTTTATATGACCTGGTAGAACGCGAAATTCTAAATATAGTGGATGCCGATACTATAGATGATGTTCTTCCTTATACGATAGCATATGATAATACTATTTCGCCCAAAAAACGCATAGAGATACTGCTTACCTATCTTACTACGGGACAACTGCTTTATAAGGCGGAAGAATTAATCCCTGAAAGATTAGCGCAATCGTATGCAGATATATATAATCAATATACGAACCCTTCAGGGAAGTGGTTATTTAAAACTACCGATGCGGTATCGTGCGCGCGGCTCTTTAAAGCAAAGCGGCGTATCGCCAAAGGTAACATGGCAGCGGTTGAAAAGTTAAACAGAGAGTTTATCCGAGGGTATTACCAGCTTAACCCAAGACAGCGAGCGCAATTAAGTTTGGCACTTCTTAATGAAGAAAACCCGCAATTGTTAGAGCGGCGCGTTGTCCCTTCCCCGGAAGCACTCGGTCTGATTTGCGTAGATACCAAAGTCGGAACCCTTGATATTGTAACCGACCCACAGTATACAGCCGAGCATCCGGAAGCCTCCTTTGCCATGGAAGCGGGAAGCGAAACTACTAATGCCGCCCTGGCACTTGCGAATCTTGGATATGGTGGAATTACGCTTATTCGTCCTACCGGTACCGGATTGGTTGGTCAATATTCCAGAAAAAGCATTGAGCAGTATAAAGGTATAACGCCAGTATTCGTCGATACAAAACATGATGATAGGCCGTATATTGCATTGTCTCCTGCGCCGCAGTCTATTCTAAGTCCCCCGAGGCATACTATTAGTCTAACCGAACGCCGTAGGCTTCTCGCTGCTTTTAATGAAAGCCTGCAAACATCAAAAGAAGCAAGGATGGTACTTATGAGCGGGACCTCATTTGGCGCCATAGACATTATACCCGAGGTCATCGCAAAAACAAAAGAACGAGGTCTTAAAAGTGCGCTCATATTAGGAGAGGGTTGGCCAAAAGAGTTGGTACTAGACATTATTGCACATCAACCCGATATAATGACAATGAACAAAGATGAATTTAAAGTATTATGCGCATATACGCTTGGAGAGAGGGAAACGGCAGCTATAATGTGGGATACTGTTACAGGAGAAGAGATTGCCGCGCTCGCACAAAAAATTGCAGATAAAACCAAAGGTATTATCTGCGTTACTCTTTCCGATAAAGGAGCCGTTGTCGCTACAGCCGAGGAGAGTTTTATAGCAAGCAGCACGCAACAAGCAACCGCAAAGACTACGTTACGTTGCGGAGATGCTTTTACCGGTTATTTTGTCTTGGAATTATTACGCGGCAATACGTTAGGCGAAGCTTTAAAATTTGCAGTTTGTGCCTCAAGTGCCAAGGCGCAAATTTCCGGACCACAGTTTCCCGACCGTGCTCAAATTGAACAATTGGCACCTCCCGTGATTGCACGTCCGGTTATTCATGAAATTAAACCTATGAGTGCTCCGTTCTTAGATGATTTAGAAGCCGAAGAAGCTCTTGCTAGGTGTCTGTAATTTTATATTGCGAAATATTGAAAGTTATAGCAAAATAAGGTATAATTTAAGTATAACATATTTTAAACATTACTATTATGTAGTTTTAATTAACTTTTATAATTGCATAAATAATTATACATAAATTTAAAAGGTTAATCCTAGATATGATAGACTGGCAAACAGGAAATAAAAAATTTTGGATTCGCATAATAGCCATTATAATAGCCGAGGTTTTCTTTTTCACCGGTTTTGACCTTCCATGGGAAACTAATAGCCTGGCATACGCGGCCAGCGAAAAACTAGTTCCCCCCCTTAAGACCGATAAGGAAGGAACGGATAGCAGAGAGGAAAATAGGGCAAATGTAATTAGTGCGTCTCTCCTTGTCTATTCGGAACTTTTCCCTCAATTATCCCCCCGCGAGATAATGCAGAAAGTTTCTAATGAACTGTGTTTTCCCATCACCTGGTACAATGCAATGGGTACCTTTCTGGAAGAGGAAAATGTTAACCCCCGCCATTATATTTTTGAAATTGGAAATAAATATTATGAAGTAAAACTGGACATAGTAGAAAAAACCGTGATACAGCATCTAAGAGAGGTGCAACAAATAGTTATGGCACAAAAAATACAGCAAGGTGAATTTGTGTGTTTAGCTGATATTGTGCCTCAGGGATTGTTGACCGAAGCCAACCAAGGTAAGGCCAACATGAACATTTCCGAAGTAACCCTTCCGGAGGGAGTACACACTGTATTTAAAGTTGATGACGAAGGAAACATGAATATGGTATCGCAAGATGCGTTGCTAGAAGAAGCCAGAGAGGGCGTAGAATATAACAGCCTGTTTTTAAAAGTAGGTACGGTTGCCTATATAGTTTTATTAAGGGTCGGACTAGGTGCCGTAGGACCGGAGAATTTACCAAAAGAATTAGTAGAGATTATCGGCACTAAAGCAGTAGAAGAATTATTGGCGTTAGATATGGCAAGACATGAAGAGCTTGGTTCGCTCGATGCTCCTTTCGTGCTTCGGTTCATGGATGTAACTGCTGCCTCTGAAACTCATTTTATGCTTGTAGAGAGCAAGGGAGGAGCGCTCCTGGATAATGAAGCGCGAAATATAACGGTGCTTGAAGTTGAAGCGGCGAATGTTGATTTTCCAGAATGGATGTGGCCGCGGCCTCACTCACCTCCGCAAGAGAACTCTTTTTTAGTCGCAGTTCTTCCTATCAAGCTTTCTATTGCCTCTACTACTACGGTAGCGGGTCTATCTGAAGATAAAGATTCAAGAAGAGAAACTGCGGGATTTCCTTCTCAAGATGAGGCCCTTCAACTTGTACAAGAAGCAAGTCAACATTTAAAAAGGGATGGTATAGTAGCGATTGGAAGTGACCCTTCCAGCATGACTTTTTTGGCGCCACAAGCTGTTGACTCAAAAGCCTCACCGCTTCAAACCATACATCCTCAACAAACAAGCAGTGCTATTGTTAATGTTTCAAACACTGCGGCAGCAACTCCTGAGTTGCAGATAATAACCAGTACAATAACGCCATCTCAGGAATTTACACCACCCACAGCCACCACAGCAGCCGTTTTCCCTGCAGGAACCACAACTCTTTCTTCTCGACTACCCACGGACATAGCCGGCACAGTAACATCATCGCAGGAATTTACAGAACCTGTCACTACAGTTCTATCTGCAATATCTCCTGAGGCATCAGTAGCTTCTCCCAAACCGCAAGTAGCAGTCACTTCAGTAACGCCGTCGCAGGAATTTGCAGCACCCATAGCCGTCGCAGGAGCTGTTATATCTGCAGAAACCACAACTATTTCTCCTGAACCGCGAGTAGTAGCTAGTACAATAGTACCATCGCAAGAATTTGCGAAGCCCACTGCTACAGTAGAAACCGTTATATCTCACACTATTCCTGTTCAAGCAATATCTGTACCTCTAGGAGAAGGGGTAAGAGAGAGAGCTCAAAGAGCAATTACACCTTTAGCCGAGCGATATAGACGAGAGTCGCTAAAGATGCGCGAAAAATTGAATACATATACACCGCTTGAAAAGGTGTTGTCCGAAGAAATCCTGCCCGAACTAAAAAGATTATTTACACAATATCTTGAACATCCTGAGACTAGCAGGGAAAGTGGGCCTATTGCGGCGTTTCTTGTTTCTGGAGAAAGCGGAAGCGGGAAGACAACAAGTGTGAAACTAGCCAAAGAATTGTTTATTAAGGAATTAACTGCTCTTGCCCTTAAAAAAGGCCGACAAATCGTAGAACCCGTTCTGCACTTACTTTTTGATGACTATATGTTACAGCAAGAAGATAGACCTATTGATCCCGCGACAGACAAAACTACAGAAAATCCACTTGAGAAATTTCAGATAGAAAGATTCCTGAAAGATTTGACAGCCCTCT
Organism: Candidatus Omnitrophota bacterium; assembly: GCA_043800345.1. GTDB lineage: Bacteria > Omnitrophota > Gorgyraeia > VGKN01 > VGKN01 > JAZDNB01. Next base: position 64,017 of record JAZDNB010000009.1, read on the forward strand.
TAAAAGGAAAAACAATCTATAAGCCCGTGTTTGATTCTGATACCAGAGGCCGTGTTAAGTTTGGATTAGATGATAGGGGGATATATGTGGTAAGCGGCTATGTTAAATTTGGTGATGAACGGAAAGAACTTAAATGTTATATAGAAGTAGATAGTCACACGCAAGTACCTTATCTTGTATTCGAAGGTAAACGATATACAGAGATGCCTTTTAGCTCAATCCCGATATCCGTTCGAAGGAATGAAAAAGGGAATATCGTTGTCAATATCAGGGGGAGCGATAATGTGATTATTAGTAATGAAGCAGGAGATATTTTTGTTTCTGCGGGTGATGTCAAGAGAACTCTCGAAAAAGAGAAACAATTAGAGGCGCTTGAAATAATATCACCCCAGGACAAGGTATTGATTATAGAGGGAATTTTGACACTTTTTGATAAGGATTTGTGTGACAGATGCCTCACTATGGCGGTGAGAGGAGATTTTGATGCGCGCATACTACGCCAGCTTATCAGAGCGAGTAAAGAAACAGGACGTAAAACAAGTGACGAGGAATTTATTCGGCATCGTATCGAACTGGTAAATCAGGAAGAGGTTCCCTATGTTATTCCTACACTGAAAAATGCACAATGGACTGTTACTACTCTCTCCCGCTCGGAGGCTATTTATGTTTTGTATAGGCATGGACAGCTAGAAAATCCTACTGCCAAGGTTCGCGGTGTCCTTAGACAATTAAGAATAGATCCTGCCGATTTAATGAAAGATTTACGGGATGTATATTTTGATGTGATTAAGGCCAGGTTAAGAACCGGGGGCGGTATAGAAAGCGAAACCACTGGCACTTCATTCAAGGTATTTATTGATACCGCAGGTCTGGTAATCAAGGTTCCTTTGGCGTCGTTTAGAAAAAAATTTGAAGATGAATTTACCTCATTTTTCAATACCATTCTTAAAAAGAGGTTGGGCGGTATTATGGTACCGGGAGCTATAGTTAATTTAGGCACTGGCGGTTTGGGGCTTCATGTAAAACGATATGTAGGAAATGAAGAGAGGGAGCTGGAATGGGTTCTTATTCAGAATAGAGTAGAGCCACTGCGTACAAGGATTACAAGACTGGTTGCTCATGGTAACATAACCAAAGCCAAGCGGTTAATAGACCAGTATTTTGCACTTCAAAAAGAAATGTGGGCGCGGGGAGTTTTAGACACAGATCCAAAATTTATGGAAAAATACGGGCTCATGATTATTAACGGAGAAGAACGCTTGGTAGTGATCGGGGTAGACGGTTTGACTGCCAATGCCGATTTGTATGATCAGGAATTATATAGAAAAGATACTATACGTCCTGTTCATAAGAATCTCCCCTCTGTTGAACTTTTACAATATTATTACAAACAAGCAAACCAAATGCCATCTAAGGAAGATTTTATAGCGCGTCATTTTGAAACAAGAGAAGGAATGAAAAGAGCGCATACAGTGCCCGACATATCGGATATTGAAATAGCAAAGGAGCAAATGGGCCTTATTGTCTCAAGAGTAAAAGATGCTAAGATAAAAAGATTAAGAGAACTTTTTAGGACCATACGTTACGGCGCTGACAATCCATTTATTTACTGGGTGAAATTATATCTGGATACTATGTACGCCGATGCACCCCAATATAAAGTTGTAAATTCCCTCTACGAACAACTATTAAAATCTCCGAGTCTGATAGGGGCAGGACGTATTGACGTTACATCGATAAGCGACTTAATTAAGGCTATGCCTCAGGCTGCTGAGTTGACCGCTTCTGAAATATACAATATTGCTGATGATATAAGTTCTTACACTCTGCTTCCAACAACAGAAAGTAAATCGGTAGCAAGCGCTCCTTCGTCCATCACAGCCGTCTCATGGCCTAATTTTATTGCGGGGGCATTAGCGGCAGGAATTATAATCATCCTGCAATATATGAATGTACTCCCTTACCAATATCTCGGCCTTATAAGCTTTATTTATTTTATTTCATTTTTGATTATCCACGAGCTTGGCCACTGGAAAGATACCGGATTTAGGAAATTTCCTCTCGGGGAACTTTTCAGTAAAGAAGGTATCTCCATACCGGGCTCGGAGGGCCTTTCGGGTATCAGGATTTCTTTTGCTTTCTTTATCGCCTCCATAGCGTTATTTGCGCTCTCTGCGATTTTCTTACCCCATTACGCAATATATCTTCTGCCCGCCGTTATCATAAATTTTATCTATGCTGCTTCAATAGGAGATTGGAAAGATACACTGGCTAAAGTTCGGTTATCAGAACTCCAAAAGGGTACGGTAACCGCAGAAGAAGATATTACCTTTTCAATAACAAGGGATTTTGCACAGAAATTTGTGCAAGGTGTCTATGATAATCTTGTGCCCGATGTTCTTAAACGCGTACGGGAAGGCGCAAGATTAAAACCGAGCATAAAAGAGGACGTGTTTAGTATCAATCCGATGGATGTCTCGGAGAATAGGCGTCTTATGAACAAGGCGCTTGATGATCTAATTGAGCATGAAGGGGACAGTGTTGAATTTACCATCCTTATGGGAGGACTGGCATCCCGCATGAGGAAAGAGCCTCCCGGAGAGCCTACTCAGGCATTGTTGCGGGATTATGTAACATGGTTATATAGCCAAGGGTTTGACCCCTTCGCATGGCTTCAGGAACGTTTGGGTATCTCGATAGATAAAAACGATATTAATGCACTGGCCTTAAATTATCCCACGAAAGGCATAATGCCTGTCGGCGTAGACGGGGAAGGCAGGTTTATCACCAAGGTCGGGGAATTTGCTATCGGTATTCGCAGGTTACAGGAACTTGTGAATGAAGAACGCAGAAGGCGCGGTAAGGCCGGGAACCCTATTAAATTCAAGATTATTTTAGCCGGAAACGAAGAGGCATATGATGCGGTTATGGATTGGGACCTTAGGGTCAATAATTACTATGGCCTTGAGCCCGGTCAATTTGAGCCTGCCAATGAGGTATTAGGGCGTTCTTTCGTATCCACGCCGGAATATGTGATGCGATATGCAGAAAATTTTGGCGGCCGTGACAGCGAAAGGTTTAAAAAAGCCATGCAGGCCGCAGAAGAGAGAAAAGGGGAGGTACTTCCGGAGCTGACACCCTGGGGTCATGCTGAGTTTTTAATTCAGACCATCTCAAGCGGCCGCATTATAGAAAAAGCGAGGCGCGGTGCCTTTGCAAACTTTGTGCGCAATGTTGATAATAGCGGTGCAAAGATTGACTGGATGTGGCTTGTGGAATACGGAAAGGCCCTTGAGGCTCGCGAGCAGGGCAAGGAAATCGGCTTGGCCCTTGAAGTGAGCCAGCGTCCGCAGGGCGCAAGCGGAAAAGGCGGAGGATATTTTAAACTCGAAAAAGATGGGGAAACCCGCGATATTGTCCTTGAAGATTCGATATTGCAGATGGTGCGGAAGAATATCCGTCAGAGCGATTGTGCGCAGCTTGAAGAGAGAGGGTTTCATGTTGTTGTCGTTAGGGAGTATGATTCAAAAATTATACCGAAGCTTGAGACACAAAAAGCTATGGTGCTTGATGCTTCCCAAGAACTTATTGACCTTCTTCCGGAAGAGATTATAACTACTCGCGGTACGCGATTAACTAAAGATAAAGTTTTAGAATGGATAAAAGAATACGGGAACACGCTCCCGCTCAACAAACGGCTTGAGATTTATTATAACCCGCAGACAAAAGAAGTTGTGGCATATGAACAGCTGGTAGACCGCAGCTCATATTATGTAAATAATGCGGTAGGCACACTCTTCTGGGATGTTATATTAAAAGATATTTTTGGATCATCGGTTGAAGAAATACTTGCGCTGGAGTCTCTTCCTGCGCAAAAGCAAAGGGAAGAGCTGCACAGAATAGCGGAACAGGGCCGTGTTAAAGCAAATCTTATTTTTGAACCCAAACCGCGCGTTACCGAAGACGAGGTAATCCCCATTATCCGCCCGGAAGGCAATATGTGGGACCTCTTAAAAGCAGTGCGGACGCTGGTGATAGGAGTAGAGTCGACCGAATCAGCGGCGCGCTCTATTGCTATGGATCCGGAAAATTCCAGGAGTTATGAAGAACAGACCCGTTTTGCGCCTGTCAAAAGCTGGCTGGATTCTGACCTGTATGCAAAAGATCTCAATAAGACCATCCTTGATTATATGCTTTACGGAGATATTTTCAATCCTGCTTCGGCCCTGCCCTATCCCCGTAAGGCTCAGGAAATGAGCATAGCGGAACTTTTAGTGGAATATCTTCACAAGGTTCCAGGTTCGGAACATTATTTTGATCACCCTCTTATGCGCGAAAATTTAATCTCTTATTTAGACGGCAGTCCGCACATCGCCGTTCCTTTAGCGTCTACTTCTGAAAAAATCAAGGTATATGCGGTTCGTGCAGACATGGGGGTTATTCTTATTGCGCTCAATCTCGGAGAATTTACATATCCGGATCCGCGCGACGGCCGCCAGAAGGCATGGACCTCGCTTTACGGAAGGAAGAGCATTGAAACAGTGTTGGGCAGAGAGTCATTGGATGAATTGGGAAGCGTTTACCAGGCACAGGATGTTGTTACCTCAGAGGTTTATAGAAGGTATACCGTCGCCGATTTAGTAAGAGACGGTCTTGATATCGGAATACCGGAACCCGGTATTCATATAGTACGTTTGACTCCCACAGGCCAGATCAATGAAGGCGTTGTTCAACCGGTTCCCAGCGAAGATTTTTCTGATATCCTTGCCCTTGCCGTAAAAGGGGCAGTAGCCGGAGAGTTGACGGCAGCCGAGAAGATAGGCCAAGAAATTTTGAGATTATCCGAAGAAAATCCCGCTCTGCTTAAGACAAAACTGCAGGAGATTACCCGCCTTAGCCCGGAACGTGCGCAGGAAAAATTCGGATCTGACGGAATATGTGCGGTTATGGCATTAATAGCCACAGTTATACCCGACTTATTGATTGATATGAAGGATTGGAATAGAGAAACATATGATGCCCTGAGCGATATAGTTACCTATAAAGACAATGCCGATTTATTCAGAGAAGGAAAACTTACTATCCACCTGACAGATCGCAAAACTGCCCTTGTGATTTCCAAGTCATTTAAAGACAGGCGTCTTTTTATCCCCATACACTTTGCATCGCGTCCTTATCGCCTTACTGACGGTAAAGCATGGTTTAGGATATTGGATCTGGACTCGGTAGGCGTGTATTCAGACAGGACGTGTTACAGGGTCTATGATTATACGCTTATGCACGAAGAAGGGAAAAGAGGCGGTTTTTATGCTACAGAACATGTCGGTGAAGATCTTGTCGAGAACGGCTGGGCAATAGGAGTTCCCGTGATTAATGTCGGGACAAAGACAGAGCAGAATGCCCCGCTTCGTTTCCAGATTTTAGAACTTTACAGGGTGAGTATTGATACGACGTTGACTGGTCCTAGAATTATGGCCGAGATAGTATCTTCTGCTAGCATGCTTACACAAGGGAGAACGTTAAGAGATGTATTACACAAAATCTCTTCCGTTATTTCCAGATTACAAGTTAGTATCAGTAATCCAAAGACATTACGTAAGCTCTTCTTCTTGCTGGTAATAAGTGGTTTTGTTTTATTCTTATTAACGGGATGTGCTCCGACCCCGACCGTTAGCGAGAAACCGTTTCTTTTAACACTCATGGAAAATACTGTTAAACTAGCGCTGTATCTTATTGCAATTGCTGTCGCTGTCTTTGCCGTGATTATTTATGCTATTAGCGGGTTAATAAGCGAAATTATACGTCTCTTTGTAAGAAGAATTATGCCCCTATTGCGATCTAGCATTAAAAAACAATCTCCCCATATAGATGTTACAGGACCTCCGCTTCCTTCAGGCCCATTATTTGAAAGATTGTGGGAAGGAATAGGAGAGTTAACCCCTGACTGGGAAAGAATGACTCTCGTAGCCAATGTGGTACTTGAGCTTATGCAGGCTCGGGAAGAACCGGTGGCACTCGATGATCTTTTAGGCCCGTGCCTTGCCCTCCTTAGTGCACATGGTTTTTTTGACACCCCTGTTAAGGTCAGTGAATTATTACATCGCCTGGTAGCGTGCGGTGCGCTCAGGGAAGAAGGCGGAAGATATGCACTGGCATTACCGGCGCGCATAGTTGCGGTTAAGACAGATAATGTGTATTACATACTAAAAGATATTAAAACTGCATTGGACAATATACGAGGCAGAAAACAGGAGGCCTCGGTTAATTTAGAAAATATTATCAGAGAGTATGCGCAGGCAGCTGAATTATGGCCTATGTATCCGCTAGAGAATCGTTGGCCTATTTTAAGAGCGGTGGCCCTGCTTGATAAAGCTGACCAAAAGCTTTTGATACGCTTCCTTAAATCAAAACCGTCATTACAGAAATATTACCTTGTCGATTCAATACTGCTTATGTGTAAGGAATTGTCGAAAAATTGGCTTAAGACCCAGGCTTCTCATTTGATAGGACGTACTGTTTACTATATAACCAGCGAGTGCTGGCATCTTGCAGGGGGGCTTGGCCGCGTATCGCAATATCATACTGCGGCAATGAAGCAATTGGTCGGAAACAATGCACAAGTTGCCACAATAGAGCCGTACTATCGTTATAGGCTTAATAAGAGCGGTGAATTAGAAGAAATTGATTACGGTAGTTTACCAATACCCGTTGAGGATCTTCGAGCAGAGCCTATTTTTGAATATGAAGTAACCGTCAAAGGAAAACAGGTTACTGCGCAGGTTTTTAAGGGAAAAAATAAGTTAGGTCTAGAGGTTTATTTGATAAGAGACAAGGAAGACTATTATACGCGGATGCTCTATAGATATAGTCAATATGGTACGGCAAGCTGGGAAGAATTTTCCGAGTTCATATCCAGAGCCTCGCTGGAACTAGTAGAGCGGTTAGAATCCGAAAACAAAAAGAAAATGGGAAACAACTGGAAGGCGCCCGTGGTCATTGCAAACGACGGACAACTGGGGGTCTTTCCTCTTTTCAGGCGTATGCATTATGCCGCAAGCGAGATATTTGGCAATATCCTCGTTTGGTTTGTTACGCATACGTATAAAAATAGGGGTGTTTTTGAAGGCCGTGATGCAACCGGCCTGGGCTTAAATAATGCGGATAGGGCAAGTACGGTGAGTGCCGTAATCAGAGATGATGTTGCGCCGCGCGATCCGCAGGTAGCATTAACAGCAGTAACAAACGGCGATAATAGGGAATATTCGGCAAAGGTATTCAGGGAGATATTGCTTGGTTTATTCCCCGATGCGGATGTAGAAGAGCCTACTATAGAACAGATAATAGCCGCAAAACAGGAAGCCAAGCGCAGGTTAAATCTAAATCCCGACCAGATTGTAATCTCGTATTCCGGCAGGCTTGTTGAAGAAAAGGCGGGACGTAAAAGGGCATTTACAGATTCCAATATACTGGATTGGGTCAAAGCAGGGGCGCAGGTGATTATCTATGGTAATGTGCAGGCGCACACACAGGCTATGTACGATGATCTGAAAGCACTTGAGGCAAGATTAAATACAGCAGGTTATCCCGGGAAACTTATCGTAATGACGGGTTGGGGCATTACCGAACAGCTTGATTTATTAGCGGCAACCGATATCCAGGTCCAGGATTCTGACCGTGCGACAGGGGCCTCTGAATATACCGAGGCAGATATCTCGGCTAACGGAGGACTGCAATTTGGTCCGCCCTGGCTTGAGGGAATCATACAGCGCCAGGGTGTTGTCTTAAACCGGAATGTTGCCGGTTGGGGTAACACGATAATTCCGAGGGATTATTCACCCGAAGCATATTTGGAAGCGCTTATGTGGGCAGTGAGCACTTTTAAAGAAAATCGTGAAAAATTTGCCGCATACCAGGCTACCTCGGTAAGGTTAAGCCGCATATTGGAGGCATTATTAACGGGCGCGGAATATCTAAGACAGTGTGATAGGGCAGTGCGCCTAAAAGAAAACCCGCTTGAGCTCTTGACAGATTTTATTAAAGGAGACAGGGATGTTGAAAGGTATTTAGGGACCGAACGTACAAAAGCAGATTTAGTGGGCTATTTAGACGCTAATGCCTCGGCAACACCCAGGGAATTTCATGAAAAAGAAACTGCGATTTTCCCGCTCAAATCCATGGCAGAAAAAATCAAACTATATGCCGTGAAACTTTCGGGAGAAGTTTTTATCGTTGCCGTTAATACGGGAGAATTCCAATATCAGGGTCAGAAGATAAAAAAGGCATGGAGCCTACTTTATTCTACGCAGAGCCTTGAAGCACTCTTAGGAGGGGAGGATATCTATGAGCTCTTTAACGTATATCAGGTCGAAGATGCGGTATCTACCGTAGGCGAGCTTTATGGGCGCTATGCGGTATGGGAATTATTAGACCGCGGCCTGTCTATCGGTGTACCTGAGCCGGGGCTGCAGATTCTGAGGCTAAGAAGAACCGAAGAAGTAAGAAAAATGCCGAAAAAAGAAATTGTAAAACAGAATATCCCGAATATGATAGCAGCCGCAATCAACGAAGAGATTATAGAAGGAACCAGCTCGCCTGCGGAATTGTTAACCCATATCATCCCGCAGTATGTCAACCGTCCGGATGAACTAAAAGATATACTGAGAGAAATTTCCGGCCTTGCCCTTGATGATGCGCGTGCGATGTTTTCCGAAGAGGGGATTCCCGCAGTTATGGCATTTGTCGGTTTTCTCGTTCCGGAACTTCTTGAGGAGATGAAGGACTGGAATAGCGAGGTCTATAGTATGCTTGATTCGGCGATAAATAACGGATTAAACCGGGATTTATTCAGGGAAGGAGAAATCGGATTTCACAAGGCAGACAGAAACACTGCCCTTGTGCTTTCGAGGACTCTTAACGGCCGTCGCATATTTGTCCCCATCCATTTTGCGAAAAAACCGTATGATGAAGCAGAAGGCAAGGTGCGCTTTAAAGTAGACGGAATGGGTGCGTTGGGTTATGAAGGGCAAGCTACCCATACGATATTTGACCATATCATGCGATCCTTTTATCCTCCACTATATACCGGTGATGATTTAGCGCGCGGATGGAGGATAGATATTCCCGTGGTTTCAGGCAAGAAAGATACCAATGGTTTTATTCAGCACGGATGGCGTTTTCAGATTTTGGAAATAGACGCACCCGTGAGTGCGTGGGATATTGTTGATCAATTAGGCGAGAGTGCCGCGTCAGCATTAGAATATTTCATTACACCAAGGCAGGCGAAAGACAATAAAACTATTTGTCAGATTGCAACGAGGTTTGTCGGGCCGTGGGATGAAATAGAGACAAAGATACTTTCCGAGGTAGAAACATTGGGGCTGCCTAAAAATGCCCTTGTACATCTTGTGGGCGCGCTTCCCGTTGGAATGATGAGCCACAAGTTGAATGATTTCCAGATACCTCATGATGGCAGGGCGACAGGTTTATATTGGTTGGACGTAGAGGGTAAAGGCAAGGTCGTTATTAAAAATCCGTATAACGGCCAAAACGGCATGACTGCTTCAATGTTTTCCATTACTGATCCGGCAGGGAACAAGGGTAAGATAGCGTCCATCGCTGCAAAATTACATGAGGCAGGGTATCGGGCAGTAATTGATTTTGCCGGTCATGTGGCGGTTGACAGTCCGATTGTTTTCGAACATCCGGATTGGTTTAAGCCATATTTACTTGGAGGCAGCCAGGATATTGATCCTGAGCTTATTGACGCCGAAATATTAACAGCATCTAACGGCGAGGCATTCTTATTGTATCTTGATGATAGAGACGACAGATGGGCGGATATTTTTAGACGGAATCAGAGTCTGAGCTGGGGGCATGTAAAAGGCCAGCCTCATAAAATCAGGGTTTTGTTAAGGCATCATACGGGTATCGGCCCCATGAGCGATACCGCAAGCCTCAACTGGGATTTGCCCGAAGTAAGAAATTGGGCGATAGGTATCCTTCGCGGGTGGCACGATGCGGGGATTGACGGTTTTCGATGTGACCTTGCGCAAAATGTCCCCGATATATTCTGGAGAGAAGCAAGAGCCGCTTTATCTGGGGCAGTCTTTTTGCATGAAGATTATGCTTCGAGCGAGCAAAAAAGAATAAGGCAGACAGTAACGGGCGTAGATGGTTTTTATAACCATGAGCTTTATAATGCCATGCGCGAAAAAAATCCTCAGCGTATCCGAGATTTACTCGCTCAGCAGGCTTCTTACCTGCGGCATTTAGTCAATTATATGGGCAATCATGATGAGAAATTGGCATTAGCGATTTGCGGAGGGAACAGAGACCGCCTTATGGCGGCCGAGACAATTATCCAGACCTTGCCCGGTTATAGTATGTATTACTGGGTGCAGGCAAAGGGATGGCAGTGGCAGGGAGAAGAAATCAAAAGAGAGCTTACCTATGAATCTTTTATGGCACTCTCGGAAAAAGAGAAAGAAGACCCCGCGGTTTTAAGCGGATATAGAAAATTAGAGAAAATAACGGATCAGCCCTTGTTTAAGGATAGTGCCGAGATTACCGTTCTTGAGTCAGATAACCCTTCTTTTGTAGCATATAGAAGACATTGCCTAAGCGAAGAGTTCCAGGATGAAAACGCCGTAGTTATTGTTAATTATTCTGACAGCGCAAATATCGGAACGGTTAAATTAGTCCCTGAACAATTGGGCGCTCCCGGGGGGGCAGAAGAGCGATATTTTTTCCTTTACGATACTATCCAGGATAAGTTGTACCTCTATACTGACAGTGAACTAAGAGATTTCAAACAGAATCTGGTGCCATGGGAAAGCAGGGTATATCTTGTAAGAGAGATTCATAACCCAAGCGAGGTACTTAAATCGTATAAACGCGGTTTAGGAGATATTAAACTGTTGAATATAGAAAAATTATCAGAGCAATCCCTTCCGGTTAGCCAGAGACTGTTACTTCAGGCTGAGATTGGGAGGTTCGTAAAAGATGTCGGGACGGGAAACGGTAGTTTTTTACAAAAGATGGAAGAAGTTTTTGGTTGGGAAAAAATTGATTGTGACGAGGCTTCCAATATCTTTGCACTTTTATTGCAGGAAAAATTCAGAGAACTCGGCTATGAAATTCCGATTTCAGCAACAGGTTCAGAGAGAATACAGTTTATCAATATGGAGGTCCAATCGGTTGCAGTACGCCCCTGGCCGCATTATTGCATTGTTGTATATTGGGATAATAAACCATGGCTCTATATCGACTCATCTTTTTCCAGATTCTTCAGGTATGACAGAGAACATACCTATGAGGTTTTATGTGAACCTCTTGACTCGGTAAGTGCATCTCGGATAGAACAAATCATAAGACAAAAAGGTGTCGAGGTGGGTATACTTACGGTTAATGCGGATGAGAAATGGCATGTACCCTCTTTTGATTCTGCCGCTGTCAGGGATACGGTGATGAAAAATGCGAAGATGCGAGCCGTACTTATGTGGTTTTTACACTCTGCACCAAGAGATGAAGAAGAGGTAGCGCCCGCGCAAGCGCGTACCGAGAGAAAAGAAGAAAAAGCGCGTTCTGCCGTATCCTGGGTCAACATTGGCGTTGCAAGCCTTGTAGTGGGCGTCATTGCTATTCTGCAATATATGAATGTACTCCCTTACCAATATCTCGGCCTTATAAGCTTTATTTATTTTATTTCATTTTTGATTATCCATGAGCTTGGCCACTGGAAAGACGCCGGTTTTAGAAAATTTTCCTTCGGTGAACTCTTTACCAGAGAAGGTATCTCAATTCCCGACTCGGAAGGCCTGCCGGGGATTGTTACAAGTTTAGGCCTCGTCTTCTGTTTATCAACCCTCTTTGTGGTGTCATCTTTATTCCTGTCGCACTATTCAGCGTATCTTATTCCCGCAATTGTCATAAATTTAATTTTTGCCTTATCGGTAGGGGACTGGAAAAAAGCACTCATAGAGACAAAGATTGACCGTCCCCTGCGTATACTCACCCCTCTTGGAAAACGTGCGCGGTTAATAATAAACGAATATGCCCCGTTCCTGCGCAGGGCGGTTACTCATCTTAACGATAACCAGATAGGGCTTATCAGTTTAGCTGCGCTGGCCGTACTTGGTGCGCTCGTTATAGTGTTGAGAGTTGACGTGTATGCGGTGCCCTTAGCAGGTCTTAGTATACGCAAGGTTTCAACTAACGGCCCCGGCGGCGATACCGATAGTTCTTCCGCAAATGCCTTGGCCGCTCATATAAGGCAGGAATTCGGAAAACCAGAGCTATATCTTAATAAGCCCGCATTTACAAAGCAGGAAATACGCCAGCTTCTTAGTTTGCTTCCGAGCATGAAGAGCCGCATGAGGTATATAGACCAGATAGTAGAACGTATCGTGTATGCGCGTAGAATAAAAGAATTTGAATCGCTTGACGATTTGCGGGTAAGGGCGCGCCTGCCTTACCGAGTAATGAGAGATTTTGAGCTTTTAATTACCGGCGGCGTGCTTATGGATGTCCCCTTGGGGGAAAGAAGGCTTGTGCATAAGAGGGCCGTAAGAGAGCCGTTAAGCGAAGAGGTTATTAGTACGGGCCAGATAGTTTCAGAAAGACTTTCTCAAGAGACAGAGCGGTTGCGCGACATATTCAAGCTTTTATCCGCCGTCGGTAAATCCGAGGATCTTCCTCGCGGTATAAGAGATGAATTGGAACGCAGGGGGTATCACGCATTATTTAATCTCTCGCCGGCGTACCAAGAGGCATTATTGCTGCTTCTTGAAATAAAATTTCTCTATAGCATTAGGTTCACCGCGCGGGAGCGAACCAGATATCTTTTGTATGTAGAGGCTCATGATAAACGTAAATACGAATTATTTATGCGGTTGTCAGCCAAAGATCAGGATTCGGCTGCTATGGTACGCAGGAAATGGTTTAAAGGTATTGATATTGCACTGCTCGCCGAAGAGATAGCGCTCTATCTTAAGGGGGAGCATCCTCGCGACAAGGCATTTGCCGATTTTATTAAGGTTGCAAGAAGAGGCAAGGGCAGGTTGCTGCTCAATGAGCTTATAAAAATACTCTCCCCGCTTTCGCAAAACGCTCTCTCCCTTAATTTTTCAAAACGAAATTTAAGGCTCGCCTATCTTCTTAAAACATGCAAAGAAATTCTAGGAGAGGTTACAAAAGAAGATAAGGCCGGATTATTGCAGTCTCTTAATATTCCCTCGGAAGACGACCTTTTGGCTATAGATATCGGGATACTTAAAGAGAGCATTTATAGGCTTAGACAATATGGGCTTACCGTTACCGCAGAAAGGCTAAGGCTTGACGAAGGCGAGATAGCGGGAGAGTTTCAAAAAGAAATTGCCGGTTTTATAGGAATGCTTGCAGGAAGCGATGAAGAGCAAATACGAAATGCGGTGCAGAGACTTAAGCTTATGTATATGCTGCAACCAAAGCTTTTCATGAAGGGTACCTCCGATGGAAAAGACCTGGGTAGTCATAGGTCTTCCATCGTCCCGGTAAAGAGCGCGGTAAAACTTACTTATTTCGGAGGGGATGAAATAAACTGCGGTGGAATACTCATAGAAGACGGCCGGGAAAAATTAAAAACGAGCCTGCTCATTGACCCCGGTATAAGCATGGATAGAGAAGCGGAACTCTATTCTAAGATATATATGCGCGACAGGGTAGTGCACCTGGGGATAAGAGACCGGCTTATTAACGGTCTTATGCCAAGACTTAAGGGCTTATACAGGCCGGACCTTACCGAACCAAGCATGAAAATATCGGCTGCTACGCCTCCCGTAGACGGTATTTTGGTAACACACGCTCATATAGACCACATAGGAAATATTGCGTATATCAGGAATGATATCCCCATATGGGTAAGCCCCGAGACGCGTGCGGTTTTACGCACATTGGATAAAACAGGCGCAGACATAAAAAATGAATATTTTGATTTTGTAGACAGAGAAACCGGAAGAATGATCCGCAGAAAGATAAATGTGTTTGAATATGATGTGCCCTTTATGGTAGGCAAACTTAAGGTTATAGCTAAGCGCGTTGATCATTCGGCAGTAGGTGCGTGTGCGTTTTTTGTAGAAACATCCCAGGGCTGGGTTTCATATGTCGGGGATATGAGGATGAACTATTCAAGAGATACCGCGGGTACGCTACGGTCGTTTAAGAACCGGACAGAGGATTATATCGAGGCGGCGCGTCAGCTGTCTCCCGTGGTGCTCTATATAGACGGAACAAATTTTGAGAAACCTCATACCAAAGATACCGAAGAGGATATCGGCAAAAGAACAGATGAGCTGTTACAAGGCGATGAAGTAAAAAGAAAACCCGTAGTAGTGAGTTTTAGTTATTTAAATCTGGAAAGGATGAAAATCTTTCTTGAGGCTGCGAAAAGAAACGCAAGAAAGCTTGTCATCTCCATGAAAGAGGCATATCTGCTTGAATCTCTTAAAGAGATTTTCCTTAGAATGTACTTGGCAAAAAATGGATTTGAAGAGTTGATTATAATCGTCGATAGGGCAGATATGGCGGCGAGGGTATTACTCCACAGGAAAGAAGAGGGGGCGTTACGCGATGTCATGCTTTGCGGAGTTATGGTACATATGGAGAACTATTATGCAAGTGGGCTTCTACAGGCTTGTATGGGTTCCGTTGATGCACAACAAGCACAATTAATAGCCTTGGCGCTCGGTTACAGCAAAGGCAAGCCCCCTAAAACCGACAAGGGCATACCCGAAGCCCGAATAGAGGAATTATTTACCGGCGAAACCGCAGAGGCCATTGCGGCGCGTGCCGTATTTTTCAAGTGGTTGCATGGTGTGCAAGAAGTTAAGGCGCCGGATGAAATAATGGAGCAGATAGCCGGGCGTTATGTGATTGAGCAGGGCATGGTGAATGCTGAGGCGGAAAAAGTAAAAACCGAGGGCCACGAGATGCAAAAGTTACTTAAAGAAACCTTTGCGGTATTAGAAAAAACTAACCTGGAAGATCTCTCCGAGAAAATAGAAAAATTTAGCATGGAAGATTACGGCTATCCCGATCTTGAAAAGGAAGAAGGGTTGCTCGTATATCAGGCCAGAAAAAAAACCGGCACATATGACGAAACAAAAGATTACCGCAGGTTTGAAAGGTCCATTCTTGCCAACCCGCGCATACGACGGATAAGAAAAGAAGAAGCCGCTCAACAAAAAAGCGAACTAATGATTTGTCTTAATACCTACGAGATATCCGAGATACTTGGTATTTTTAAATACGGAGAAGGCGGGGTACATATATATTCTCAATCGCCTCCGTTTAACGTTGAAACCGAGATAGCCGAAGATAAACTGGATGAATGGCTGGCTGATTATAAAATGACCAAGCGCTATATCCATGCCTCCGGCCATCTTACGGCAGAACAGATTCCCGATGCGGTGCGCACGATACAACCCGCAAGCGTTTATGTAGTCCATTCCAAAAACAGGGGGTCGCTTGCGCGGATGCTGAGAGAAAATGTCATGGCGCAGGGACAAACTACTGTAGTGCTCTACGCCAAGCAATATTCCCTGCTTGAAGGTGAGAGCCGATTTGAATCCCTTCCGGAAGATGTTGCAAAGATGCTCCCTGAAGCCTCAAGGATATTTTTAAGCCGTCTTACCAAGGACCAGATAGCGGGCATTGTCGAGGAACTGAGCGTTGTCAAAAAGGACGTTACCATCCAGGAGGAAATAAGCGCTATCTTCAGGGATGCGAAACGAAGAGCGAGAATTTTTACGTATGCAGAAAGGCCGGATTCAAAAAACATCGATGATATTGCCGATAAAATAGAAGAGCTGCGGCTGTACTTTAAAAGTCAGCTTATAAGGATCCAGATGCAGGAAATGCTCGGTGTGGTCTCCGGTGAAGAACTAAAAAATGCGAGGTTGGTTCTTTCTGACCGTATCTTCAATGCGCTTGTTGATGAAATAGCAATGCCAAGCCTGATAGCGAGGCTTACCGATAGCATAAAAGAGAATACCGGCATATCAATGACAGCGGCGCGAAAAGAAGCGAGAAACATATTTGTATACAGAATAAAGAGAAAATCCGCCGCATTGCTTTTCCATCACTGGGAAGAGACTAGGGGACCGCTTCGCTTTATGATGATATTTAAGGAAGGCATGAAACCGCTCTATGCCAAACTTGTTACCGGGATAGTTTATGATACCGTAGCGGAATTTTTTAAAGGATTAGAAGGCGAATTCGAACTTCCCGTACCCGTTGGCGGCAGCATAGATGCCGCAATACGAATAATGGCAAAAGGAGAGCAGGTACTCCGTGAGGATGAAAAGGAATATGCGAAAGATATCATCGACGGCCTTGTAATGGCGGTAGCGGACAAAGATCTTATGAAGCAGTTAAAGACAATGGCTCTTCTATATGCAAGCAGGGGCGTGAGCAGATTACGCAGACGTCCCGAGCAAGGACCAACGCCTGTCGACAGGACCTATGAGGCTATAGTCAATATTATAACAGAGCTTATTCAAACTATAGCAAGCGGTGATGTCGTGCTTTCCGAAAAACAAGTGAGCGCTTTTTCCTCATTGATAGCCACGAGGATTCTTTCGGAGGTAGCAAGACAGTTGACGTCGGGAGAAATTACGCTGTCTGAGTTGGCGCGTATTTTAAGGAGCCTCGGTGCCTTAACCGCCTCCCCCCGTAAATCATCACCCGGACAGAAAGAACAAGACACAGGTATAAGTATTTCTTCTCCGATAAAAGATATCATCGTTTCGGTAATAACGCGACCTCCTGCAGTTTTAATTGGCATGGAATTAATACTGGATATCGGTAACCGTAGTGCGCTCTTTAATTCCATCACTCAATTTTTAATGTACGGCGGGAAAATTATTATGAGCGTGGAGGCAGACAATTCACAAGTTACCTATGAATTCAGAAAGGCCTTGGTGACATATATCAGGGGTCTTTATCCGTTGGGCGCGCCGGAAGATATGACAGGCGGAATAATTTTAGAGGATAGCGGAAGGTATTATAATCTGGATAATATATCTTTAAAAGACATTCCCAGGACAGATGTTACCCTATCAGATGATAAACCCCTCAAAGAACAGCTTGAGGAGCTCATAAAGATCATACGAAAGCAGACCAATGAGATGAGTTTAACCGAGGAAACCGAATGGTATAAAACAAACATAGCTTTGCTTGCGCAGCATGGTTTAGCGGACAAAGGTGATAAACTTGCACGGGATAGATTTTTACCCCACAAAATTAAACTTTTGAAAGAATTCTCTCTTGACCTGGGGATGATTGATAGGTATGCACTTTCGACTCTCCAGAGGCGTATCGCAAATCTTAAAGCATACGGTAGCGAGGTAACCGCCAGCAATCTTAGATTGACAAAAGAGCAGTTAGTCAGGACATACCGCACGACAGTATTACAGTTGCTTCAGAAAGAGCCTGCCGAAGATGTGATCGTGCGCCTTAAAGAACTTTTTAAACTTCAACCCGCTTTATTTATGTCAGTGACTGCGGGAGGACGTTTGCTCGGGCAAAGAAGAAAAGATGTAATACCCGAGGCAGTAGGAGGTATTACCTTCTATGGTTCCGTAGGCAAGATAGGTGGCAATATCATAATGGTTCGGGATGTGGACAGTAAAATAGTTTTAGATATGGGTGCCGCAGGGCACAGTTGGGGAGAATATTTTTCCGGGTGGAGTAGTTTTAAAGTTCATGAGATGGTAGACGGAAGTCTTGAAGTTGGAATATTGCCGTGGTTGCCTGATGCCATGAGGGAGGATATGTTAAAAGGTAAAAGCGGCATGATTCCTATCGAGAGCCAAGGCGTAAAGGCGGTTCTTCTTACCCACGCACATCTTGACCATGTTGAGAGCCTTTATGCTCTTGATCCGGATGTGCTGGTTATTTGCTCCGAAGAAACAAAAGCGACGCTGGAAACGCTTCAGTGGCAGACGCCGGGGAGCATTAGGACGGAGTTAGTTGAGGTAAAAGACAGAACCGATATGACTACCATTCCTTATCCGAGATTACCGCGTAACATGGTTACCTTCAGGAGGGATACCCCGTTTCAGGTAGGTTCTTTTAAAATAACGCCTGTGAGGGTGGGGCATTCCGTACCTTCCGATGCCTTTGTAGTAGAGACTTCTATGGGTAAGATCGTATATACCGGTGATCTCACCGTGCAGAGTCATGACGGGGCCCGTACGAGAGAATTTTTTGATATGCTTGCTAAAGAACATAATATCCTTGCGCTTATCACGGAAGGCGTTAATGTGCGTTATGAAAAACCCGCTACCATCGCAACCGAAGAGGAATATGCACAACGCACAGACCAGATTATCAAGGCGTCAAAAGGAAAGCCTGTTTTTACAAGTTTTTCCTGGATGTATGTGAATAGGCTTAAAACGTATTATGCACTTGCCAAGGCAAATAAGAGGAAATTAGTAGTACCTCTTAGGAGTCTCTATTATGCGATGAAATTACGCGAACTCGGTTATGATATACCCGACCTTTTAAGCGATCCGGATGTGCTCGTTCATGTTCCGGAGAGAAAATGGCAGTACACTATACATCAGTTTATCTATCAGTTGTTCGGAAAGGTGGCCGACGTAAGAGGAACAAAGGTCAGGCAAAAATTGCCCACCCAGACTAAGATATACGGCGAACTTCCCGACGAAAGAATGGTTAATTCGGAATGGTTATCCAAGGCGCGCAATTACCGCGACCTTATCGTGATCTTGCCGCTTCCTCAGCTTAACGAATGGGATACTATTTTACCCCATTACGATTCGCCTTTTATATATTCATTAGGAGCGGTATTTAATAAGGACATGGAACAGCTCCAGGAAAAAATACGTCAATGGACAGATAAATACGAATTGGTCTGGGAGAATCTGTATGTATCTCCCCATATAGAAGAAGCGGACCTGGTCGAGGCAATACGTAGGGCGGTTGATGCCGGTTCTAAGTACGTACTCCCCATTCATACGGAATTTCCCGAGAGGTTCGGACAGCTTCTTCCGTCATCTGACGCATTCATGTTGTCTGAACCGCTGAGAGAATATACGCTCTTAAAAAGCGAGGATAGGGTCCGTATTGCGCATTCCATGCTTCAGATTGAGGGCTTAGAGGGCCCCTTAGTTGATTTTATTAACAACGCTACGGATGCTGATAGTATCAGCCTGCTGGAAGATGTACATAGTACGAAAGATAAGACTCGGTTTGATTCGGAAATAAAAAGTTTGATTACGGATTTTGAATCAAAGGTTATGCGGGTTTCGGAGGAAGATTTTGTTCGTATTGTCCGCGCATATGTTACGGGCCAGACTCTCAGATTAAGGATACGCGCCGAATATTCGCTTGCCTCTGCGGATGAAATAGCCAGAGAATATGCAGCGCTTTATTCGGCACTGCTTGAGACTGTGGTAGGATTTAACAGATTAAATAATCCTTTACCGGATTTACGTATGTTTGTCGCAGTAGTCGTAGGGGATTTCTCGAACATCGGAAAAAATCTTAAAGACGCGCAGATTATCTTCACGTATGATGCCCCAAGGGAAAGTAAGGGCGCGCGGAGTGCGGTAATCCTCAGCCGCCTTACCTCGGAAATGATGTACAAAATAACGGGCGTAGTAGGCATCGATCCCGCAAACGATTTTGATAAAAGGTTATCTTTCGTAAGAGAAAGAATAAATGCCCTGAATTTCTGGACGGTCAAAAGAAACCGCGATAAAGCAAAGCTTGCGTACGCACCTGCCTATGCAGGAGGCGGCGATGCCACCCTGGTGCAGGAATTAGCAACGATTCTTAAGACCGCACGTGTCATACAGGAGAGAGAAGTTATAGCAGAACTGCCTGATGGCCTAAAGGAGATATTTGAACCCTTGCGCGGAAAGCTCTCCAGGAATTCCGAAAGGCTTTTGGGTAGATTAAAAACAGCCGACGCCGTGAGACTTTTGAATTCGCTCTCAAGAGTAAAAAGCCGTGCCGATATGGAGACGGAACTCGCCCAGTATGAAAGGATAAAAGCTACCGGTAATGCGGCGTTATATTACTACCAGGCTCAGATGTTGCGCCTTGAGGTCGCCGGTATATACCATGCGGTAAGCGACGATGAGTTAAGAAGTCAGAAGATTATCCTTGCCGGGTTATGCAAGATAGAGACCTCGGTCGCAGAAACTAAGCCTCAAGCAGAACCGCCTGTTATGGTAAGCGCTCAGATGTCTATCCAGCAACAGGTGGAACGTGCATGGCAGGATGAGAACGGGCAGTTAAACCAGATAAAAAGGCGCCTTGAAGGTTTAATAGAAGAGATAGCGCAGGGCTATTCCCTTGTAGTTATTGCCCCTCATAATCTTGTTGGCTTGCCCATAGATGCCGATTCTTTCACTTTTGCCACAACCGTATATCACAGGTTAAGCAGTGAGGCGGAAAAAATAGGAAGAAAGGTAGTTGTTATTACCGATCCTTCCGAGGCAAAAGATGCCGCGAATACGCTTTATATTTGTATTTTTCCGATATCTCATCAAAACGAAGGTTATGTGGATGCCGATAAACAAATGCTTCGCCTGCCGGAGGTAAAAGGAAAACGGGCCCTATTCGTAGGAGACGTTCGCTTTTATCAGCCCGACGCATACAAGCGGAAGGATTCCTTCGGTTTTGATACGATGGTCGTTCAGGATCATCATCAATGGAACGATGAATTTATAGAGAAAATGGATGCTTTTTCCGACGAACACACGCTTTTTGTTAACAACCATCTCATACTTAAAGATGAAAAGGCCGATACCTATGCTACCGGCGCATTCTGTGCAGACCTCATGGGGACGGAACTTGATCCCTGGTATCTCTTTGCAAAACAATTATCCCTTTTTGGCGATAAGTATCACTTGCATTTTTCAAAGTTTACTCAAGGGCTTGATGTAAAAGAGGCTGAATATGTCGCTGAAATGCTCACCCTATGCGGTACATATCTGCAAGGTTGGAGCGCAACCACTGTCCAAAAAAACAAGGTTGTGGCAGAGATTATTGAAACGGTTTCTTCAAGCGATTCTTTCGGCCAATTAAAAGAGAACCTTGAACGAATTACCTCCCTCAAATTCGGAGCTGATTTTACAAAATGGCACAGGGGCATTATGCAAGACGTGGAAGATTCTATAAGAGATTTTCTTGTCTCTGACGACAAGATTTATTTTTATCGCATACAATCAAAAGATAACATAGCGCTTCTTGTTCATAGGATAGTATTCGGCCGTCTTAACGCACTGGGTGAATTTAAAGACAGGATACTCATACATTATTATGTCAGAGAAGACGGCAATCTGGATGTGCTTTTAGCGCGGGGGTCTGATTTTACCGCAATCGATGTAAGCGATGTATGTCTGCACGGTCCTGAGGGAAAATCCTGGGGAGGTGGACATAAAGACCGGGCAGGTTTTAGTACGGCAAGTGTAAAGGAATGGATGGGTGAGGACGCAGAGCAGGGCCAGGAAAAAGTGCTGGATTTCATTCTTTCCAACCTCAAGGAACAATACGTCCGTTACTATGGGCCAATACGTTATATAAGCGATGTTCATGGTAGCCCTGAGTTGGTAGAACAGCAACTTATAGATGCACTTACATGGGCGGGTAATGGCGGCATAGTGATATGCGAACAACTTACCGAAAAGGATCTTGACATATACAGAAGAGTGGCGCAGGGAGAACTTTCTCCTTCGCGGCTAGACGATAACCGGGAAATCAAAAAACACTTAAGAGAGAGCGGTTCGCTGCATCCGGAAACGGAGTTTATGATTTTGAGGGTGTTAAACGGCCTCCGCGGGATGGGAACAGAGCTTCGTGTTGAAACGGCGCCCGAATTGACGCTTACTGCGGAATCGGATACCGATGCTTACCTGGGATATTTGGATTATGCATCGCTGCGGTTTATTGACGGAAACAGCGAGGAAGCGCTTCAGAACATGAATTTAGCTCTTACGTACTTTGCAAGACATTTGTCCGAACGCGATAAGATACTCGAAACATTTATAAAAGAATTGCGCAGAAAAAATCCTGCCCAACGGATAGTGGTAGTAAGGGGATACTGGCATACGGGAATAGCAATAAAGCTGGCACAAGAACAGACTTCAGGAACGGTTGAAATAAAAAGGCTTACGCCGCGAAGAAAGGGCATTGTTTTTAATCAACTCTCCGAGCTTATAAGGAGGGACTGGATGAGTGCAAACCTAAGCACAGAAGACAGGGATAAATTTGCTCTACCTGAAGAGCAAAAAGAACTTATGCTGCTACGTCAACTGATAAGCGCGTTTCTAGAAACGGCATATCAGGGAGAAAGGGAACGTTTCATGCTTGATATGACATTAAGAAAAGTCACCGATAGAATGAACCGGCAGGATATGGAAAATTTATGCAAATTTGTCAAAGAAAGCATGAGGCAAAATGCACTTGTTACGGCTATGTTTGAGGACCTAGATAAGACAACAAGTGCGGCAAAAGACAGAAAGCTTGATGAAGAAATAAAGGCAATCGCAACGGGATATATTTTACGTTGGATGCGCGATAACGGGAAAATAAAAGATGAAGAGCTAAAGTATTTTCCGGACATAAATATGTTTATGCTTAATGCAACTACTGCTAGTTCCGGAGAACCTGAGCTAGGTACTCTCCCGGACACCCTCCGCAAAACAGAAACTACTTTATAGTCACCTAAACGTAATCTTGCCCCATAGTATAATTCGATAATGATGCAATATCCTTAAGAGAAACCCGTATATTTCCACTTTTTAAAACAGATTAAATAAGTTGATATGGTATTGAATTTTTTTGTAATTATGCAAAAAAACTGTATCAAAACTGTATCATGAACGGAGAATTTCCTTGACAAAATGAAAGGAGGTGCATATAATAATAAAAAATTTTAATCCCACACTACGCCCCGCGTTGCGGAATGGGTGTGACTGTGCTCTATGAACCTGCGTTCATAGGCGCGAGATTGGAAAAATAGAAACCACGGGTATTAACCCATGGAGCTTCATAAAAAGGATTCAAATTATTGAGCAAAAAATGCTCCTTCCTTTTAAGAATTCTTTCCTTCCTTTTTGTTTTATCTTTATATAGCGCAGATTCGTTTTCTGTTGAATTTCATTCCTTACAAGTTAGAGATATAAACGTAAAAATCCTCAAAGATATAACCCGAATAACCGTTACTGCCGATAAACCCATTGTGTATTATGAAACAGACGAGTTTGAGGAACCCTATACCCTCATAATAAGCATTCCGGAAGCCACACTTTCTTTTTCTGACGAACCGCATATGATCATGCCGCTTAAAACTCCATATGTGAGCGAGGTGAGATTACACCAGTTATACGACCGTCTTGCCTATCCTCCCAGGATCCTCAGAATAATCATTGAATGTAAACAAAAACCGGAATATACAATAGATACGACAGCAAATAATATAACGATGAATATTGACATAGGCGCGTCAAAGGCTCTCTCGCCACAGAAAGACAAAGAAAAAATTAGTCAGGAAGTATCTACAGAGAAATATCAGGCGCGCATAGGAGAAGCAAAAGAAAAAATCTTTGAGGATTCCCTTAAGCAGGCACAGGAGAAAGAGCTTAGGGTAATGCTTGAGGAAGAGAAAAAGGAACGTCTCTTAGCAAAAGAAGCACAAAGAGTAAAAGAAGAGGCAAGACAGAGAGAGCTTAAGCAGTTAAAAAATGACCTCCAAAAAGCTATTCAGCAGGAACGCTACGAAGAGGCGGCGCGGCTCCGTGATACAATTAAAAAGCTAGAAAAAAAAGAGATGCTTGAAGAAGCCCCCTTAAAAGAAGCACCGCAACCTATAGAAAAAAGGCAACCATCAAGGGCGGGGGAGGCGCTTAGTAGGCCGTTACGAAAAGAGAGTCAGATTGACGCTCTCAAACAGAGACAGAGAGAGGCAGCAAAAGAAAAAGCACTGGAAAAAGCCCTTCAAGATACAATGCGCGAAGAAGAAGAAAAAACATTCCCGGAGGCCCAGGAAGATACGAGAGAAGAAGAACAAATTGTCCCGGAGGAAGAGGTGCCTCAGGAGGAGTATGCGCCTCCCCCGGATCAGGAACATAGCTCGGCAATGGAAGAAGAGCTTTTGCGTTTACAGAAGCAAGAAGAAGTATCTAGAGAGCCCATCGAAGAGGTTGTGCAACCCTCTTTTAAAGAGGAGCCAGAGAAAAAATCGGCAAGAAAAAAAATAGAGGAGAAACCGCAGGAAGAGCCGGTAAAGAAAGAATCCGGCAAGACAAAAGGAATTGAACAGAAACCTCCTACAGTTGAAGAACTCCTCCGGAAAGGGGAAGAAGAAAGTAAAATAGTAGGTGCCGCGCCTAAAAAAGAAGAAAAAAAACCAAAGAAAAAAATAGC
Source organism: Candidatus Omnitrophota bacterium (assembly GCA_043800345.1). Taxonomy (GTDB): domain Bacteria; phylum Omnitrophota; class Gorgyraeia; order VGKN01; family VGKN01; genus JAZDNB01. The sequence goes on from JAZDNB010000009.1 coordinate 88,449, forward strand.
AACATTACAAGAGTGTATTGATATAGGACTTGAAAACCACCTTCCCGCAAAGATAGCGCTTGATGAAGTGAAATTAGCAGAACTCAAGCTAACAGAGGCAAAAAGGGCACTGTTTCCTTCGGCACAGTATAGAATTAACCAGACCGAAGGCGATATATATGATATCGGATTTATGGAGCGGGAATATACCCTTAAGATGGAACAGCCGCTTTATTACGGGGGGAGATTAGGCGATGCGGTAAAGAAAGCCCAGCTTAACCTTGAAATTGCAAAACGTAACTATAATAAGGTGAAAAGCGACCTTATAGAAAAAATAGAGGCAAATTTCTATAGTTTTGTAGGTGCGCAGATGGTAGTTGCGGCCCAGGAAGAATTAAAAGCTGAGGCAGAGCATATACTGGGTATTGCAAAGCGAAGGTTTGATATGGCGATGTCGACCGAGGTTGAATACTTAAACCTGCAAAACCTGTATGCACAGATACTCTACCAGATCAATGCGGCACAGATGGAGATGGGCTCAGCCAAGGTACAGCTTGAACATACACTGGATTTGGACCCATCATATGAGATCGAAATTAAAGAACCGCTGCAGTATGCAAAGATAGATATAGACCTTGATAAAAGCCTTGCACTCGCATACCAAAACAGAACTGAATTATTTATCAGTGAATTGACAGTAAGAGTGAATGAACTTGAAGAAAAAATCACTAAAAATAAAAATCGTTTTAAGATAGATTTTACCGGTTCTTACGGTGAAGGAGGCGGTGCTTATGAGAGTGAGTCGCTTACCCTTGGCAATACCTGGTATGCTGGTTTTTTATTTACAAAGCCGTTAGGAGGAAATACTATTAGCTATAATTTTACCAAAGATGCAACCGCACCCAAACTTGGCCAGAGCTCAAGAACGGGCTCCCAATCTCACATATGGGAATTTAATCTGCTTAACAATATTGGACGCTACTCGGAAGAAAAAAGCGCTCAAATAAACTTGAAAAAATCCATTAGTGATTTGAATGAGATGAAGAAAACTGTGTCAAGCGAGGTAAGGGAGACATTTTTTAGATATGAAAAAGCCATTATGCAGGTGGACGGCGCCACGATAAAAATTCAGTTGCGGCAAAAATCGATTGAAGTGAATCAGACGAAAGTCGATTTAGATGAAGCGCTTTTATCCGAGCTTCTTGAAAGCAAAATAAAACTTACCGACGAGAAAGTTGCATATTTAAATGCGATAAACAGTTACTATAGCGCAATTTCTAGCATTAATAAAGCTATTGGGTTAGTCGGTTTCTATCAGGTAGAAACTCCGCCGCAGGAAGTAGCCGTGCCGGGAGGAAAAAAATAAAATTTTGTATAATGATATCTCAATAAAGAATACGAGGAGGTAAACATGCCGCTTAAGAAAAAAAAGCTTTTCTTTATGGTGTTTATAGTCATAGCAGGTGTCCTTATTCTCTACGCCTATAACACATTTATAAGAAAACCAAAACCGCTTAAAGAGGAAGGGGTAAAAAAAGAAGAGGTTCAGAAAGAAGAACAGATTATACCGGTACGAGTCTTTAAGGTTGCAAAACAGGATTTTGTCGATTATTTTCCCAGCATGGGTACTGCAAAGGGCGCGGCGGAGGTGAATCTTAAATTTGAAGCCACAGGTGCTATTGAGGCACTGAACTATAAAGAGGGTGATGTAATAAAAAGAGGCGATGTGATCGCTACATTAAATCAAAGAGATGCACAGCTTAATATTGAATACAATAAGTCTAAGTTAAAAACAGCCCAGGCAGAGACTCAGGCAGTTAAGAAACGCCTGGAGGTATATCAAAAGCTCTATGAAGCAGGTTCAATCATAAAAGCAAAATTGGATGAGATAACGCAGGAATTTGAGGTAGCAAAATCAAAGGTAGAAACGGCGAAGCTCGAGGTGGAACACGCTGAAAATGAGCTGGAGAAACAATCCCTCTTTGCGCCGATAGACGGAGTCCTGACGGCAAAGGATGTCGAGATCGGAGAACTTGCAAATGCCAATACAAAGGTGGGGACTCTTAGCGATCTCAGTGTTATGTATATAGAAATAGGGCTTACCGAGAGCGATATCGAGAAGATAAAGGTAGGACAGACTGCAAAGCTTAATTTTGATACATACCCCAACCAAGAGTTTAATGGTGTTATTGATAACATATTCCCGCAGATAGAAGGTAAAAGCAGGACCCTTACGGTAAAAATAAAGGTTGATAACAAGGATTTGCTGATTAAGCCGGGGATGTTTTCCAGGGTAGCAATAAAAATATTCGAAAAAAAAGATGCCTTGCTTATACCGGTTGGCGCCTTACGGGGTAAAGAAGGAAAGTATTTCCTATTTTTAGCAAAACAAGAGGGGGCTGCGCCACAGCAAGAGGACAAAAAAGAAGAACCGGGAAAATACGTGGCCCTCCAACGGGAAGTGAAGCCGGAATATAGGACAATAGAATCAGCTGTTATCAAAGAAGGCTTAAGCGAGGGAGATCTGGTGGTTACGGAGTCGCAGGGGGAACTGAAGGACAAAAGCCCCTGTGAAGTATTAGAAATACAAGAATCCGGTTCTAAAGAATCGCAAAAAACGGAATCGGAAAATGAACAGCCCATGCTAGAAAATCCGGAGTCTGCCCAGCCTCCGTCAAATTTGCTGGACATGCAAAAAATTATGGAAGAAAAACTTAAAGATAAAAATGCCGAATCTGAGCAACCGGACGTAAGTCAAGAATAGCCACCATACACACTATAGGCCTATGAAGTATCGTGTAATGTTAGTCACAATACTAGGGTTCATTTCTTTTTACTATCGGTTTTCTTTTGCCGATACGGTAGTTTTAACTAGCGGTGTTGAAGAAAAAGGTATAGTTGTCGAAGAATATGCCGATAGAATTATTTTCAGCCAGGAAAAAGGGGAAATAGAGATTTTAAAAAAGGATATAAAAGATATACACTATGATGCAGAAGAGCAAAACCTTTTAGCGCTCGGCAACCTTTATAAGGAAAAAGGAAATTTAAACAAGGCACTTGAATATTATAAAAAGGCCTTAGACACAAACCCTAATTTTAAGGAGGCAAAGGATGCAGTGAGTTTTGTCGCAGCCCTCAGGCTGCGAGAGCAGGAACTAAGAAAAAAGAGCCACATAAGGAAGATAGCAGAACTCGCCGATCCGACACTCATTAAAAAATACCAAACGCCAAAGACAGCCGAAGAAGAGATAAGGGATAAAATAGGTATTTCCTTTGTCAAAGAAAAAGAGGGAGTTCGCATAAAACAGATAGCGAGGAATTCTCCTGCCGAAATCGCCGGTTTGTACTACAAAGACCTTATTATTTCCATATGGGGAACACTTATAGGTTATTCGGATGAAAATGAAATAAAAAAACTCTTATTGGACCCGAGATATAAAGAAGTAAAATTTGTGATACAAAGAGATTTATTTTTAACCGCGAATGTACAAGCAAAAAGCCTTGAAGAATATTATGGTTTTACGGCACAATTAGACGAAGAAGGTTTTAAAATTGCGGATGTGCGGGAAGAGAGCTCCGCGTCAAAAGCGAATCTAGAAACAGGCGATTTTCTTTGTAAGGTAAATGACGAATCTGTACGGTATATGAGTCTTGATAAACTGAAAAGCGCAATTAAAGAAAGCACAAAGAAAGGTATGATCAAGCTCACGGTAAGAAAAGAAATTGCTCTTATAAAAAAGGAGTAGAGAAGATGCCGTTAAAGACATTAAGAAGGAGATATCTTGTAAGGAGGTTTCAGTTAAAATTTGCGGGTTTTGTCCTATTTATCATGATTGCAATAGGCGTACTCTGTTTTCTTGTCTATGGATATGGGATGAGCATTTTGGTCGAAAAATTAGCAAATGTCTATCCGCAACATAGGCTTGTTGCAATACTGCAGGAAGTTAATCTGCGTCTTGTAATGGGGTTTTTGCTCACTATCCCCGTTATTCTTATTACAAGTGTGCTTATTTCACACAGGATAGCAGGTCCATTGGTGAGGATAGAAAAGAACCTCAGAGAAATAGGCACAGGCAATCTTTCCGTTTCGGTAAAATTAAGAAAAAGCGATGAGCTCCAGGACCTTGCTGCCACAATAAATAGTATGACATTTTCGATAAAAGAGAAAATGCAGCTTCCGAAAGAGTCGGTTATGAGGCAGGCAGATACCTTAAAGCTGATAAAAGAGGAATGTACAAAGGTCGAGCCGCAACCAGCTACCCTTATATCTTTGATAAGGGAATTAGAAAGTGAGATACACACCCTTCAGGATAGCTTTTCAAAATTTGTGCTGACGTAGTGACAACTTTTAATTCAATCGTTATGATAACCAAGAAATAGCGCATGGGACTACCTGATTTCGCGGTCAAGCGACCCGTAACTACTATTATGATATTCGTAGGTATGATTATCCTCGGGGTAATCTCGTGGAGCCGTCTGCCCCAGGAACTTTTTCCGCCTATTACCTATCCGCAGTTATCGGTAATAACGAATTATGAAAACGCCGCCCCAGAAGAAGTGGAGCTTTTAATCACAAGGCCTATCGAAGAAGCAGTAGCCACGGTGCCCGGTATCAAGAGCATAAATTCTACCTCCAAAGAAGGAACATCGTTGGTTATGGCTGAATTTAACTGGGGGACAAATATGGATTTTGCGGCGTTAGGCATGAGAGAAAAAATAGACCTTGTAAAAGGACGCTTGCCGCGAGATTGCGAAGAGCCCATCGTGATGAAGTTTAACCCGTTTGAACTACCCATTCTTGTCCTAAGCGTCACCGGTTCAGAAAGTCTTCAGGATTTATTATCCACCACTAAAAAAATGCTCAAAGATGAACTGGAGAAAATCGAAGGTGTTGCGGCCTGCAATATAGCGGGAGGTATAGAACGAGAGATTCTGGTTGAAATAGACCAGGGCAGGCTTAACGTCTCCGGAATTTCTCTTTTATCAATACTCGATGCCTTGAATAAGTCAAATATGAACTATCCTGCCGGTACGATAAAAGAAAGTTTTTACGAATATCTCATAAGGACAATGGGAGAGTATCAGACTATAGCCGATATAAGAGATACGGTGATTGAGGTAGAGGATAAAAAGGAGGAAGCCCTTAAGGAGATGAACCGGTTGCCCGAGCCGGATGAACTGGAACAGATAGATAAACAGGAAGGGCTGAAACGTTTTATCTCGGTATCTGACGTGGGTAGAGTAAAAGATACGCTCAAAGAAACGACCAGTATCTCGCGCTATAACGGAGTCGATAATATCTCAGTCTCAATCCAAAAACAGGCAGGCGGTTTTACCCTGCAAGTTGCCGATAAGATAAAAAAAGCGCTCCCTACTATAAAACAAAATCTTCCCAAAAATGTTAAGGTAAAAATCGTATACGACCAATCCGAATTTATCCGTGCGTCAATAAACGGAGTAAGAGATGCAGCCCTCCAGGGAGCCGCGCTGGCGTTTTTTGTACTGCTTATTTTTTTAAAAGATATATGGCTTGCTGTTATAGTAATCACTATTACTCCCATCACCATATTCGGCTGTTTCAGCCTGATGTATTTTAACGGCATCAGCTTAAATATGATGTCCCTGGGAGGAATGGCGATAGGTGTCGGTATGCTTACCGATAATGCCATTGTTATCGTTGATAGTATCTACCGGTATAAAAGACAGGGTATGCCGACAAAGGAGGCTGCCATTGTGGGTAGTAATGAGGTTATAGGGCCCATGATAGCATCAACCCTTACTACCACGTGCGTTTTTTTCCCCATGGCATTTGTCGTTGGCATTGCGGGGCAGTTATTTAAGGAACTCGCGTGGGTCATTATTGTCACCCAGGTAGTCTCAATGATAATAGCGTTTATGCTCATACCGTGCCTTGTCTCACAGTCAAAAGACAAAACACCTATTGTTAAAAAGGCTGAGAATGCTCAAGATCAAGAAGAAGAGAACGTCCTTCTTGATTTGGCCCCGCGGAATAAATTTTTGGAAATCCTTGGAAAACCGATAGACCTTATTGAAATTATATATGCCAGGCTTATCACGGGGTTTATGAGGCACAGATTTCTTTACCTCTTTCTTATCCTTGGCGTATTTTTCTTCAGCATGAAACAATTCGGAGGATTGGATAAAGAGTTTATGCCGAAGGTTGACCAGGGGCAGTTTGCAATTAAAGTGGACCTTTCTCCCGGCACCAGACTCTCGGTGACCGATTCTGTAGTTAAAAAGGTAGAAAACCTTCTTTTGACCGACCAGACCGTAGAAGACATAACGCTGAATGTCGGTTCCAGTAAAGAACGCGGTAAGGGCGAGGTGCTGGAAACGCTCGGTTCTCACCAGGCGCAGATTATGGTCAATCTCAAAAAAGAGAGAGAAATGTCCACGTCCGATTTCATACAAAGTATAAAGGATAGACTGTCCCGCATGGATCTTGAGCACGCCGAGATACAATATATCGTACAGGAGAGTGCGCTAAAAACAGCGTTTGAATCAAGTGCACCGGTGGTACTCGACGTAAAGGGCACTGACCTTGATATGCTGCGGAATTTAACCGAGAGCATACAGCTACGCCTAAGAAAGACAGATGGCCTCTATGGCATAAAGAACAATCTTGCCCTGCCTGCTCCTGAGACAAAAATCCAGGTATTAAAAGACAAGGCATCAAACTATGGTTTGTCGGTAAAGGATATATCGGCAACTGCTCAGGTTGCCCTTAAGGGTTACATTGCAACGAGATTCAAGGAAGAAGGCAAAGAAGTTGATATACGGGTGAGGTTGAGGCCGGAAGACAGGAAGGATTTGTCGAAAATAGGAAGTATCATGTTGACTTCTTCCAGCGGGACGCAGCTTCCCTTAAAAGAGGTTACGCAGATCACCATCGGCAAAGGTCCGTCAGAGATACGAAGGTTTAATCAGCAAAGGACAGTGCTCATAACGGCCAATATATATAAGCGTTCCTTAAACGAGGTTCAAGATGAAATATACAAGCTTTTAAAAGAAATTAAAATCCCCAAGGGATACAGTATTACCCTTACCGGAGAAGCTGAAAAGATGAAGGAATCATTTCAAAGCCTGGCGTTTGCGCTAACCCTTGCTATTATTTTGGTCTATATGATTATGGCCGCTCAATTTGAATCGCTGTGGCAGCCGTTTCTCATAATGTTTACCATGCCGCTTTCTCTTATCGGTATAGTATGGACGCTTAAACTCACTGGTACTGCATTAAGCGTTGTGGTGTTGCTCGGCGTAATTATGCAGGGGGGTATTGTGGTAAATAACGGTATTATACTTATCGATTATGCCAACATCCTGCGTGGACGCGGCCTCAGTCTATATGATGCTACCATCAAGACGGGAAGGACTCGTTTACGGCCGATTCTCATGACGGCGCTTACTTCGATATTTGGGTTACTTCCCCTTGCATTAGGTTTATCAGAGGGTTCGGAGCTTGATGCGCCGCTTGCAAAGACTACTATGGGGGGGCTTTTGTCTTCAACATTCCTTAGTCTGGTTGTAGTGCCGGCTCTTTATTTTTCTTCGGGAAAAATAACGGAAAGGATTTTTAAGAAGAAAACAGCAGTTTCCCAGGAAGCACATCTCGATACAGAAACGGCGGTAGGGCTTCCGGCAGGCCAATATAGTAGTCCAGAGGAAAAACCCGAAGTCCCGCAACCGCAGGCAAAGTCTTCGCATGAAATCTCCGAAGAGATAATTGCGGAACCTGTTAAACCTGAAAAGGAGATTATATTCAAGCAGGAAACACCCAGTGAAATAAAAGATAGTAAAGAAAAAATAATCCCGGCCGAAACACCCCCTCAAAAAGAGACTCTTAAACCGGCCATACCGTCAGATGTTAAATCAGAAAAAGAAAAACTGCCGGAGCCACCGATTAGCGAGAGAGAAATAAGTGCTGATAAAGAAGCTCCCAGCCAAGCAGGCATAATAGAACAACCGGCCGAACCCCCTCAGGAGACTACGTTACAGGCAAAAGAGAAGTATATTATTCCTCTTAACAAGAGGCAGTTGCAGGCGCTCGACTATATAAAACAGCACGGAAGGATTTCAAGAAAAGAATATGCGGATATATTTAAAACGTCTGTCCCCACAGCGGCAAGGGATTTAAAAGATTTAGTGGATAGGAACCTTCTTATAGGCAGAGGACCGCTAGCGATAGGAAGGTATTATGAATTAACAAAATAGCAAGTAACGGTACTATAGAGCGAGTAAGGCGTAATGAATCATTCTAACAACAGCAGGTTATTGTTGGCGAGAGCGTACATGGTGCTATTTTCTAAGGAGTAAAAATGGGATTTCCGGGCATTTCAGTAAAACGGCCTGTTGCCATATTGATGATATATCTGTCGGTTATACTCATCGGGTATATCTCGCTCAAGAGGCTGCCGATTGAACTCATGCCGAATACGAGTTTCGGACAGATTACCATATGGATAGATGTCCGCGGCGGTATGCCCCCGGTTGATGTTGAAATGCTTGTTACCAGACCCGTAGAAGAGGCAGTGGGTACGGTGGGTGCTCTTAAGGAGATGTTTTCGGTTTCTGAAGAGGGAAGTTCTATGGTAGTGTTAAGTTTTGAACCGGGAACCGACATGGATTTTGCTTCCCTGGAGACAAGGGAAAAATTTGCCAAGGTAAAAAATAAACTGCCGAAGGAAATTGAAAAACCCATCATTGCAAAATTTAACCAATCGGATGTTCCCGTATTGGTGCTGGCTGTTACGGGCCTTGGATACACCCCTGAGATGCTGAGGCGTGTTGTTGACGAGCGTATTAAAGAACGGCTTGAACGTATAAGCGGAGTTGCAAAAGTTGATGTCGTAGGGGGAAGAGAGAGAAAGATACTGGTTGAATTTGATAAAGTACGGCTCGCTGCATACGGGATATCCATCGAGAGGGCGCTTGGCGTACTGGGCTCAAGCAATTTAGACCTTCTTGTGGGTGAAATAGAAAAGCAAAGGGATAAATATCTCATCAGGACGTTCGGGAGGTTTAAGGCTGTAGATGAAATAGCCGACATAGCGCTTTTTCCCACAAGGCAGGGCTCGATGATCAGGCTTAGAGATGTTGCGACTGTCAAGGATTCATATCTTGAGCCTGTCGGATATGCGCGGGTGAACGTAAATTCCGCCGTGTCCATTTATATTCAGAAGGAAACCCTTGCCAATACGATTAATGTAGTGAAAGCGGCGCAGGAGGAGATTGAAAAATTAAAACCGACGCTTGATAAAAATATACGGATTATTATTACCATGAATCAGGCAGAGGCAATCATCAAGGCAATTAATATGGTAATGGATTCCTTAAAACTCGGTGCCCTCCTCGCGGTTGGTGTGCTCTACGTTTTTTTACGTAATATACGCCTTACCATAATTATCGCCTTTGCTATCCCCATCTCCGTATTGATTACTTTTGCGATAATGTATTTTCAAAAAATAACCTTAAATATCATGACCCTAAGCGGTCTGGCGTTAGGCATAGGAATGTTGGTTGATAACGGTATTGTGGTTATAGAAAATATATTTAATAAAATAGAACAAGGTACGAATATTAAAGAGGCCTCTATCGTGGGGAGCGAAGAAATGCTCCTTGCTATCGTGGCGTCTTCCATCACCACTGTCGTGGTATTTCTGCCTATTGTGTTTGTCAGCAAGGAAATCAGGCTTCTCTACAGCGGGTTATCTTTGACTATTACATATTCTCTTCTTGCGTCGCTTATTGTTGCGCTGACGTTAGTCCCCACTATGGTATCGAAGATAGTCAAACCATCCAAAAAGAAAGTAGCGCATACCGACCTGTTTAAGAGAAAATCTTTTTTTCTAAGGTTCAAGATAATGTATAAAAAGTCTATTATATTTGCCATGAGGTATAGATATGTCCTTGTAGGAGGGGCTCTCGCTGTATGTGCATGTTCCGTCATAGTGCTTTCTAAGATTCCTGTTGAGCTCTCCGAACAGGCAGAGCCGGGACTTTTTACTATATTTATCGAACTTCCGACCGGTGCAAAACTGGAGGCATCCGATGATGCCGTTAGTAAGGTCGAGGTCCTGCTCAAAGAGATTCCCGAGGTCATGACGATATCTTCGAGGATCGAACATTGGGAGAGCAAGATATACGTAAAACTTGTTCCTTCAAATAAAAGGGATAAATCCGCGAAAGATATTATTGATATGTTAAGGCCGCTTGTAACCAAAATCCCCAATTCGTTTATATATTTTGAAGAGGCGCAGCAGGCGGCTACAAGAGAAATTATGGTTGATTTGTACGGCTATAATTATGATGTACTGAAAGAATTAGCCACTTCGGTAGCCGGAAGGCTTGAGGCAGTAAAAGGTCTTACCGATATAAAAATCAGGGCACGTGAAGGCCGGCCTGAGATGAGGGCAATAGTGGATAGGAAAAAAGCGGCTATGTACGGTCTTACTATAGACGATATTGCAAACAGTATTCACGGCCAGATGCGCGGGCTTCGCGCCACCGTATACCATACCGAGGCAAAGGAAGTCGAAGTTATAACCCGTCTTAATGAAACTGATAGAAAAACGTTTGATAATGTGCATAAACTTATGATAAGCACCCCCACTGGGGCGTACATAAGCCTTGATCAGGTAGCGACATTCGAACTGGACACAGGGCCCAGCAAAATCTACAGGCGCAATAAAAACCGCATGATTCAAGTGAGCGCGAGTATAGGAAGGCTCTCTTACGGTAAGGCAATAGAGTTCACAAAGGATAACTTAAGGGATCTAAAGTTTCCTAAGGACTATTTCTGGCAATTCGGCGGTGCCTATACCCAGATGGTGAAACAGCAAAAAGAACTTATTTTTGCATTGCTGATTACACTTGTGTTAATATATCTGGTTCTTGCGAGTCTTTTTGAATCATATGCGCAACCGTTTATCATACTTATTACGGTTCCGCTTGCGGCGGTCGGCGTGGCACTAGCCCTTAAGCTCACCCATACGTCCATTACTATGGGTGTCCTTATAGGGGTTATTATGCTTGGTGGTATTGTGGTAAATAGTGCCATTATATTGATAGACCATGTTAACCTGCTTCTCAGCAAAGGTCTTTCAAAAGCACGGGCAGTGATTCTTGCCGGCCAGGATAGATTGAGGCCCATCCTTATGAGCACCCTGACAACTATATTCGGCATGCTTCCGATGGCGATAGACCGTTCCGAAGAAGCGGGTTTATGGGCACCTCTTGCAATTACGGTCACGGGGGGCCTTACTATATCCACCATATTTACTCTTTTTTTTGTACCAAGCATATACGCCATATTTGAGGATGCAAAAGGACTTTTTGTAAAAAGAACCGTAAAAGCAGTTTTATCACCCTTCGCAGAAGACCACGTGCATGCACGTGGATGAATGCGAAGAAAAAACTGCTTCGGGGGATATCACTAAATGGGCAAGCTGTTCACAAAGTAGGGGGATAATCCCGACGAGTATGCAGAAATTATCGAAGAGAATTTCTGCATGGCTTATCCCGAGAAATTTCTACAAAATTTCCGGGACTTTACCCTTGAAATCGTAAAACGATTTCTAAGGGCGAGTCGGGGTAAATTTAGGTACCACGGGCTTGCCCGTGGGGCTCCATTATTTGAGATGAAAAAAATAAAAACAATAGGTGTCTTGACATCCGGCGGTGATTCCTCCGGTATGAACCCCGCAATACGCAGCATCACCCGGTATGCCTTGTATAAAGGCGTTGCGGTATACGGCGTGTTACGGGGATACAGCGGTTTGCTTATAGGAGATTTTGTAAAACTCAATCACCGCTCCGTCAGTAACATTATCAACAAGGGCGGAACTATATTAAAGACTGCCCGCTCTCAAGAATTCTTTAGTGTTTCAGGGCAGCGGAAAGCTATCGTACAACTTAAGGCATATGGTATTGATGCGCTCATTACGATAGGAGGAGATGGCACCTTTCGAGGCGCTCATGCGCTAAGCTCGCGATGGGGGATACAGGTCGTAGGAGTTCCTAGTACCATAGATAACGACCTAAACGGTACGGATTTTAGCATAGGTTCCGATACCGCGGTCAATGTTGCCTTGGATGCCATTGACAAGATACGGGATACGGCGACGAGTCTGGAACGAATATTTATTATCGAAGTAATGGGGCGTCTCTCGGGCTATATTGCGCTAGAGGTGGGGCTTGCGGGCGGTTCGGAAGAGGTCCTTATCCCCGAAAAAAAATTTGATGTCAATGCGATCTGTGAAAGAATAAAAAAAGGAAGGCAAGCGGGTAAGTATAGCTGGATTATAATAGTAGCCGAAGGTGCCATACCCTCATATAAACTTGCAGATGTAATTAAAAAGAAAACACGTTTTGACGTAAGGGTGAGTGTCTTGGGTTATATCCAAAGAGGAGGTTCGCCCACTGCATTTGACAGAGTGCTTGCGACAAAACTAGGCTGCTCTGCGGTAGATGCCCTACTTCACCAAGACACGGATATAATGGTGGGTCTTTCCAAAGGAAAAGTTGTCAAAGTCCCCCTTACTACCGCGATTAAAAAGAAGAAGTGGCTGGATAAAAAACTTTTTAAGCTTATTAAGATATTGACGTAAGGCTTATCTTACCTTGGCAATGAGATATAACCCTAACCCTGCGAATATGATATTTGCAGACCATGCCGAAACGATAGGCTGAAGGATTCCGCCTCTGCCGAATGCGATACATACCGCTATAACGCCGTAATAAATAAGAGAAATAGCTATACTAAAACCCACCCCCCAGAGCGCACCGCCCCTTTTAGAAGTCATTGCAAACGGAATTCCCACAAGGATGATAATGAAACTTATACATGGGAAAGATAGTTTATAATATAAATCTACGAGCAGCTTATCTGTGATTTTACTTCCTATTCCGGAAAGTCTCTTGATATATTGTTTTAATTGTTTGTAATTCATGCAGTCAGTTTTTACTTCATGCCTGATGAAATCATTCGGCTTTTCTTCTATGTCGACAGGTTTCTCGCTAAAGAGCTGCGGTTCTCCTATTATCTGATTTTCTTTGTCAAAATTATAAATAACACAATTATAAAATATCCATCCCGGATCGGTCCACGTGGCCTTATCTGCTATTATTTTTGTGGTAATGTTTTTTTCCTCGTCATTCACCATAATAATAGGATTGATCAATGTTTTTTTTGCCGTATCATAGAACCGTGCATAAATCATTTGGTTATTGAGACCGTAGATAGTTACATTTTCTATGATTTTTTCTTTAGGGGCGTCATTTGACGATGGGGTCTGTTTTTCTATCGTCCCTTCTTTGATTGTTTTGGTAACAATAAAAGCATCCGGCACGATCGTCTCGTTTACCGCGTATACCGCCAGGCTGCATAAAACCCCCACTATGAGGAATGGCCGCAGGATGACCCACAAGCTTATCCCGCTCGCCTTCATCGCTATTATCTCGTTATGTTTATTGAGGTTGCCTAAGACATATATAGTTGAAACCAGTGTTGCAATGGGCATCGTCTGAGTGAATATGATGGCCGTATACGAACCGTAGTACTTTAAAAGGATATTAAAGGGAACTTTCTGCCTTAATATTTCATCAAGATGGCCAAACAGGTCTATGATGATATAGAGGAAGATAAAGCTTGTCATGCAGTAGAGGAAGGGAAAGATGAGTTGTCTTATTATATATCGGTCAGTAAGTTTCATGTATAGGTTGTTTTGTTATAGTGACACTTATCTGGTTTCCAGTCTGTAGAATAAAAACGCACCGATGAGCATAAGCAGTATGTTCGGAAACCACAATGCAACAAAAGGAGGAACGAATTGTCTGAGCGAAACTGCCTCACCCATGGCCAGGAGCAGATAGTATACCATAATGATCGCCAGGCTTAGGCCAAATCCTATCGACTTCTCATGCCTTTTTGTCCTTATGGCAAGCGGGAACCCTATGAAGACGAACGCCAGACTTGCAAAGGAGAGGGATATTTTTTTATGTATTTCAACAAAGTACGGCACCGGGTCGATATGGTCTTTCATATATTTTTTTGTTTCTTCTCTTAATTCGTCTATAGACATATCTTTTGGTTTTTTTTGTATGTTTGCACCCTCTTCGTTTTCCGCAAGGTCTAAGGTCAAAAAATAAGTTTTAAAGGTCAGTTTGAAGAAGTTGTTCGGATTTTCGGGGTCAGGTTCGTCGCTTATGCCATCCGATAGCTTCAGTTTTATGAGTCTTTTTTCCGGTATGGGTATAAATTCTCCCCGTTTTGCAATGATGGTACGGGTGGCCTTGCCTTCCTGGGGTTCATATATCCTGATATTATTGAGTTTATTTTTTTCGATAGCATAAATGAAGATGATATATTTTTTAAACGTTTTTATAAACGTGCCTGCCTCCAGATATGCGGTAGGCTTTTTTAAGCCTATCTCAGAGAGTATCTTCCGTGATGCAAAATGCGCCTTGGGCAGTACCTTGTCATTTAGGTGCAGCGAAAATAGGGAAAAAAGAATTCCTACCACTACCACGGGCATGATTACCGGAAGGAGGCCTATCCCGCTGGCGCGCATTGCGATTATTTCATTATCGGAAGATAATTTTCCAAATGCTAGCAGTATGCTTGTGAGTGTCGACATCGGTATTGTATAGCTTAACAGGTAAGGGATCAGGTTTATGAATAATTTACCCACATAGATTGGCTCTACCCCTTTGGCAATGAGAAGTTCGGCAAGCTGTATAATATTTCCCATAAGGAGGACAAAGGTGAACACTACGAGCGACAAAAGAAAAGGCCCTAACAGTTCGGCAATTATGTAACTTCGCAATATCCGCATAATTATGTTCCCCGCGCTACGGTTAACGCATATATGTCCTGGCACTGCGCCCGTTTTAATACTCGTGCGCATTCATTTATGGTAGCCCCCGTAGTGAATACGTCGTCTACAAGAAGGATATTTTTATTTTTTATATTGGCAGATCCTGAAACCCCGAAGGTATCTTTTACATTGGAAAGCCTCGCCAGGCGGCTTAGTTCCTGCTGGGGTTTAGTCGGCCTGATTTTTTGCAGTATCGTCAGAAGAAGCGGTTTATGTAGCAACTTGTGTATAATAGTAGCCAATATCTCGGATTGGTTAAATCCTCTATCCCTTAATTTACTCTTAAATAGGGGGACAGGCATAATGATATCTATAAGGTTCCTGTCCGTATTCATTTTAATAAATCGCGCAAATATTGCTTCAAAAAACGGCTCGAGGTACCGGCCCTGCAAATATTTAAACTTTATTATCGCATCCTTTATAATATCCTCATAGATGCAGCATGACCATACCCTGGTAAAATAAACATCCGTCCTTAAGCAATCGCTACATGTCGGTTTGTATGTCCTGTTTTTGCTCATAGATTTTCCGCATTTACTGCAATAAGGAGGGGTGTTCCACTTTATCTTTTCAAAGCACATTTTGCACACGGGAACTTTGTCGTGAGTCTCTAACTTTTCATCGCAACCGATACAGGTTGCAGGATAGAGTAAGTTAATGCAATCCGTTACTAATGTTTTTAAAATCCGTTTCACTTTTAATAAAGACCTAACTTTTTATTGGAATTATAGCACCTGTATATATATTTATCAAGCCGAAAACTATTGCATAAACCTCTCCGGAGGTGTTTTCTAACTATTTGAAACTCAAATAGTAAGATGTGTGTTCGTAAGTTCTATCCGCGAACCCTATCATAAAAATGAATCCGGACCTACTCTCCTGCTTATACTACGAGTCCGGGGCGGGGATTAATTTGCTTGACGCTTACTTATTCGGAGCTTATAATACCTACTAGTTTTTAATATAAAATGGCCAAGAGAGACAGCTATAAAAGAAGAAAATATTTAATTAATAAACGGCTTCAGCTTAAATACGCTACGTTACTTGTAATTTCCCTGACGGCCGTTTCTTTTTTTGTAGGCGTAATTTTATATTTCGGGATATGGGATTTTGTAGCAAAAGAGTTCTCTGAGCTTATAATCTCCCAGAAGATATCCACCGTCCAAAGAATCCTTTCCTACGAGTCCGCGCGCTACAACAAACAAGAGGTATATCCCCAGGAAAGCCCCCGGAGCGTTATGGAAGGGGCGCGGCGCTTAAGCGAGCACGAAAAACAGGCAGTAAAAGACATCCTGAAAAAAGTAAATATAAGGCTCATACCGAGGCTGTTAATTGTAATGCTCATTATCGGTGCCGTGAGCATAGTGCTGACCAATAAGATAGCAGGCCCGCTTTACCGGTTTAGAAAAAATTTTGAGGCAATCTCCAAGGGAGACCTGAGTATAAAATTTAATATACGCCACGGAGACGATTTGAAAGAGGTGGCCGAAGAGCTGGAAGTAATGAGAGAGAGGCTTTTAAATTTCGTCATACGCTATAAAGAACTCTCAGGAAGTCTTGTCACTGAAATACAAAATGTATCACGCGCAGTTGAAAAAATGCCATCCAGGGAAAAAGAAACTGCCGCTGCTCATTTACGAAAAATACAACAGTTGGCCGAAGAACTAAAGGACCTCTCGGATACTTTTAAAACGGTTAAGAAAGAGTCCTGATATGAAGTTTGGAAGGAATATTTTTCTTATCCTGGCCTTCCTTTTGCTGCAGGAGCAATCACTCTTTGCAGAATACCTATCCGATGAAGAATTTTTAGACAAGCTCCAGCAGGATACCTTCAAATATTTCTGGCAGGAGACCAATCCCTCAAACGGCCTTATCAGGGATTCTACCAGCCCCGGTTCGCCCTGCAGTATCGCAGCGGTAGGTTTTGGTCTGGTCTCACTCTGTATAGCAGAAAAAAGGGGCTGGATCAAGAGGGAAGACGCATATAAAAGAGTCCTTACCACGCTTAAGACCTTCTATTATGACCTGCAGCAAGAACGTGGTTTTTATTATCATTTTATCGATATGCATTCGGGAAAGCGCGTATGGAATTCCGAAATTTCATCTATCGATACCGCATTGTTTTTAGCAGGGGCGCTTTTTTGCGGTGAATATTTCAAAGGGACTAAAGTGGACCAGTTAGCCCAGAAATTATATGAACGCGTGGATTGGAAGTGGATGTTAAATAAAAATAACGTCCTCTGTATGGGATGGAAGCCTGAGTCGGGATTCCTGCCGTATTACTGGGATTCGTATAATGAACTTATCATCCTCTATGCCTTGGCAATTGGTTCCCCGACGCACCCTATCCCCGCACATACCTGGAAGGCATGGAAAAGGCCCTACGGTACCTATGACCGCTACACGCTCATATATTCGTATACCGGCAGTCTTTTCACCTACCTGTATTCGCATGCATGGATAGATTTCAGGTCGTTCTACGACGGAGATATAAACTACTGGGATAATTCAATACGTGCGGTTAAGGCCAACAGGCAGTTCTGTATTAATAACAGAGTGAATTTTTCCACATATAGTGAAGATTGCTGGGGCCTGAGTGCCTCTCTCGGCCCTGCCGGATACAGGGCATACGGCGCAAAGCCGGGTATTGCACTGCACGACGGGACCATCGCGCCTTTTGCCGTGTGCGGTACCTTACCGTTTGACAGGGAAAATACCCTGAGGTCGATACGATTTATGTATGAGAACTACGGCGATAAAATATACGGTACCTACGGATTTAAAGATGCGTTTAATATTTCCCAGGATTGGTGGGCAGAGGATTATCTGGGTATAGACCAGGGTATTATTATGCTTATGATAGAAAATTCAAGAAG
This sequence comes from Candidatus Omnitrophota bacterium, assembly GCA_043800345.1. GTDB lineage: Bacteria > Omnitrophota > Gorgyraeia > VGKN01 > VGKN01 > JAZDNB01. The sequence continues at coordinate 106,198 of JAZDNB010000009.1, forward strand.
CTCTATGGTGTGGAAATATTTTATGAGGAATAATGCGATACAAAAATGGGTTCAAACATGCCTCAAGATAAAGGTAAGCAGTTCGTTAGGGGACCAATAATTAATCGTGATTAAGATAGATGTCGGGAACATTGCAAGAAAAAGGATCGAGTTCTTTGATTACAAAGGTGATTTTGGCAGACACCTTATGTTTGAAAAAGGGATGTTTGTCATTGCCGTAGCGTTGTTTATCGGTGCCGGTGTTATATTTTTAGTAGCGGCTAAAATATGCGAGGGGGCAATAGACCGCTATAATGCGTCTATAGTAGATGCATATCAGTCAATCCAGTATCAAGAAGCTGTTATTCCCTCCAAGGCGCGAAACAAGAAATAAAAACTATTTTTAATAACTCTGGAGAGTGTTATGGCGCAAAATCGCATAAAGGCTTATGCGCTCGATAACGACAATAAGCTGATTATCCTCACGGATAAAAAAGCCCTAATGCCAAAAGGCGCTTTCCATATCCGCAACAACTCGCTCTTTTTTACCTTTGATACATCGGAAAAGTGGAGGCAGGTTTTGGGGTTGCCGCAGCGTAAGAAGTTTATCGGGACGTGGCGGTTAAATAAAAACCATGACCTCGAACTTGTCCTGAAACAGGAAGAGACCCCCGTGCAGTCCATACTGCGGTTTCAGGGGGAAATAATTGCCGCAGAGGAAGACAGTTTGGATTTTTTGTTTACCGCAAAGAAAACGGACAGCGTCTACAGGGCGCAGCTTCTAAAACTCTCCGGGACGTGGTCAGCGGATGAAACCAACCGATTGATATTTGAACTAAAAAAGGAAACAGGCGAAAAGGATATTTTGACCCTTGAGGGAGGATGGGAGGTTAATAAAAATCAGAAGATTATCTACCGGTACCAAAAAACCCGCCTCGTGAGGCGCATAAAACGCGAGGCATCTATAACCTTTAACGGTTTCTGGGACATACGCCAGAAACATAGGCTTTGCTACATAATCGGAAAAACAGGCCATTCCGTATTCAACTTTACGGCGCAGCTTGAAAGCCCAAATTTCAGGGGACAAGAAAAAGAAATAAAGTATAGGGTCGGTATCAATGCGTCCGGCAGGAAGTGCCTGTCCATGCAGACAGTTATTCTGTTTGGCACTTGGAAGATAAACAAAAAACACGAAATTTCTTTTGAAATGGAATATGAAAAAGGTGTATATAACGGTATAACCTTTACCTATATCCTCCATAGTGCCGGAAAAAATGAGCTGCTTCTTGCGCTACAGAATGCCGAAGGCAGAGGTTTGGGCATAACAGTATCGCTTGGCCGCAGCCAACCGGCTCAGGAGAAGGAACTGTTCTGCAGGTTTAAAAAAATACGGCAGGAAAAAGAAATCGAGTTGGGAGTTAAAATTCCCTGGTAAATAACGCACGTCCTGTGTACGACAGTAGAAAGAATCAGAGTATGAGCAAGTAAAAAGGAGGCGGATATGCAGAAAATGGTAAAGAGTTTTCAGAAAAATAAATTCCAGGAGGTAAGGGTCAGCATAACAGAATTCAGAGATAATGACTTGATAGATATCAGGGTCTGGGCGACAAAAGCAGGTTCCGACGAGAAAGTACCTACGCCAAAGGGGGTAACGATTAATATTTCGTTATTTCCGGAACTTAAAGAGGCAATTTTGTCCCTTGAAAATGAACTAAGGGCTAATAATCTGCTTTAACAGGATATCCGCATCCTTAACCAAATCCTTTTAAAAAAACTTATAGTGTGCTACACTGTTCTGACAAAAAGGAAATAGTCTGTGGCGCCTCTTACCATACAAACGACTGTAACGGAAATAATACCGCGCACCTATAATGTAAAAAGTTTCAGGTTTATACGTCCCGAAGGCCTTACGTATAAGGCCGGCCAGTATTTGGTTGTTATGGTTGCGGTGGGCGAAATTGATACTATGAAAGCACTTTCGATTTCTTCATCCCCTACCGAAGAAGGTCACATAGAATTTACAAAAAAACTTACCGATTCCGATTTTTCAAAGACGTTGAGTGTCATAAAACCGGGTGCTCCTCTCTATGTTCGTCTTCCCATGGGTAATTTCACGTTTACGGGGGAGTATGAAAAAATAGCATTCTTGTCCGGAGGGATAGGCATTACCCCTATACGCAGCATCATAAAATATGCAACAGATATGCAGCTTTCCTCAAGCGTTGTTTTGCTAAACTCCAACACAAGAGTAGAAGATATAGCATTCAAGGATGAGCTGGATGCGATGCAGAAGAGTAATAAGAATCTGCGTATTATCCATACGCTTACCGATCTTGACCGTGACTCACCCGGCTGGAGCGGCTGCAGGGGTTATATTACCAAAGATATGGTAAGGGCTAATATCCCGGACTTTGAAGAAAGAAAATTTTACCTATGCGGTCCGCCGGAAATGGTAAGTGCACTTACCGCTATATTAACCGCGGAACTTTCAGTAAAAAAAGAAAATATTATTTTAGAAAATTTCCAGGGGTATTAATTTGATGCACTTTTTTTTGATATTGGTTACCGTGATAATGAGCATCGGTGTCGGCTGGTCGATAGGCGCTAATGATGCCGCCAATTCTTTAGGGGTAGCCGTTGGTTCCAAGGTTTTAAAATTAAAACAGGCAGTCATTTTAATTACTATTTTTGGATTTTTAGGCGCCGCGTTACAAGGTGGATATGTGAGTAAGACTATCGGTAAAGGGATAGTGCCGATAGACCAGTTAGAAAGAAATATAGCGCTCTATTTGGCGCTCGTGGCGTCATTTGCCGCGTGCGCATGGGTGGTATTAGCCACGTATTGGAAGATGCCTATTTCAACAAGCCATTCAATCGTGGGGGCGGTAGCAGGCGCGGGGCTTGCGCTCGGCGCGCCCGTCAGATGGAAGGTCCTTTTAGACATATTTATCTGTTGGATTTTTACCCCAATAGGAGCGGCGGTTTTGGGGTATATTTTCTACAGAATTTTTAAAAATTTATTTTATAGGATTGTACCGCGCAGGTTCTTAAAAAGCACCCTCTCGTTCCTTGTTATCATAAGCGGTTGTTATGTCGCGTATTCCTGGGGGGCAAACGATGTAGCAAATGCTACGGGCGTGATTGTGGGTGCGGGAATATTCTCTCCGACGATAAGCGTTGTTATAGGCGGCCTTGCGATAGTGCTGGGTATTGTCACATGGGGATACAAAGTTATTGAGACGATAGGCTCAGGGATAACCCACCTTTTACCGCTTATGGCATTCGCGGCGCAGCTGGCAAGCGCTATCAACGTTCATATCTATACGGTATTCGGTATTCCTGTTTCAACAAGCCATTCGATCGTGGGCGCTATTTTTGGCGTGGGCTTAGTAAGAGGCGTGAGGGTTGTTAATGTGCGTATTATGAAAGAGATAATTATTTGCTGGCTTGCTACGCCGTTTGTTTCGGGTATCATTAGTTTTCTCATGTTAAAAATTATTTTTATGTTTGTTACATAAGGAGGTATGAAATGAGAGAGATGAGAAATATCTTAGGCTGGTTGGGCATGGCAGAGGAGCAATCTATCATACGGGACGCCCAGAAACACGTGGAAGAAACGTATAACACCATCACCTGTTTTTCCGATGCGGTGAAGGCGTTTATTGCGGGAGACTTAAATGGCAAGACGGCTGCTATCGCAAAAGTAAGAGAAAGCGAACATCAGGCGGATATTCTGAGGGCCAAGATGGTCAGCGAGCTCTCCGAAGGGCTGCTTCTGCCGCCTGACAGGGAGGACCTGATGCACTTTGTTAACACCGTCGATAAGATTGCCGATTGGACGAACGGCGCCGCGCGGCTCCTGGGTTTTATCGAACAGAAACTGCCGGATAATATATTAAAAAATATATCCCTGGCTACAGAGCTGATTTTTACCTCAGTATCCAATCTCAAAGAGGCAGTCCAGTCGCTTACCAAAAATGACCTGAAAAAAGCTATCCAGGACTGTGAAACTGTAGACCGTATTGAGCATGATGCGGATGACCAGAAAAAACTTTTGCTGGAAACCATACTGCATGCAAAGCTTGAACCGACAAGCCTGCTTTTGTGCTATCAGCTTGCCGAATACATGGAAGGTGTCACTGACAAAATAGAGGATGCCGCTGATTTTATCAAGGTAGTGGCGATTAAATCAAGATAGCCTCACATCTCTTACATATCTTATACGCCCCTTGACAAGTCCCCCTCCGTATGATATATTTAACTTGATTGATAGTTAATATAGTTAACTATTTAGGAGGTTAAATATGAAGGCCTTAACACTCTCAGAGTTTGCGGATAAACTAAATGACATATTCCCCGTTATCATGAGGGAGCTTGCGAGGCGGCAGACAAATGAACTCTTGAAAGGAAAAATTACGCTGCCGCAGTTTTTGATTCTGGATTTTTTGGCCAAACACGACAGCTCAAAGATGTCTGCTATTGCCCATTTCATGGGGGTGAGCACTGCCGCAACAACGGGCCTTATAGATCGGCTCCTTAAATATGCATATATAAAAAGAGAATCAGACTTAAGTGACAGGCGTATTGTTAAGATAAAAATTACCCCAAAAGGCGCCGAGATTTCCAAAAGAATTAACGCCCAGCGCCATCAGATGATTATTCACATCTTTGATAAAATTTCCGAGAAAGAACGGGAGGATTATTTGAGGGTGCTCTTGCGCATACAACATATTGTAAACGATGAAAAACAGGATATGAAATGAAAATAGCAATAACCTTTTTGTTAGTATCTTTACTTTTATATAGCGGGCCTGTTTTAGCGGAAGAAATCCCTCTTTCTGTAGACGAGGCGGTTGCGCTTGCACTACGCAATAACCGCGACGTTTTGCTTAAGGCCGAAGATGTAAAAAAAGCAAAAGAAAAAATCGCCGAGGCGGAGGCGGCTCGTCTGCCATCGCTTACGGTGAGCGCGGGTGAGTCCGAGACGCGGGGGTATTACTCAAAAGAGCTAACCCAGACCTCGACCCAGACAACCTTAAAACAATACCTCTATAAAGGAGGTAAAACCGCTAGTACCATCAAGCAAAATGAATATAAATCGGAAGTCTCAGGAGCGCTTTTAGATAAAACAAAGTTAGACGTGACACTCAGCGTGAAAAAGGCATTTTATACGCTGCTTCTCTCAGAGGAATTCGTACACCTTAATAAAAGTATTGTAGATAATACAAAAGAGCACCTTTCGACTGTGCGGGAGCGTTATAAAAGCGGCCAGGCATCAGAGTCAGACGTCTTAGCGATAGAGGCATCCCTGGCAGCCGTAGAGCAGGCGTATGAGTTTTCCTTAAACCAGAAAGAGATAAGCCGTGTGCTCTTAAATAACCTTTTATACCTTGACGATGCCACGAGAATAAAACCAAACGTGCAGTTTATATATGAAGTTCAGGATTTCTCCTATGACGAGGGGTTATTAAAAGCAATGAAGAACCGCCCCGAAATCAAACAGTACGAGGTGCAGCTTAAATCGGATAAACTTGCGGTAGATATAGCGAAAGCCGATAACAGGCCCAGTATATATGCCTCATGGGATTATTACAGCCGTTCGCACAACAGTGCGACCTCAGAGAAAGGCTGGAATGATTATAACGTAATCGGCATCACTTTTTCCTGGCCGATATTTGACGGTTTTGCGACCAAGGCAAAGGTGGAACAGGCTATTATAGATGTCAGAGAGACCCAGCTCCTCAAAGAAAAAACAATAAATGATATCGCAATGGAATTAAAAAATGCCTACCTGTCGCTTAGCGCCGCACTCACCGGGCTTGAAACCACCGGCCTTGACATGACGGTGTATAGCGATAATCTTAAGAATATAAAGGAAAAGCATGCGCAGGGTATTATGAGCACTCTTGACCTTGATGATGCTACGCTTAAACACGACATAGCGCTTTTTAACAACAAACAGGCAGTCTACGATTGCCTCATCGCGCGAAGTACCGCGGATAAGGCGATGGGATATGAGCAGCTTAATAATAAATAGTGCGGAGGATTTTAAAATGCTGATGACAAACGTAAAGGCCAAAATGCTGTTGCTACTCGGTGTAAGTCTTGTGCTTATGTGCGCGGTCGGATTTGAAAAAAAACAGCCGCCCAAAAAAGATATTGCGGAAGTGATACCGGTTAGAGCTATGAAAGTCGCGCTGCGGGACCTTAACAAAATGCTTGAATATGTCGGTGATATAAAGGCGCAGGATGAGGCGCTTGTCTATCCGAAGGTGACAGGCAAAATCAGCGAGAAAGTGAAAGAGGACGGCGCTTCCGTAAGTAAAGGCGATGCCATAGCATATATCGACAGAGACGAGGTAGGGCTTAAGTTTGAAAAAGCACCCGTTGAGAGTCCGCTCTCCGGCATCGTGGGCAGGGTGTATGTCGATATAGGTTCGAATGTTTCAGCGCAGACACCCGTAGCCTTAGTCGTCTCCATGGATACGGTAAAAATAGATCTGAATATACCTGAAAAATATTTACCGGCATTATCTCTTGGCCAGGAGGCGCGGGTAACGGTTGATGCCTATCCTGAGGAAGAATTTATAGGAAGCGTTACCAAGATAAGCCCCGTGCTCGATCTTGAAACACGCACCGCGCCTATCCAGATATTAATCGATAATAAAGAACACCGCCTGAAGTCGGGGATGTTTGCCAAGGTCAAGTTGATTATAGACCGGCATAAGAATGTGCCGACTATTTTAAAGGAAGCGATTATGGGCAAAACGCCGGACTGTTACGTATATGTCATAGAAAATAACAAGGCGGTGTATAGAAGGGTTACTATGGGTATCCGCGAAGGGGCTTATTTTGAAATACTGGACGGCTTAAAAGAAAATGAATCTGTCGTGATTATAGGCCAGCAAAGGCTTAAAGACGGTGCCTTGGTAAATGTTGAAGAATAGAATAGTGCTACAGATATATTATATGGGGGAGCGATGAATCTTCCTGAATTCGGGGTAAAACGCCCCGTTACTAACCTGATGATTTTTTCGGCAATCCTCATTATTGCCGCTTATAGTCTGACGCGCCTGGGGATTGATATGATGCCCGAGATTGAACCGCCGATAGTCTCGGTAATTGCCTCGTATCCGGGGGCAAGTCCCGAGGACGTAGAAATAAAAGTTACTGAGCCGCTTGAAAACCAGCTTTCGACAACCCCGGGTCTTGAAAAAATTACCTCCCGTTCCCTCGACGGAGTTTCTCTCATCAGCCTCAAATTCAAATGGGGGACAAAACTGGATGAGGCATCAAATGACATCCGCGACCGTATTGATCTTGCCAAGCGGCTTCTGCCGGACATTCCCGATGAGATGGATAACCCATTCATCTATAAATTCAATACCGCCAACATCCCTATCCTCTTCGTAGGTATCACCGCGCAGGAAACATATCCGGAGCTTTATGACCTGATCGATAAAAAAGTAGGCGACGCTATCCGCCAGCTCCCGGGTGTAGGTACGGTCCAGATTTACGGAGCCCTGGAGCGGCAGATAAACGTATGGATAAACCGCCAGCAGCTTGAGGGATACGGATTTTCCATATTGGATATACAAAATGCCATCCGGCAGGAAAATATTACCCAGCCCCTCGGAAGCCTGAAATCCGGGCTTACTGATTATCTCTTGAGACTCCCCGGAGAATTTACGTCTCCTGAAGAAATAAATATGGTGATGCTCGGTAAGCGGGACGGTAAATTCATATATCTTAAGGATGTTGCAAGAGTCGAAGACAGTTTTAAGGAAGTCACGGTAAAGGTCAGAATCAATAAAAGCCGCGGGCTCATGATGTCGATTCAGAAACAAACAGGAACCAATACCGTGGAGGTAGCAACCAGGGTAACCAAAACCATGGAAAAACTTAAAGCCGACCTTCCGTCGGATGTTAAGATGTTTACTATCTTTGATACCTCAAAAGATATCATCGATGCGCTCGATTCTCTTAAAAATTCGGTATGGCTGGGCATACTATTAGTAATCGTGGTAGTATGGTTTTTCCTGAGGCAATTTGCAGGCAGCCTTATCATTGCGCTTACCCTTCCTTTTTCGCTTCTTATTGCATTCATCTATCTCTTCTTAAGTGGCAAGACTATTAATACCATCAGTCTGTCTTCGCTCGCTATTGCCTGCGGTATGGTGGTGGATAATGCCATTGTTATCGTCGATAATGTCTACCGCCATCTGGAACGCGGCCAGAAAGTCCAAGAAGCATCGATATATGGGACCTCTGAGATGTCTTTATCCGTTGGTGCCTCGACATTGACAACGGTAGTGGTATTTCTGCCCATGCTGTTTATTAGCGGTGTTGTCGGGATATTTTTTGGAGAACTGGCAATTATTGTTACCGTTACACTTGTAGCGTCCCTTTTTACTGCCGTCACGTTTAGTCCTATGCTTTGTTCAAAACTATTTACATCGAAGCCTCTCTCATTGCCTGCAGGTACAAATCATCGCAGGTCCTGGATTAAGAAATTTTATAATATGTCTGAAAGATGGTTTACCTCATGGGAAGAATTCTACTCTAAAGAACTCGCCTGGTGCCTGAGGCATAAAAAAATAGTCATTTTCGGATTTTTGGCGGCGTTTGCCTTAAGCTTATTCTGTATCCCTTTTATCGGAAATGAATTTGCCCCGGATGAAGATACGGGGGATGTGCGTGTTACCGTCAATCTTGCGCTGGGGACCAGGCTTGAAGAGACTGAAAAGGTTGCCCTCAGGATAGAAGATATTTTTACCCAGTATGTCCCCGAAAAAAAATTCATGTATGTGAGGCCCGGCACTACCCCGGGCGTGGGCAGGGCTATGGGTGCGGGTTCATCCGGAGAGCATATTGTAATGGCAGGCGTCAAGCTTGTATCCAAGACAGAAAGGAAACGTTCCGTCTTTGAAGTAGGCCAGGTGGTCAGAAACCAGATTAGACGTATCCCCGGCGTATTGAAAGTCGATGTCTCGACAGGTAACCCCATAGGAAGGATGATTACCGGTATGGGCGGTAAGGCAATTCAGCTTGAGATTATAGGGCATTCCTTCGAAGAGACTAATACGCTCGCAAGCAAGATAAAAAAGATGATGGAAGAAATTCCCGGAGTCGTTGATGCGAGCATATCAAGAGAAATCAATTTGCCGGAGCTTAAGATAGCGGTCGACAGGGAAAAGGCTTCTGCACTGGGGCTTACTATGAATACCATTGCCTCCAGTATGAAGACCTACATCGAAGGCTCCACCGCTACTAAGTATAGAGAAAAAGGCGAGACCTACGATATATACGTAAGGCTTGAAGAATCGTCTCGCTCAAAAATAGAAGATATAGAAAATTTATCGATTATTTCTCCTGTTACCAAAAAACAAATACGGTTTTCCAATTTTGCCGAAATATACGAAGTTGCCGGCCCGGTTGAGATCGAGCGGCAGAACCGTGAGAGGGTGCTCAGAGTCGAATGCAACGTTTACAAGCGTTCTGCCGGAAAAGTAATAGAAGATATCAGGCAGGAACTGAAGAAGATCGTCATTCCTGCGGATATTCTGGTAAATTTCGGAGGCGAGGCAGAAGAACAGAAAAAAGCCTTTATGGACCTGACGTTTTTACTCATACTGGGCATTATACTGGTGTACATGGTTATGGCGGCGCAGTTTGAATCGCTCCTTGACCCGTTTATCGTTATGTTTGCCGTTCCGTTTACCTTTACGGGGGTATTTGTTGCTTTTCTCATAACCAAGACGACCTTAAGTATTATAACCTTCCTGGGGATAATTATGCTCATGGGTATTGTGGTAAATAACGCCATCGTCCTGATAAGCTACATAGGCATTCTTCGCGCGCGGGGCTACACGATGATTGAAGCAGTTACTATGGGAGGTAAAGACCGCCTGAGGCCCGTTCTTATGACGACGATTACCACATTAGTCGGGCTTTTGCCCCTCGCCATACTGAGAGGTGAGGGTTCCGAGACCTGGCAGCCGTTAGGAATTACCATGATAGGAGGTCTGACTGTCTCGACGTTTGTAACGATGCTCTTTGTCCCGACGCTCTATGCGATTTTCTCCCGAATGAGGAAACATGGTTAGTTATACATCGGGATCCCGAAGCCATAACGCCTATGAAGCGCTTCATTCGGGAGAGGCACGTATTAAAACGAATAACAAGAAATCGGCGGTCCATGGTCCGTAGATTAATCCAATTCAAGGTTATAGGTGAGTAGTTATATTTTAGCTCTAAGCTCTTGGTACTTAGTAAAATCCTAAGAGCTAAGAGCTATGAGCTACGAACTAATTACTGTGGTCTGTCAACTGTCGACTGTGGACTAATATAATAGTGAGGTTCCAATGAAAATGGTAATGGTGGTATATAATGAAGCGGTTGAAAGCGAGGTTATGGAAGTTCTCGAACATTGCGGCTTGAAAAATTATACCAAGATTACGGGTGTGTACGGCCGCGGCACAACCTCCGGGACTCATCTGGGAAACGATATCTGGCCCGGGCAAAATACCCTTTTATATATCGCCTGCGATGAAAAACAGGCAAAGCAGCTGCTTACCTGCACGCGGGAACTTAAAAAACAAGTCGGCAAAGAAGGCATCAAGGCATTTCTCCTACCGCTTGAAGAAATTACATAGGCACTTTTACTAAAGTTATTTTACACACTTCTTCTCATGCGTATTTGGGATATTGCTCCGTCTAAATTATGCCGTAATCATCTTCTCGGAGAGCACAGGGAACTCCACGCAATAGAGAATTTTGACGAACTTACAGGAGGAAAAATATGAATGCGTTTACGTGGGCAATACTGACTGCGTTCGTGTGGGGCATAGTGCCGCTTTTTGAAAAGGCAGGGCTTTCAAAAACCGCGCCGCTTACCGGGTTATTCTATCGATGTATAGGCGTCGTGATAGGCCTTGTATTGCTTACCACCTTTATGATTAAACCGCAGCAGATTAAATCCATCGACCTGCGCTCCGCGCTGTTTCTTATTTTAGGAGGGTTCCTGGCAAGCTTTATAGGACAGATAGGATTTTATAACAGCCTTAAGCTTGGCGAAGTCTCGCGCGTGGTCCCTATCTCAGGCAGTTATCCGCTCTTTACGTTTCTCCTGGGGGTATTGATTTTTGGAGAATCAATAACGTGGGTAAAATCTTTCGGCATCGTGCTAATTGTCTTAGGCATATGGACTCTCAAGGTGGGCTAAAAATAAAAAATCAACCCCCAGTGTATTGATTTCGAAGTAGAACGACTTGTCCCTATGTTTAGATTATAAATCTATAGGGAGAAATCATCAGGGGGCTGATTTTTGGAGAATCAATAACGTGGGTAAAATCTTTCGGCATCGTCCTGATAGTATTAGGCATCTGGACGCTGAAGGTAGGGTAGCGAGCGTAGCGAAGCATACTTGATTCTGGCGAGGAAAATGTGGCTTCGCTCAGATTTTCCCGCCGTCTAGAATCAGGTATAAGGGGAGAGATTTTTCAGCCGTCTAGAATCAGACGTTGGGTTTTCGGTTATCAGTTATATTTTAGCTCTAAGCTCTTGGTACTTAGTAAAATCCTAAGAGTTACTTGTCCCGCTGAATTGAAGCAGCAAGGTCCCCATGTTTAGAAGTGATAGCTTCTATGCGGGAGATGCTTCATGCGGGATGAGCTAGTATCGTCCTTCATGTACCTGTCTTCTGTGTATTGATTTCGAGTCTCAACGAGAAATCAGCAGGAGATCGTCTCTCGTCCATCGTCTATGGACTGTTGACTGCTTGTCCCTACATCTTAGATTTAGAGTTCGAAGAACGAAAAATCTGTAGGGATTGACCGTGGACTAGTTTTCTTAACCTTAACCTATAATCAATATCAAATCTAATTGAGTGCAAAGCGAAGTTATGCTATAATTCCTTAACAAATAAATAAGGAGTTATTATGAAAACCAAACGATTTTTCTTAAGCGAAAGTGATATTCCGAGGCAGTGGTATAATTTGGCGGCAGATTTACCAAAGCTGCAACCGCCAATCACACCCGACGGAAAACCGATAGGCCCCGAGATGCTCGCGCCCGTCTTTCCCATGAACCTGATAGAGCAGGAGGTGAGCCGCGAGCGCTGGATTGATATTCCCGAGGAAATCCTCGAGATCCTTACTCTCTGGAGGCCGACTCCTCTATGCAGGGCAAGAAAACTCGAAGAATATTTAAAAACCCCTGCGCGTATTTACTACAAAGATGAAAGCGTAAGCCCGGCAGGCAGCCACAAGCCAAACACTGCCGTAGCGCAGGCGTGGTATAACAAAAAATTCGGTATCAAGCGCCTTGCTACGGAGACCGGCGCCGGCCAGTGGGGAAGTGCCCTCGCATTTGCCTGCAACCTGTTGGGTCTTGAGTGCAAGGTCTATATGGTTCGTATAAGTTACGACCAGAAACCGCTTCGCAAGGCCCTGATGGGGGTGTGGGGCGCTCAGTGCGTCGCAAGCCCAAGTAACGATACCAACTTCGGACGAGAAGTCTTAAAAAAGATGCCTGATACGCCCGGAAGCCTTGGTATCGCAATAAGCGAGGCTATCGAAGATGCGGTGACCGATAAAACAGGCAAGACGCGTTATTCCCTGGGAAGCGTATTAAACCATGTTATGCTCCACCAGACGATAATCGGCCTTGAGGCAAAGAAACAACTCAAGCTTGCAGGAGAGAAACAACCCGATGTCATTATCGCCTGTGCGGGAGGCGGAAGTAACTTCGGAGGGATATCATTTCCTTTTGTCTATGACAAGATTAACGGTACAAAAATCAGGATTATACCTGTCGAACCCACCGCATGCCCTACGATGACAAAAGGACCATTTACGTATGACTTCGGCGATACGGCAAAAATGACGCCGCTTCTTGCGATGTATACACTCGGGCATAATTTTATCCCTGCGCCTATTCACGCGGGAGGCCTTCGTTATCACGGTATGGCGCCGCTGGTGAGCCAGGCGATTGTCGACGGCCTTATCGAGCCAAAGGCATACAATCAGTTAGAGTGTTATGAATCAGCCGTCCTGTGGGCGAAGACGGAAGGGCCCGTCTGTGCCCCCGAGACAAGCCATGCGATTGCCTGCGTTATCGACGAAGCAAAGAAAGCAAAAGAAGAAGGCAAAGAAAAGGTAATCCTTTTTAACTACAGCGGCCACGGCCTGCTAGACCTCTCGGGATACGAAAAATTCCTCTCCGGCAAACTTACAGATTATTCTCTGCCTGAGGAGGAGTTAAAGAAATCTTTAGAGTCATCAATAAAAGGGTTACCTAAGCCAAAAGTTTAAATTAAACTTTTGGCTATCCTCACCGGGTAGATTACGAATCTATAAGATGAGGAATCTGGTGATGGATAAGTCAACAGCATAATAATATTTTTGGCCATCCCTGCCGACTAGATTTGCAAAGCAAAGCGAGCACCCTCAACGGTTAAATTTGCTATAATCGTGTAGCGATTTTGCAAATTTGTAGAGGGTTATTATGGGAAAAAAATCTGGCATGGGAAAAGCCAAGTTAACAGGTGTTAGGTTTGCGAAGCGTAGTTTGCGGAGCACCCCCGGCGTATTGATTTTAGCGCAGCAAAATCAGTAGGGGGTGGAATTTTTCAATCCCAAACGTTAGCGAGCGCTTTTTGCGAAGCATACCAAATTATGGCTAGAAAAATATGGCTTTGTTCAAATTTTTCAGCCGTTTATAATTTGGTGTAGTATTAGCGAAGCGTCTTTTGCTGAGCACCCCCAGCGTATTGATTCACATTAGTGAATCTGCAGGGGGCAGATTTTCCCATCGTCTTGAATTCGGAATCGTTAGTCTAGTAAGCGGAACAACTAAAGCTTTACATTTTTTGCAAATTATATTAAAATAAAGCTTGACAAAGGGTTATAATTTTGTATAATACGTCTTTATATAATTTTATACTATTTTATACATTTTCATGGTTGACAATATAAACAATAATAATCTTAATAATAATACTAACGGTAATCAGAAAAATAATAATGTTTTTATGACGCCTGCGCAGGCAGCCAGACTTCTTCATGTAAGCCTTGCTACGCTCAAGAAATTCATCTATTCAGGTAAATTAAATACCCTTAAGACCCCCGGCGGGCATCATAGAATTTTAAGAAACGATTTATTTGCGATGTTACATTCCAAATTTTCATCGGAGTCGTCCGGTTCCCTGACGGATGGAAGCTTATCCGAGGTTACAAAAAATCTTGTGAGTTCTTTAGAGGAAAAATACAAATTTTGCAGAGGGCACGCCACAAAAGTTGCAAAAATAAGCCTCAAGATTGCCGAGAAGCTGGAATACTCCCAGAAAGAAAGAGAGAAATTATACATCGCATCTTTACTGCATGATATCGGCATGCTCGGCATAAAAAGGAGTATCTTAAATAAACCGAGCCCCTTAAGCGACAAAGAGTATACTGTTATAAAAACGCACCCTGCGTTAGGGGAAGAGATTACCTCTTCGATAGAACAATATAAGGAACTGCCCGCTATCATCAGGCAGCACCATGAGCGCTATGACGGCAAGGGTTATCCCGACGGGTTAAAAAACGAAGAGATAACCCCCGAGGCAAAGATCATTAACGTGGCAGATGCATTTACCTGTATGACCGCAAAAGATTCCTACAAAAAACCGCTCACCGAAAAAGAAGCCCTCCAGGAAATAGAAAAAAATTCCGGCATGCAATTCGACCCGCATATCGTAAAGGTCTTTTTGAAAACGCTGTAATTGAAAGCCAAAAAGATGTATGCAAAACTCATCCTATTTTTTATTCTTGCAGTTTTATTTTTATCTGTAGGAGACTCTTTTGCCCTGAGGCTCGGCAACGTGGATGTGAAATTGCGCACGTCGGCGAGCGAAAGGTTCGATGATAATATCACCTACACCAAGGATAACAAGAAGGATGATCTCATCACTACCGCCACAGCGGGTATTGACGTGCGCTATGAGGGAAAGACGAGGCTGCTTGAGTTTACGGCAGATATCAGCCGTCAGCTGTTTGCCGATAACAGCATCTTTGACAATACCTCAAGGGATATGACGCTGAATTTCCAGAATGAATTTTCAAAATATTCGCGTATCAACATACGAGACAGCTTTACCCATGCGGACGAACCGCGCAGCTTTGAAGATGCCCTCGGCAGGACCTCAGGCAGGTATAGTTACGACACAAACAGGATAAACGCGGAGTATTCAAGGGATATCACAAAGCAGTTCGCTGTCTTGGCGCGCTACCTTAATGAAACGAATACTTACTCACGGGAAGATTTAGTCGATTCGACGCTGCAGGCTGCCGGCCTTCAGGCAGGCTGTATCATAAGTTCCGATTTTAACGTGCTGACGTCGTATGACTACGCAAAGAGAAAATTTGATAACGGCGCCCACAGCACGATAGAATCATTTGGCGCAGGGTTGCGCAAATACCTGACCAAACAGCTCTACCTCGACGCGCGGGGAGGGAGGGATTTTATAACATCCTATAGCGACACGGACTATAAGAAGCCTTCGATTTCCGCCTCGCTTACAAGCGACATAGACTCTAACACGACCGCAAGCGTTTCGTACGCGAAGCAATATCGGACCAGTTCTTACACTGAAGACCTTTTTAACTACTGGCAGGTCTCAGGGAGTCTTACGAAGAGGTTACTTGAGAGGCTGGGTTTTGCCCTTTCCGGTTATTACGGCGATGGAAAATATATAACCTCAGGCACGGAGGATAAACTTACGGGCTCAAGTGTAGGTTTTACCTATGACATAGGAGACAACATGCGAGGCAATCTTTCGTATTCATACTCACGGACGGACTCTACCGTTGACATAAGCGAATATACCAAGAACTCAGTTACTGCGGGAGTAAGTATAGAATTCTAATCGATGCACATTTAATTTAATATGTGTATCGATTGTCCCGACGAAGTCGTCAAAATTGTCGCCCCTAGAAATTGTTTGCCGAGGGCGAGCAATTTCAGCCATTAGGCGCCTACCGGGCAGGGATTAAGTCCCGGAGATTCTTTGAATCTCTCGGGAGAGAGAATTTTGGCGAAAGTATCTTGAGTCGGGGTAGGTTGGTAATATCAAATATCAAACATCAAAATCCAAAATGATACCGAATGAAGTGCCTTTTAATAGATTTCTTCGGCATCCCGAAGTGTCTCTAAAAAGAAGTTACTACATTCGGGACATATCAAAATATAAATATGAAAAATGATGAATTCAAAGAAGCGTTTAAGCGAAGGATCAAACAGTTTATACTAAATTTGATTCGCCTTATCGATTCCATGCCTAATGAAAGAAGCTGCAGGATTATAGGCGACCAGTTATTACGTAGCGGTTCAAGTGTTGGAGCTAATTATTTTGAAGCAAGAGCGGCAAGTTCTAAAAATGATTTTATTAATTTCTTTACATATTCTCTGAAATCGGCTAATGAATCAAAATTTTGGCTGGAGATATTAATAGATTCAAACAAATGTGATATTCGCCAAGCAAAGACATTATTACAGGAAATCTCTGAAATCGCCAACATCTTTGCTTCAAGTATATTAACGTTAAAAGGTAAGAAATAGCTTTGGATTTTGCGTAGTGGCTTGTCCCCACTTTTAGTTTTTCGAAGAAATCTGTAGGGGGCAAGGTCCCCAACGTTTAGATTTCGAAGAAATCTGTAGGGGGCAAGGTCCCCAGCGTTTAGATCCGCTAAAGCGGATCTGCAGGGGATAGGTTTTAATGTTTTAATTTTGGATTTTGCATTGTAGCTTTGATATTTGATGTTTGATTTTTGAATTTTGCGCAGTTTTAACAGAACATCATCTTTCGTCCATTGTTTTTCGTATATCGTCTCTCGTCCTTCGTCTTTCATTCTTGCGGGGGATAAATCTATGGGAATGAACTATAAACTAAAACACACCTACGGTTGGCAGCCTGATATACCGGATTCGCGCGACTATCTCTACGCGGCGATAAAGCCCGTGGTGCGCGTGCCGGTGTCCGTTGACCTAACATCCGGCTGTTCGGCGATAGAGGATCAGGGTAGTCTGGGAAGCTGCACGGCGCAATCCTTGGCGGGAAACCTTGAGTTTTTGGATAGGCAAATTGACTCTGTTTATACGGATGTAAGCCGTCTTTTTATCTATTACAACGAGCGCGTGCTTATGGATACCGCGGACTATGACTCAGGAGCGTCGCTACGTATCGGCATAAAGACGCTAAAAAACGAAGGTGTCTGCGAGGAAACTCTCTGGCCGTACAAAATAAAGAAATATGACGATAAACCGCCTAAAGAATGCTATATAGAGGCAAAAGAGCATGCGATTAAATCTTACCACCGCATAAAAGGCTTAAAAGAGATGCTTACATGCCTTAGCGAGGGCTTTCCGTTTGTTTTTGGGTTTACCGTTTATGAGAGTTTTGAGGATAAAAAAGTTGCGCAAACAGGCGTGGTGCATATGCCCAAAAAAGGAGAAAGCGTAATAGGCGGCCATGCGGTTATGGCAGTGGGGTTTAGCCGGAAAACCAAGCGCTTTTTAGTGCGCAATTCCTGGGGCGAGAAATGGGGCAGGAAGGGTTACTTCACCATGCCCTTTAAGTATCTCGAAACGCTAGCTGCCGACTTTTGGACTATAAGAAAGTAAGAGGCAGCATACCTGATTCTGGTTAGAAAAATATTGTAAGAAATTTTTCAACCGCCTAGAACCAGTGTCGTCGCTGCCGACTTTTGGACTATAAGAAAGTAAGAATAAAGTATCTTAGCTCGTAGTTATTAGTACTTAGCCGTAGCTCATAGGATTTTACTAAGTACCAAGTACTAAATGCTCAGAGCTAATATGGCGGACTTTTGGACTGTGAGGAAGTAGGAAAGGTAAGAGAAAATAGAACCGTCCCCTTTTCCACCTTTTCCACTTGTCCCTCTGCGTTGAGGCTCTGAGCGTCATGAGGGATGAGCCATGAGCTACCTGTCCCCATGCCTAGATTTGTATTATGAATCTATGGGGATGAGCTAATATATGTGTCCCTAATTAATAAAATTCGTATTGTAATACTTGTATAACAATGTTATACTTATATTGCGGAAGGAGAGTGAGATTATGACTTTATTAAAAGCATTTCGTTTGCCGGTTGGGTTGGTTAATAGGCTGGTCTTATTGGCAAAAGCCACTCATCGTAGCGAAACTTTTTATGTTACCGATGCGTTAAACCATTATTTGGAAGACTACGCTGATGCGCAAATTGCCAAAGACCGCTTTAACGATCCCCAATCTAAGATTATTTCCGGAGCAGAACTAAGGAAACAGCTCGGTGTATAAGGTTGCCTATCTTGATTCTGTTGAGGATGACCTTAAGAGGCTAGACAAATCTACGGTTAAGAAAATTCTTACCCGCATTGAGACCTATCTTGCGAAAGACCCAAAAGGCTTAGGAAAGCCTTTAAAAGGAGAATTCCGGGGATACTGGCGATATCGGTGGGGCGATTATCGAGTTATCTATAAGATATCGGAACGAGAAGTTCTGATTATTGTTTTACGTATTAGCCATAGAAAAGATGTGTATAGTTAGCGAGCGTTAGCGGAACGAAGTGTAGCGACCAGTCTTGTGGTCGCATACCTGATTCTGGTTAGAAAAATACTTGTCCCCACATCTTAGATTCACAGGGGTGAATCTGTGGGGATCGGCTAAATACTAATTTTCAGCCGTCTAGAATCAGGTGTAGGGGAGTCTCTCGTGCATCATGTTTCGTCTCTCATCTCTTGCGGAAAGTATGTTGATGAAGTAGCGTAGCATACCTGATTCTGGTTAGAAAAATACTTGTCCCCACATCTTAGATTACGTTAGTAATCTGTGGGGATCGGCTAAATACTAATTTTCAACTGTTTTGAATCAGGTGTAAGGGAAGGGAAAGAAAATTGGAGGGATGTTGTCTTAAGGCCGAGGGGAAGACCGAAAAAATCACTCTGACCCCTTTTCTTTCTTTAGGTGTTGGGTGTTAGGTTTTGGGCGTAAGATTTTTCATCCTTCGTCTACCTGTCCCCAGCGCATTGCCCTGTGAAATTCGAAGAATTTCCAGGACTCGGTCCTCGCAATTTTTCAAATTGCTGAGGGATCCGCTAAAGCGGATCAGCAAGGGATCGTCTTTCGTGTATCGTTTCTTGCGGAGAGTATGGTGAGGAAGCAGAAAAGGGAAGAGAAAATAGAACCGTCCCCTTTAACTATATCGATAACGATAGAATTTGATAAATGCTGATGGCGGACTTGACAAAAGCACCGATTTATGGTTTACTATATAGCAAGGTTTACTAATTGGTAAACTACGCTATATAGGAGATAAAATATGTATGAACGAGAAAAAAAGCTCATAGCTGAAGCAGGGAACGAGCTAAAAAAACAGATCCCTTTTCTCTCTAATTGGAAACTGTCGTTTGAAAAAAAACACACGCAAACAACAGTTGATATAGTGGCGTCCGCTGTATATAAGAATCAGGCATATCGCTTCTGCATTGAAGCAAAGACCGCGGGGTATCCCCAGTATATTCGCGCAGCCGTGGCTACATTAAAGAAATTTGTGGAAAATAATCCTTCATATTGTCCGCTTATAGTTGCCCCGTTTATAAGCGAGCAGGGAAAAAAGATATGCGATGAATATGGCATTAGTTATCTTGATCTTAGCGGAAACGCGAAAATATCGTGCGGAAGCGTATTTGTCCATACCCAAGGAACCAAGCGGCCAAAAGGAGAGCTAACGGCAAATCAATCCATATTTTCGCCGAAGTCGGCGCGTATTACTAAATTTCTTCTTAGTCGGCCGTCCGCGAAATGGATACAGAGAGACATTGCCTCTAATACGGGGTTAAGTAAAGGCCTCGTTTCGCGCGTTGTAACTAAAATGATCGAAACCGGATATGTCATGAGAAAAGATAAGAAACTGGCGTTAGCGAACTTTGACGACCTGTTTTCCGCATGGGTTGAATCTGAAATGAAGCGCCGCGAAAGAAAGAAGCGTTATTATGTGTGGGCTCAAAACCCGCGGAAATTAATGGAGATGACATCTGCCGCGCTTTCGGGCCGAAGGATCAAATATGCCTTTACACAGGAGGCGGGAGCCTCGTTGGTAGCGCCTTTCGCCATATTCGATATTGTATCGGTCTATGTTGAATCGCTTGACAAATTTCCCGAAAAGGCTTTATCCGCTTCCGAAACTGACAAGGGATTCAATCTTACGCTTATCGAAGCGCCTGATCAATATATTTTTACCAAGGCTCAAAATAAGAGCGGTATGATGGTTGTGGATAATCTGCAACTCTACGCGGATCTTAAGAAGAATCCTTTACGAGGCGAAAAACAGGCCAATCATATTTTGAAGATTCTTAAAAAGGGATTAAAATGAGGAGCAAGGCATTTGAAGATTATTCGCCAATTCATTTAGGCAAACTTAGGCGTGTATTGGCCGACATATATACCGCTTTTGGTGATGTATCAGAAAATCTGTATTTAGTTGGCGGCCTTGTGCCCGATCTTTTGGTGAAAAATAAACTAACGTACCTTAGAGAGTATTTGGGGACGCTGGATATAGATCTTGCGATAAAATTTGCTGTTTCTGAAAAAGGTAAATACAGAAACTTGTATAATATTTTGCGATCCATAGGCTTTGAAAAACAGAAGACAGATGATGGCATGGATGTTATGAATCATAGTTTCATCAAGTACGAAAGTGGATATAAGCCTATAGTTCTGGATCTTATAACGGATGATAAATTTGAGCCTGCCGCTGATAAACTGAAGGAGATCGCACCTAACGTGGAAGCTGTTAAGTTCCGCGGCGTATATCTTGTGTTTAACGATTTTATTGTTATCGAGCTGGGAGTGGCTGGAACTAAAAAATCGGTTCAAATAAAAATACCTAATATAATACCATTTTTAACTCTGAAGGCCTTTGCTTATTCGGATGAAGAGAACAGGGTTGCTAAGGACGCGTATGATATATGGTATACAATAGTTAATTTTAATGATGGCCCGGTTTCCGTATTGGAAGAATTATCCAAATATAAAGGTAATAAGGATGTTGCTGATGCGCTCAAAGTGATACTCCGCGATTTTGATCACGAAACTTCATCCGGCACAAAGGATGTTGTTGATATTCTGACTGTTCGCTATGGATTAGATAGGGCTCTCGCGGTCAAAGAAGTAATATATCCTATTAGGGGCTTAAAAAGCTAAGCAAAGAACACGTATCATTCATTATGGTGGCCGACTGAGTTCTGGGCACTTTTATCAAATTTTTAACCGTAACTAACGCTATGTTTAATCATCAACCTAAGCCTTTTAAGAAAATTAGCGGCAAGAACTTTAAAT
>JAZDNB010000021.1:0-20427 GCA_043800345.1 Candidatus Omnitrophota bacterium
CTCCACGGCTTAATGGTTCGACTCCGCTCACCATCCTTCGAACCATCCTGAGCTTGTCGAAGGACAGCCGTGGTTTCTTGCTTTTCGGTCTCGTGCCATATGGCACAGGCTCATGGAGCGGAATCCCGCCCGTCCCGCAAAGCGGGACTGGGTGCGGGATAAATTGCAGAAGCATGGACACGGTAGGATCCGCCACTAATCCTACTTTGAATATAGTCTCAAGGTTTTCTCTCGCACGCTTGGAAACTTTTGCGGGCCAGGCATGGGTATGCATATCGATTATTATTGACTAAAAAAGCTTGTTAGTGGAGCCCCCTCGGCCTAAAGACCGAGGCTCCCTCCTTGAAGCAGAAATAAACTTCCGCAACCCCTCATCCCCGGTCTAAAGACCGGGGATTTCTGCAGAAGGGATTAAAATTTGGAGAGCCGTTGATCGTCTAAAATCTTAAAACCTTCCTTGTCTAATATTGCTCTCATCATATGCATATCTTTTACTTCCACGCAGAAAACCGCTTCTTTATCGGGTTTAATTACAAACCCGTAGGCATCCGGTATATTTATATTATTCTTAAAAAAAATATCCGATAGTTTTAAAAAACTTCCCGGTTTATCGTCTATCGATATTGCGACAATTTCTTTTAACGCACAGGCAAATTTGTTATCCGTTAATGCAAGGTATGCATGTTCCGGTTTATCTACGATAAGCCGCATTAAAGCAAATTCACCGCGGTCCTGTAGCGTCATCGTTCTTACATTGATATTGTTCTTAGACAGGACTTCCGCGACTCGATGTCGCATTTCGCCCTTTTAAAAAAAATCTTTTATTATCCTCAAGGTTTTTATGTGAAAATATAAATTCTATTGCCTTAAGCCAGTGCCTTTGGCTGATAGATAAAAACTGTGAAAGAATTCCTGAGAGGTAACTATTTAAAAATTTTTTATCATCTATGTGTTCCGATGCCCTTTCTAAATATTCAATCAAATCAACGCCATGGGGAGTAAGAAAATCCTTAAGGCAATCATGTTCGTTCTTATCGAGAGAAAGCATATAATCAACTTTCCCTTTTGGTATAAGCGGAGAAAATACTTCCTCTCCAAACCTCAGGTGAGACTGGACCGAACCTCCTCTTTGCGCCATACCGTGGACATCTGATTTCTTCACATGATAGCCCTCTAAGAGGGCTGCCAAGGCGCACAGTTCAGAGGCCGTCAGTACCCCCTGTCCGCCGATACCGCAAAAAAGGATATTGATAACTTTGGGCTTTTTATTCATGTTTTGCTAAGCGCCCCAAATTTACAAACTGCTACGCAAAGATTACAGCCTGAGCATATTGTAGGATTGATACGTATGGCACCATTCTCTATTTTTTCTACCGCGGGACAATTGATTGTAAGACACACATAGCATGTTTTGCACAACTCCCTTTTATACTCAGGAAGAGGCATTTTTTTTCTTTCGATCAAGCGGCAGGGAAACCTGCTAATTATCACGGAAAGCGCGTCTTCTTTTACTCTTTTTCTTATTAGTTCTTCCAATTCCTTAACATGGTATGGGTTTATTACTTCCACATTATCGGCACCGCAGGCCTTACATATGTCTTCTAAAATAAGTTTTTTAGTTTTTGCGTTCTTTATGGTAACCCCTGTGCCAGGATGAGGCTGGTTTCCCGTCATACCCGTAGTGGCATTATCAAGTATGAGCACGACACCATTTGTTTTATTATACGCCAGATTGATGAGGCCGGTTATCCCTGAATGCACAAACGTAGAATCGCCTATAACGCCTACTGTATTTTTCCCAAGTGTTTTTCTAAAACCTTCTAGGAATGTAACGCCGCTACCCATACATAAACATGTATGGAGACTGTTAAGCGGGGCCAATGCGCCTAACGTATAACAACCTATATCTCCGGCAACCACCACTTTCAATTTTTTCAGAACCCAAAATACCTGCCTATACGGGCAACCGGGGCATAAAACGGGTTTTCTGCTGGGTGAGGGTTCTTCTGCTTTCTTCTTATATTTTACAATATACGGTATCTGTTCCGGCCTAAGTTCCCCCACCCTAAAGGAAGGATGTTTTGATTTAAACTTTACTCCTATACTCCTAAGCTCTTCTTCTATGAAAGGCTCTAGTTCCTCGACTACATAGAGTTCTTTCACTTTTGAAGCAAATGTTTTGATTTTTTCTTGCGGGAACGGAAAGCTAAAACCAAGTTTTAGGAATGAGGCATCGGGATACATCTCCTTGGCATAAAGATACGACACCCCGCTGGTAATGAAACCCATTTTTCTATTATTAAGTTCGATTGTAGTAAGCGGTACTATTTCCGCATATTTCTTTAGTTTTTCTATTCGATTTTCAAGTTCAATGTGTCGTTTATACGCATTTCTAGGGACCATCACATATTTTTCTATATCTATGTTAAACTCTTTGCGTGGCACTTCTTTTCTCTTTCCTAATATAACATTTTCTTTGGTATGAGCAATACGCGTGGTAAGTCGTACCATAACCGGGGTATCGAATGTTTCACTTATTTTAAAAGCAGCTTTTACAAATTCCTTTGCCTCGGGCGGACTTGATGGTTCGATAAGGGGGATCTTGGCAAGCTTAGCTATGAGGCGATTGTCCTGTTCGTTTTGAGAAGAATGAATCCCGGGGTCATCGCAGGAAACCACTACAAAGCCCGCGTTTATCCCCGTATAGGCAGACGTCATCAGGGCATCCATCGCCACATTTATGCCAACATGCTTAGAGGCAAAAAGAGCCCTACACCCTCCTATAGCGCTTGAAAGAGCTACCTCAAAGGCTACTTTCTCATTTACCGACCACTGACTATCAACTTCGTCAAAACCGGAAAGGTATTCTAAAATTTCCGAGGCGGGAGTTCCGGGATAAGAACAAGCAACAGTAAGTCCTGCTTCGTAGGCCCCCCGTGCAAGTGCCTCATTTCCGGAAAGAAATGCAACGTTCTTATATAATAAATGTTGTCTCATTAATATGTAGTAAAACCCTTATAGTATTGAAATTAATTAAGGAACGAGCGTTAACATCAACATAACAGAATATTACTTCCTACTATTCTTAGCATACGCTCTACGGTGACAATCTTATTTCTAACGTAAAAATATATTCTTCTGCCGCTTTTCTAAAAATTGATTTGCACCTCAGTCCGTAAGAATACACCGTCATCACTGGCCTCATAGAAATTACCGGAAAATAAATACTCTCCCAGAAAATAGGCAGTAATATTCTTGTTAATTGTGTAGTCTAGTCTGATCTGTGGCAGGTGGCCTCTGTTTTTTCCTGAGCCGGAAAATATTGAACTTGCGGCAACTTGTTCATTGGCACGTAAAAAATTATACCACAGAGAAAGCTTGGTCTTTTCCGTAGGTTTTAAAATGAGTTCTGTCCGTAAGGCCGCCAAATTGGTCCAATACCCCAATATCCCGGATCCTCTATTCCCAATACCTTCAATATAATCAGCTCCTGACCTCAATTTAACCGTCTCGATTGCTATGAGCGAAAGTTTTTATCTTTGCGCATACCAAGACAAAAAACCGCTAAAAATTTTTTTTAATGAAATCATGATATATGCCAAAACATAGTGCAAGGGCAGAAGTTGAAAATATGAAAAAGTAATTAATCATGTCTTTATTGGATCTTAACTGGCATACTATTGATGTTAATATACTATAGTCATGAGCGTTCAGCGCTGTGTGCTCTGATAACCGTTTTGTAAGCTCAATACGCGCAAGCTCTTTCTGGAGCGCTCTATCTTTTTTAAATTTATAAAGAAAATAAATAAAAAAGCCGGCTATGCCAATATACCAAAAAATTTTTGCCCATAGAGGATTAAAATCCAAAAACACATTGACTAACCGTACCGCAATAGTAGCAAGTAACCCAACAAAGAGAAAAAGCCAGGAAGCAGCCGATTCCCTGCACTCTGTAAATCTCACACATTGTTTACACTTTTCTTTACAACTATTATTCATCACATTATATAAGTTGCTTCATAATACACAGCAGTCTAATTGAAGGTAGGCGTATGGACGGTTAGGGATTTTTGCATCTTTAATACCTCATCAAGACTTTCCGAGGTTAGAAAACCAAGATCTATGAGCGCTTCCCCTAAAAAAATGCCTTTTTGCCAATGGACTTTTAATGCCTCATCCAATTTTTCGCGTGAGATTACATTTTTTTCTACCAAAATTTGCCCCAAAGGCTTATAGGTAGCTATGTTGGTTCTGTTGTATATCTGGGGATTTTCCATAACAGGTTTTCCATTCCTTCTATCAACCATAAATTTACTCCCCGATATTCCTTTCAAATACCGTTTTATCTCTGTAATTCTTTCATTTATCTGTATAATATTGGTTATGTCATCGCCTTCTGTCTCTTTGTTAATTACCGCGATCGAAACGCTTATCAAAGAAATTTTTCTGACTTTATGACTTCGGTCTTTAGCCAGGATGAACCCCTGCCTTCTGTCTTCGTCCGTATAGTGAAACGGCATTATCCTTTCAAATACATCTATAAAATGCTGGCAGATATCTTTTTGTTTATCAGGAGAGGTGATAAATGCAAAATCGTCTCCTCCAATATGGCTGATAATATCTCCGTCATTGCCGAGTTGTTTTATCGTATTATACAGAAGATGCGCGCTCTGAACAATGACATGGTCTCCCTTATGGTACCCATACACATCGTTATAGGATTTAAAATTGTCTATATCTATATAGCCAAAAGAAAATCCGTCTTTTTCCTTTAAGCGTTTGTTGAGGGATTCCTCAAGCACCCGTGCACCCGGCAGGTGCGTAAGTGAATTAGCATTAAAGCTGAATTGCGACCTTTTGATAGCCATCTCGATGCGGACCCGAAGGTCGAGCGGATCAGGAGGCTTTATAAGATAATCATCGACACCCTGTTTTATGCTCAACAACTGTTCTCGCAGATGGCGTTTATTGATAAGGGTGATAATCGGTATGAAGGCGGCGGATACGTCTTCCTTGAGGAGGTGGCAAATGTGGAGGTGAGTTTTGCGCGCAGAATGAACATCAATCACAATCACATCGGGAGAGATTCTTTTTATTGAGGCAATGGTATCGGATACATTATCGTGCTGGGCGGGTTCGTTAAGAAAGACCTCATATCCCCACCCATCAAAACAAAAATTCAAAACATCCCGCAAATTTTTATCCGAAGAAACAATGAGTATTTTCTTCGTATTTTCCACAAATTGGATTATATCACGTTGCAAGTATTTAAAATATAAAAAAATAAAAAATTTATTTTATATCAGGGCCTAAAATATCCTTCAGATCGTTGTCGCATGTTGTGATGGGCTTTATATTAAACTTTTCTACAAGCACATTCAATACGTTAGGGGATATGAATACGGGGAGCATAGGACCGAGCCTTATATTTTTTACGCCCAGCGACAGCAGGCTAAGTAAAATACACACCGCTTTTTGTTCGTACCACGAAAGAACAAGCGAAAGCGGTAGCTCGTTAATACTGCAGCCGAAAGCCTCTGCTAATGCCGAAGCAATTTTAATTGCCGAATAGGCATCATTACACTGTCCGCAGTCTAATAATCTCGGAAAATCTTCGATCTGCCCGAACTCGAGTCTGTTAAACCTGAACTTGCCGCAAGCCAGAGTCAGAATCATACAATCTTTTGGTACCTTCTGTGCAAAATCGGTATAATAATTCCTCCCAGGCTTTGCGCCGTCGCAACCACCGATAAGAAAGAAATGTCTAATCTTTTTTGATTTAACAGCTTCAATAATCTTAGAGGCCAGGCTTAAAACGGCAGCGTGAGCAAAACCGACAAGGATTTCTTTCTCAACCTTTTCTTCGCTAAAGCCTCCCAACTCTCTTGCCTTTTTAATAACCGCACTGAAATCTTTCCTCCCGCCTCGATCCTCCACATGCCTGACACCTGGCCATGCGACAAGCCCGGTAGTGAATATTCTATCCATATAGGAATCCTTGGGCTTCTGGATGCAATTTGTTGTCATTACTACGACGGCTGGAATATTATCAAATTCCTTCTGCTGATTCTGCCATGCGGTCCCAAAATGACCCGCCAGATGTGAATATTTTTTTAAGCCTGGATAGCCATGGGCGGGCAACATTTCCCCGTGCGTGTAGACCTGCACGCCTGTTCCTTCAGTCTGTTTAAGAAGCTGCTCAAGATCAAGCAGATCATGACCTGAAACAATAATTGCCGGTCCGCGTTTTTGGCCTAAAAGAACCTTGGTAGGAACCGGATGAGCGAAATGTTCCGTGTGCGCAGTATCAAGCATCTCAAGACATTTTAAATTCACCTTTCCAAACTCCATAATCAAGGCCATTAAATCATTGACGGTTAAGGAATCATTAACCAGTGCCGCTAGTCCCTTATAGAAAAAAGCGGTAACCTCTTCATTGCTTTTGCCCAGAATCATCGCATGATCCGCATAGGCTGCCATTCCTTTCATCCCGTATAAAAGTATTTCGCGCAGACTCCTGATATCATCGTCCAGAGCGGTATTTGCAAGTATCCCCGCTTCAGCTCCTTGCGCAAAAAGCCCTTCTGTAGAATCGTCAGCCTTCCACCCTGCTACGTTCGGCAGTTCTCCCACGAATTTCTTTCCGTTCTTTTTTTCATATGCCTTAAGAAATACCCCCATGAGCGATTCCTTTATTCTTGACGCATCACGGATAATATTTATTATGCGTTCCGAATCGAAATTCACATTGGTAACTGTAGTAAATAAACCTTGTACGATAAGACGATCCGCATCATTATCCCGCAAGCCTAAATCCAGGGCTAATTTTCCATATACCGCAACTCCTTTTAAGGCATAAAGTAAAAGGTCCTGAAGAACTGCCGCATCGGATGTTTTTCCGCATACACCCATTACCGTACAACCTTTACCCTGAGCCGTCTGTTCGCACTGTCTACAAAACATTTCCATTGCCGGCCTCCTTATAGCTTATGAAGAAGTTTTTTTAATGTTATCCTACCTATCCTTTTTAAAATATACTGCTCTATATGCATAATCTCTTTTCTCAATGTGCATGTATTTTTGTTCGTGCATATTTTTTTCCTAAAAAAACATTTGCTTAAGTTTATGCGATTTTGGAATATGTTCATCACATCGTTTAAAAAAATCTCATCCGGAGAAAGTGCCAGGCCAAAACCGCCCTTGCTGCCTTTTACTGAATAAAGTATCCTTTTTCTCTGCAGTATCTGTAATATTTTTCTTAAAAAAGGCCTTGGCATATTAAGTCTTTCCTCAAGTTCAAGGCTGGAAACAAGCTTGCTGCCAGAACATGCCATAAACAAAAGCGCTCTTATTGCATAATCAGTTTGGCTTGTAATAAGCTTCATAGACATATGATACTATTTTAGTATCATATGTCAAGCAAAAAATTCGCAGCTCACGGTAGACTTTATATCACATTGCAAAGCGATGATTACAAATACTCAAAAAGACTGGCGGACATATTATTGCTTAGTCCTGCATCATATCTTTCGTTGCAGGCATTTGAAAAGAAAATTTGTTATATCCCGGAGGAATCTCAAATAGGGCTGCCTGCTGCGGGCCTTCTTTTACATTCTTGTATTCCATTACCCAGCGCCCGTCACCTGATGCCGTTTTGACGGGAAGGCTAATACCTTTTGCAATCCATTGAAACATGGTTTCTAAGTTTCCGTTATACGTATACGTAACTTTATATTTATCGGTCATTTTGCGGTCTACCATTTCCTGCCCGATAAGTAATCGCTTTATTTCCCCGGGAATTTTTTCTGAAGCTTGAGTTATTTGTTGGGCATTAAGGGGCTGCTCCATATACATTTTTTCCTGTTGCATAAGAATCCATGCTACGTTTTTATCTAGCCTGCTTATTACCGTACTCCCCGGTATTTCCATTCTGATTTTATCTTTACTTACAAAAATTTTCCCAGAATAATCCCCGTCTTTGCTTGTAGTTACCATATCGGCAGAAAACTCCTGGGCACCTGCCGTGCCAGCCAAAAAGAAACTAAATAGCAGTACTATCATACCTAGTCCGGTAATATTATGTTTCATCTCCTGCTTCTCCTTGTTAAGATTATTTGGGTATTTTTAAACCATTGTAACAAGATACGACCTGATTTTCTAATCTACCTATTTTTTCTATCTCGATTTCCACTCTATCTCCGCACTTCATTTCACCGACTCCCGGCGGAGTCCCTGTGGAGATCACATCCCCCGGATATATCGTCATTATTCCCGATATAAAAGAAATAAGATAATCAACGGGAAATATTAAACGGGATGTTGAGGAATACTGTTTCAATCTGCCGTTTAAAAAACACTTAACGGTCAGATTTTCCGGATTAACGTTTGTATTGACCCATGGACCTATCGGACAAAACGAATCAAAAGATTTTGACCGTGTCCACTGAGTATCTTGTTTCTGCAAATCGCGTGCGGTAACGTCATTAAGACACGTATAACCCAAAATATAATCACGCACTATATCCGGTGAAAGATTCCTTGCCTTCCTCCTTATTACCACAGCAAGCTCAGCCTCATAATCAAGCCTTGTAACGCCGCGGGGGTACATTATATTTTCTCTATGACCGATAACTGCGCTGGAAGGTTTTAAAAATATAACCGGTTCTTTCGGAAGTTCCATTTTTAATTCTTTGGCATGATCACGGTAATTTAAACCAACTAATATAATTTTTGTAGGCTGGGCAGGAGCAAGCAAGGTAACATCTGACAGGAAAACCATATTACGCGTTACTTCTATTGTTTTGTAGGGATTCCCTTTTAAAATCCTGATTAAAGATTTTTCTAATTTTCCCCAATAAACCCGTTTTTTATAATAAAATCTTACGATCCGCATATTTAAAGTAAAAAACTTTTTATATTACCTCTTAAAATTACTTAATGCAAACCACCAATTGGTAAGGTCTGTATGCTTTGCCAAATTCCAGAGCTTGCGCGCACTCTCCGTCCTGAGTGCAGCCGGTGCTTTCTTCGTAAATTTAATTGCCCCTAAGAAACCATGTTCATAATATTCTTTCGCTTGAATTAAACATTCTAATATATCTGCATCTCGCGCAATTATACTCTCTTTTGTCCTTTGACTATTATATTCTCTGCGCAGGTCAAACAGCTCTTTCTTAATAATCTCGGGCAAAGAATTAATCTGCTCATAATAAGACATGTCTTCTGCTTTTTTACTCATAACATAACGTTGCGCCATTTTATGTAAATCGGTAATGCGCGCTTCATGAATATCGTTAAAAAGTGTCATAAGCAACGCCTTATAAGGAGGTACATGCTCCATGCGGGCAAGGATATAGCCTATCACGCTACATCTGAAGCTGTGCTCGGCCACGGATTCGGCGTGCTTTATTCCCAAGACGGACCACCCTGAACGCTGGACTCTTTTTAGCATTCCTGCCTCAGAGATAAAATTTAATATATCTTTTGCCGAGCTTTGTTTTGTACGTTTCATGTGACTCCTTCTCTCTGCCTGGATATTTCATAGCAAAAAATGGCACAGGCTGTTGCAATATTGAATGAAAGCTTTGCTCCTCCCATGGGGATACGTGCCTGTATATCAAGGAGCTTTTGCACCCCCTGACGGATTCCTTCTCCTTCTGAACCAAGTACAAGTCCCAACGGAAAAGGAATGGAAATTTCATGTATAGTGCGAGCCTCATCGCTTACCATACCGCCCATCACCCAATATCCTTTTGCCTTCGCCATAATAATGGCGCTGGTAATATTCGTCACCATTGCCACCGGTATATAGTTTTCTCCGCCTGAGGCAATATTCAACACTGTTTCGGTAACTCCGCACGCCTCATGCCTGGGAATAATCACGCCAAACCTCCCGAAGCATGCAAGCGTCCTTATGATAGCTCCTAAATTCTGTGGGTCATATATTCTGTCTAAAAACACAAGGGTTAACCTTTTGTCTTCGGGAAGGCTCAAAAACTCTTCAAACGATGCATAGGTAAACCCGTCGATTATGGCGATTATTCCCTGCGGATTTTTGTCCGCTTTGAATTTTGAAAATTCTTTATGGGAAAGTCTGCCGACCGGGATATTTTGAGCCCTGATGATTTTCTCTATCTGACTGGAATCAAAATTGTCTTGGAGGGAAATTTTTCTTATGCTTTTGGGGTTTGTCCGCAAGCGTTCGTATACCGTATTTTTCCCGTATAAGACCATCTCTTTTTTTGCCATTTTCTTATTCTAAAAAGGTTAACGACGAATCGAAGGTAAAGGAAAAATAGAACGTATCGTTGCAATAATCAGGAGCGGACATGCAGCAATTTCATCGGCATACAAACTAACATCAGAATATGAAGGCATAATTACTATATGCATTGTAGATATTGTGTGGAATTTTAATCAATAAAACTTAAAGTTTCCCTATGAATTTGTTGTAGTTTTTCTTTTATAACCATATCCGCCTCCTTTTTATTACATAATTGGTTATTGCTTTATAACATTCCGCTGCTTTATAGTCAATGGATTTTACCTCGCCAGAACACTCTCCTAATAATTTTCAGCCAATACCTCATAAAAGGCCTGCGGGTGTCTACAGGCAGGGCATTCCCGGGGCGCCTCCTGTCCTTCAAAAACATACCCGCAATTGATACAGTGCCATTTTACGGATACCTTTTTCTTAAAAACCTCACTGCCTGCGATGTTATTGATTAATTTTCTGTATCGTGATTCGTGAAACCTTTCTACTTTTGCAATTTGTTCAAAGGAACGTGCTATTTCGGGAAAACCCTCATCTTTTGCGGTCTTTGCAAAATCCTGATAAATCGTCGTCCATTCCATATTCTCTCCCGCTGCCGAGGCCTCTAGATTGCTTTTAGTATCTTTGATCATTCCTGCCGGATATGTTGCGGTAATCTCTGCATCTCCGCCCTCCAGATATTTAAAAAAAATCTTTGCATGCTCCTTCTCATTTTCCGCGGTTTCGGAAAAAATATTCGCTATCTGTTCAAAACCTTCTTTTCGTGCAGCGCTGGTAAAATAGGTATATCTGTTTCTTGCCTGCGATTCGCCTGCAAATGATGCCAAAAGATTTTTCTCTGTTTTTGTCCCTTTTATCGTCTTAGTCATGCCTATCCCTCCTATTCTCCAATTTTTTCCATTTCTTTACCGCAACATACAAGTGTTCCGCCGCCAACCTTTGTAACCGTTACTTCGTTGCCGCATACGCTACAATGATATTTCTCCTCTGTTTTTTTTAACACCCATATATAACCTCCTCATTTATCCTGTGACATGTTACCACAAACCCGGATTTTCTGTTTAAAAATGTATCTAACTGCGGCAAAAACCGGCTTTTTAATATGACATCTTATGGCCTGACATACGGAAAAAATGGTAACGGTTTTTTATCATGCACATATTTATTGAAGGAAATAGATGTATAACATGCAACAGGAATTTGTCAATACAATTTTTGAGGGGAATAGTTATGCGATTAAACCGCGCAGAAACGCCTTCCTCTTGTTAGCGGGAAAACGTTCTATGGCATAGCGGAGCATCGTTCTCGGCATATCGTTGTAATGCGTCCTTAAAAATTCTGTTTCAACGTTTATATCGCGTTTACCTACTTCTCGCAACATCCAACCCACCGCTTTATGAATTAAGTCTTCCCTGTCTTTTATAAGAAGTCTTGCTATTTTCAGGGTCTCATTAAACCTACCGTGCTTTATAAAATGAAATGTAGAAATAATTGCTATTCTCCTCTGCCACATAGACTCTGATTTTGCTAACCTATAAAGTACGTTCTTGCTTCTATGCTCTAAAAATGCCCCTACTATATGAGCTGCGGATAAATCTACTAAATCCCAGTTATTTATATATGTGCTATGAGCTAAATACAACGTATAGATAGTCTTCTTATTTTGACCGGTGCTGCTCTTGGCATATCGTAGCATTAATACCAGAAGGGCAAACAACCTCTCCTCGTGAAATCTTGATTTTAAAAGCATGACCACTTCGGGGATGTTGAGATCTGAATATTTCTTGGCGAGCTTTCTTAGGACAGGAACCTGTATGCCGAGAAATATATCCCCTTCGGCATATTCACCGGGTCCTGTTTTAAAGAATTTTTGCAGGGTTTTTGCTTTTTCTTTATCGGCATATTTTTTTAATTCTTTGGATATTTTTTCTTGCGTCATAACGCTTTCGTCATATTTGATGTAGCGCTATTAATCAATGCTTAGGTAAAATCGTGATTTTATCGGCCGTGACTTTAGCATTTGGCACAATCAACCGCTTATTATCATCAGTAATTATTATTGTATTAAATAGCTGAAAGAAGATTAAGACCATATCCAGCGACATAACCGCATAACTTATCCATTATCTGCTGCATGCGATTGTCTCCTTTGTTTTCTTTTCGCCCCTGCATAGATACCGGCCAACCCGACCCCGAGCAGAAAAATACTTGAAGGTTCGGGTATTGGCACTCTGTCAAAATAGGAATCGTCAAAATAAACCGCCCCTGAAAACGGGCTGCTACCGCCCTTTTCCATCATTATGCCGTATTCCGCATAATGCGTCCTTTCGGGAGACAATATACTGGTTGAAAAAAATTCCCATCCGTTTGATGCAAGCGACCTCTGTACTTTATGCGTAGTAAGAACGCCTCCGACATTATCCATAAATCTTACCTGAAGCGTTGTAAGGGTAGAGAAAAGATCTGAAGGGATAGAATAGGGCTGATAGATATAAAATGTCTCTCCGGGGCCGATATGGTACACATTCTGAAACCATCCGCCCCACTCGGTGTTATTGACATCAGCTACTGCTATTTTCCCTGACCTGCTACCGCTATGAATTATTGTTTCTTCGCGCGAACCTAACGGGCTTGAAAAATTAAATACATTAACCCACCAATCGGGAACTGGTTCGGCACCGTTAATGCTCACCCATGTTTCAAAATCACCGTTCGTGAGTAAATTAGCGCTCGCTACGCAGGGAAAAATAAACAGCAGCAGTAGCAAAAGTCCGACATATGATATCTTCATATGTTTCACCTTATACAGAGGAAAGTTTACTATAAAATAGTTGTTGTAACAAGACGATTAGTACAACGTACGCACACCCAAGTAGCGCACTAAGAACAGATTCTACTTTTTCAGCTCATGTACTTCCCGTGTTGCAATAAGATTTGCACCTGTCCCAAGAAAATTTTCCCGAACAATGTCACCGGTTTGGCATGTACTGCGGACAACAATCCTTTTAATCTCATCCATCGCATCCGGTATTTTTCCTTTCGGGATGGGTTTATCGGTGCGAACGGGAAGCATCTTTAACGATAAACCACTGGCGCAAACCGTGGCAGTCAATATCCGCTTCGGATTTTCTATCTCAGAGACGGCATACGTCTCACCCTTAGGGCATTCATTGCCGGTTATCTTAACCACCCTGCAATTTTCAACATCAATGCTGATATGACAACCCACGGGACATTCTATGCATATGAAATGTTTAATCATCTATACTTCCAATATATTCTGCGGCAAGGTGTCCTGCCGCTTCGCTGTCTCTTGAAACAGAATCAGCCAGGTCATAAACCTTAAAGGCATTGCCGCATACAAACAATCCGGGTATAGAGGTTACGTTGATTTCATCTGATATTGGACTGTTTGTTTTTTTATCAAGCATAACACCTGCCATTTCTATAAGCTCGTTTTCCGGTATGAGCCCCACGGATACAAGCACCGTATCGCATGCTATGGTAAATTCCGTAGCCGGAATCTCATGTAATGCTTTATCAACCTTTATAACGCTTACTGCCTCAACCCTGTCCTTACCGAAAATCTTCAGAATCTTATGATTAAAATAAAGCGGTATATTGAAATCCTCTACACACTGCACAACATTCCTGACTAACCCCCTGCTTGTATCCTGTATCTCTATAACGGCTTTGACCTTTGCTCCTTCAAGCGTAAAACGTCTTGCCATAATAAGTCCTATATCGCCCGAACCGACAACCACGACTTCCCTACCGGGCAAAAGTCCTTCTATATTTATGAGTTTTTGCGCAAGTCCGGCTGAAAAAATTCCCGAAGGCCTGCTTCCTGCGATATGCACCATCTCCCGCGTCTTCTCCCTGCAACCTGTTGCCATAATAAGGCATTTTGCTCTGACGGTCTGCACAAAGCCTGGTTTTAAATAGGTGAGGACCTTATCAGCTGTAAGATGAACGACAAAACTTTTAAGGTTTACTTCTATCTGGGGTATACGTTTTATTTTTTTGATAAACCGGTCGGCATATTCAGGCCCGGTGAGGATTTCCTTAAAATAGGTCAGCCCAAAACCTGTATGGATACATTGATGCAATATCCCTCCCAGATACTGGTCACGCTCAAGCAAAAGAATATCTTTTACGCCGTTTTCATGTGCGGATAGTGCGGCTGCCATACCTGCCGGCCCACCGCCCACGATAACTAACGTACGCTCATCCATCTGTTATGCCTTCTTGAGTCCTGTCATGCACGACCACCTCAGAACCCTTACCCCTTTTAGTAATCTTGGTTAAGGGTACCCTGGTTTTTTCCGAGAGAATTTTCATAATTCTTGTGGTGCAAAAACTGCCGTGGCACCTCCCGGCCTGCGCGCGCGTACGGAATTTTATACCGTCAAGCGTCCGCGCACCGCGTTCTATCGCATCGTTTATTTCTTTTGCAGAGACCATTTCACACCTACAAACTACATCTCCATAGCCGGGGTCTTTTTTAACAAGTTTTCTGGTCCTCTCAAGAGGTATTGCAAACAGATGCATGGTCTTTTTCCTATGAGCCTGGAACATAGTTTTTTTCTTCATTAACAGGCCATTTTTTTTAAGGATATCGCATACCATGAGCGCGATTGCACCGCAAGCAGTAAGACCCGGGGACTGAATCCCGGCTACATTGATAAATCCGGGGGCTTTATCCTCATGTTGTATAATAAAATCATCTCCTGCGACAGGCCTGAGTCCTGCAAAATAGGCAATGACGTCCTGCTCGTCTATTGCCGGCACCATTCTCTTTGCCTGCTTTATGACTTTCTCAAAACCATCGCTGCTGGTTGATAAATCCCCTTTATCATGCACATCCTCTGCGGTAGGGCCTATCATCGGGTTACCGTCTGCCGTTTTTATAACAAGGACACCTTTTGATATCTTGGTAGGCAAGGGAAAAATGAGATGGTTGGTGATATATTCCTTTTTTTTATCCAACAAAAATTCCTCACCTTTCCGGGGCGTTATTTTAAAATACTCAAGGCCGACCATCTTTGCTACTTCATCGGCAAAGAGCCCTGCGGCATTAATAACAAACCTGGCGTTACATAAATTCCTCGATGTGGTTATCTTAAAATTTTCCTCTTTCTTGATATCAAGAACCTCTGAATCAGTAAAAAATTCTATCCCGTTCTTTACGGCGTTTTCACTCAAGTCGTACACAAGCCTGTAGGGACTTATAATCCCTGCCGTAGGAGCGTAGAGCGCTGCCTTGGCATCTAGGGTTAGGTTAGGCTCGTTTTTTCTAAGCCACGTGCTGCTTACTATCGCAAGTCTCGGCACACCAAGATGCTCGGCTTCCTTTTTTAATTCATGAAGCCTTGCTATATCCTGCTCGTTAAATGCAACTATCAGTTCTCCCACTTCTTTAAAGTCAACGCCCAATTCTTTTGAGATTTTTCGTATAAGCCTGTTACCTATCACGCAGAGTTTTCCTTTTAATGAACCGGGGGGATTTTGTGTGCCGGGATGGATGATGCCGCTGTTTGATTTAGAGACACCGAAGGTAAGCTCTGTTTCTTTTTCAAACACTGCCACAGAAAGTTTATACTTGGAAAGCTCCCGCGCAATCGATGCGCCGATTACGCCTGCGCCGATAATGGCTATGTCATAAAGTTTCATACGCTCGCGATAGTCCTTTTGATTGCTTTAGCCCAACCCTGATAGAGTTTCTTTGCATCTTTTTGTGCCATACGGGGCATAAAACTTTTATCTTTTCTCCAAAACTTTTTAATCTCAGAGGAATCTTTCCAATATCCCACGGCAAGCCCTGCCAGATATGCCGCCCCGAGCGAAGTAATTTCTATTATCTTCGGCCTAATTACTTCTATGCGGAGGATATCTGCTTGAAACTGACACAAGAAATTATTTATGGACGCTCCTCCGTCCACCTTCAGGCTTTTAATCTTTATCAGCGCATCTTTCTGCATGGCTAAGAGAACATCTTTTGTCTGATAACACATCGCCTCAAGGCTCGCCCTTACCAGATGCTCTCTCTTTGTCCCTCGCGTAATACCGTAAATACTGCCGCGGGCATCCTGGTTCCAGTACGGCGCACCCAGACCCACCAATGCCGGAACAAAATATACTCCCGCATTGTCCTTTACGGACAGCGCCATCTTTTCGGATTCCCTGGCCTTCTTTAAAATTTTTAAGCCGTCGCGAAGCCACTGAATGGCAGCGCCTGTAATAAATATCGCTCCTTCAAGGACATAAACCACCTCTCCTTTAGCACCGCATCCAAGCGTAACTATAAGTCCGTGTTTAGACGTGGGGCGTTTGCTGCCTGCGTTCAAAAGTATAAAACTACCCGTCCCGTACGTATTTTTGACGGTACCTTTTTCAAAACATGCCTGGGCAAAGAGCGCCGACTGCTGATCGCCTGCCATACCCGATATGGGAATACCTTCGGGAAGTGCATCCATCTTTACCGTTTTTGCGAAAATACCCGATGAAGATTTCGCTTCAGGCAACATGCACTTCGGGATCCCAAATTTTTTAAGTATATCATTATCCCATTTTAATGTGTCAATATTAAAAAGCATCGTACGGGAGGCATTCGTATAATCAGTAGCATGGACATTGCCGCCTGTAAGTTTCCATAAAATCCATGTATCGGCAGTTCCGAATAAAAGCTTACCCTGTCGTGCCCTCTCTAAGGCACCTTTTATCTTTTTTAATATCCACTCTACCTTAGTAGCAGAAAAATATGCGTC
The DNA here is from genome assembly GCA_043800345.1 of Candidatus Omnitrophota bacterium. GTDB lineage: Bacteria > Omnitrophota > Gorgyraeia > VGKN01 > VGKN01 > JAZDNB01. The sequence continues at coordinate 17,041 of JAZDNB010000021.1, forward strand.
TATCGGAAGGCCTGTCCGTTTTCTAAAAAAATCAACCTCGCCCTTTTTACTTTTAAGTTCATTACAGCGGTCCGAGGTTCTTCTACACTGCCATACAATGGCCCTGTAAACAGGCCGTCCCGTATCCTTATCCCATATAATAGTTGTCTCTCTCTGGTTGGTAATGCCTATTGCGGCTATTGAGCCTCGCGGAACTTTTTTAAGAACCGACTCTATGGCATGACGCACGCTTTGCCAGATTTCTTCGGCGTCATGTTCGACCCATCCGGGCCTTGGAAAATACTGGGGAAATTCTTCGTAGTAGCTTGCTATTTTTCTTCCGCTTTTATCGTACACTATAGCTCTTGAACCTGTTGTGCCCTGGTCTATGGCTAGGATATACTTCATCTTATTCCTCGCTTTTAAAGAAAGGTTTTTTTCAGATAATGCGGCACTCTTCACGCCCATACTATAACAAGAATAGTCGGGTTTTTCAAATTATTTGCGTTCGGGTCATGGTGTGCGGATAAAACCTGGTTTCCTTTTTGAGGGCAGACTGGTTACCATTTAACAAAAACGGTAATTTACAATCGGTCTGTTTTGAAGGAGTTTTATTCCTGCTTCAGGATTGTAACTTGGCTTTTAGAAAGTTTCTGAAATTCTATGGCATCTTGGGGAGAGCCTACCACGCTTCCGAAGTGCATGGGAATGCAGATTGTTGCGCCGATACTACTCGCTGCCTGAGCCGCCTCCTTGGCATCCATCGTATATGTCCCGCCAACCGGAAGGAGCACGATATCTGCTTTTATATTTTTCATCTCGGGGATAAGATCGGTATCGCCCGCATGATAAATCCTCATCATATCAACCGTAACAATGTAACCCACATTACCTGCCGATCTTGGATGGAAACCCTTATTGATATTATAGGAATCAACTGCTTCAATACTTATGCCTTTTACATTAATTTTACTTCCGGGGTTTATTATCTTTAGGTTTTGCGATATTTTTCCTGATATACTTTTAGGGCCTACAATTACCGTATCGGCCTTTGATATTTTTTTTATGTCTGCGGGTGAACAGTGGTCGTAATGATCGTGCGTTATGAGGATTATGTCGGCCTGCGGATAACCATCTTTTATGCGGTAGGGGTCAATATAGATTATGAGGTTATCGGGGCTATTAATATAGAAACTCGCATGTCCCAGCCAATGAATTCTCTCTATCATCTTTTCCTCCTCCGCAAGCGCTAAGGAATTGTTTTTTTCTTCTAAGGCGCCGCTGTTTTCATTTATCGCTGTATTAATGAAGCTCCACGGCTTAACAGCCGTGGTTTCTGACTTTTCGGTCTTCCGTTCATGGAGCGGAATCCCGCCAGTCCCGCAAAGCGGGACTGGGTATGGGATAAAAAGAAAGGCGATAGTAATAAATAAACAAAAAAAAATTTTATTACTCATGCTCCTCTCCGCTCCCCCCTATTTTCGAAAACACAAATTAAATCTTACTTTTTTAACCTTCCTCCTCCGTCTCAAACCTCTTCCCGCAGACATTACATTCGTAAACCGACATTTCATAGTGCGGTTCTATAAAGTGAGTATCCCGACTGCCACATGCGGGACATTCAACAGGCGCTACCCACTCAGACATATGCTTTGTCTTTTTTGGTATAATACTATCTGTTTACTTTTTTACTGATAATCATGAAACCCCGGCAACCGATCGCTCTTTACCCTCTGAAATCTTTCATCATCAACACTCATCAACGCCTTTATATAGCGCCAGGAAATAAGGATGTTTGTTTTTACTCTTTCTTTTACCTGTTTTTCCTGCGGTATAAGAGTGCCCTTCTCATCCCACCAGATGCCAAGCTCATATGAGGAGTTTTCTACCCATATACCTTCGTTTTCAACTCCCGTCACCACCGCCCACACCTCATCTTTATAAATCTGAAAAAGAGACAGGTCTGATCTTATTTCATCTGCAAATTTAAAAAGCACAAGCTTCCCTTTTAGATCTTCAACGCGCATAATCTCCTCCCCTCATATAAAGCTCCGCGGGTTAACACCCGCGGTTTCTATTTTTTCGGTCTCACGCCATACGGGCGCAGGCCAGTGGAGCACGTCTGCCGTTTGACGACGGACAATCCCATCCGTCCCGCAAAGCGGGGCCAGGCGTGGATAAAATTAAAACCGATTGACCATGTATTACTTACGTATTGTATTGCTAAAGGGAAAGTTTTTCAATGGCGAATTTACGGGTTGTTACTAAAACCATGTAGCCAATTTTCATTTTGTTGGGATTGATGAACTTAAGCATAGCTTAAATTAAAACTTCACTCCTATCTCAAAAGTGAATGTTCTTCCCGGCGCTGGGTTAAAATATTTCGTGGCGCCACTCTTATATCCGTAAGAATTGTATTCCTTATCCAAAAGATTGTTTATTGCGAAGGACACAGACCACCATTTATGTTCATAAGCAAATTTTGTATCTACGGTAGTATAGCCGGAAAGCTTATCATTGTTTGTGGAATCTATATATGAATCGTCCATTTTCATGACAACAAGATTTGTTTTTAGGCCGAATTTTGTCTCAAACTCAAGACCCAGACTTCCTTTATGCATAGGGATGTTAGTCAAATATTTTCCCGCGTAATCTCCACTTTCATTTTTGGCTCTTGTATAAGTATAATTCACAAATCCTGTTAATCCTTTAATAATTTTACAATCAAAACCCGTCTCTATCCCTTTGTGAGAAGTCTTCCCGTAATTATTATACTTTCTTGCCGTATAATCATACCAAATCTCGTCATCAAGCTCCATCCAGTAGAGGCTTATATTTGCCTTCAAAGATTCGTTAAAACGGTGGCGTAATCCGATTTCATAGTTTGTCGCTTCTTCGGGCTTTAAATCAGGATTAGCTGAGCTTCCATAAGTAAACATCTGGCCTATTGTAGGGGTTCTAAAGGCCTGAGCATAATTGGCATAGAGGTTCGAATCTTTCTGATACATATACACCAGGCCGCATCTTGGAGTTAATTTAGACATTTTTTCTGTCTTTGAATTACTTGTGGTTTTTCGGTCGTCAAAATCAAAATCTACCCGATCATACCTCACCCCTGTGATAAGCCGCAAAGCATCAATAAACTTAATTTCATCTTGAAGGTACGGCCCGATTTTGTCCCTTGTAACTGCGTAATCGCTCTGAAGCATCCCTCTTTGCTGATACGGCGCATTATACTCTTCATAATCAAAGTTATCTCTTTCTAGATCAATTCCTCCAGTAAATTCATGCCTTAAACCTATGATCTCTTGTTTTAAGCCACCTTTCAGCAATAAACCATAGACATTCTCATCTTCAAGCTGCTCTCTCTTCGTGCTTTCTGTGGAGCCGCTTGTATAAAACGAATCC
>JAZDNB010000032.1:0-42736 GCA_043800345.1 Candidatus Omnitrophota bacterium
GCATTTAAGCAGAGAAGATGCTCTTCGCCGCGAAGCATATTTCAAAACTACAAAGGGAAAATCAACATTAAAACAAATGTTGCGGACGACATTAGAATTAAAGAATTATGCTGAACCACGTAGGGTTCAGTGCCATAAACCACGTTGGGTTTATGGCCAACCTTGACGCTCAGGCGAACTTCGAGCGTTCAATGTAGTGACGCGTTTTGTTTTTAGGGATAGCAAAAGCTTGCATATTAATTATTATGAAAGAACTAAAAGAATTTAATTTTGATGAAAATCTTCACTGCTGGGTCTGTGGGAAAGAAATAGGCAGAAAAGATGGAAATGCCAAAGTCAAAGAATTTAAAGAGCAAGGAAAAAGCTTTTATGTTGTTTATTGCCACATTTGCTCAAGGGGCGAGGAAGAGAATGAAAAATTTTTAGATAAGGAAAAAAATAAACAAAAAATAAAAACCAGGATTAACTTACTTAGAGGATTTACAATAATAGTTGCCATTGCATTATGGGAATTTTCAAAAAGAGTTTCTAAATGGGAACAAATAATTTGGCTTAGCGCGGTTATAGTAATTTGGTTTCTGTTTGCGATAATTGACGAGATAAATAAAAATAGCATATAATGGGGTACTTTAGCTTAGGCCATTTAATCCAAAATACACGATTACCGAAAAAATTTTAAATAACCTTACGGCGATTGCAGCAGCACGAGAGGTTATTGAGCAGGCATGTTTATCTCCTGAGTTGGAAGAAAAGCTAAGGCGGCAAGTGTTATTACTTAGCGCTCATTCTTCAACTGCTTTGGCTGGAAATAAGCTGACTTTTGAACAGGTAGAAGCCTTGTATATCAGAAGAAATAAAAAATGCGAGCCATCGACTCAGTCAACGCCCGCATTTTAAATATGCCTTAAGAGAGACTATTTGTCAAGGCTTTTGTAGGCTTGGCCTTTAAACATGTAACTTTATGTGGTATGCTTTAAATGGAAGAAAAAGATTGACTAGCGCATGCTTTTGTGGTATAAACAATGCCATCATCCCAGCGAGATCTCGTATCTTGCTGGCCCCGAACTTCTCGTGAGTTCGGGTTTTTTATTATCCTATGAATAGAATAGTTTTTTTTGTAGATGGTTTTAACATTTATCACTCCTTAGATTCAAACCCCTCCTATTACAAATATAAGTGGCTTAACCTTGATAAGCTCGCCCATTGTTTTGTTACCTCACACGATAAGATAGAGAAAGTATTTTATTTTACTACTTATGCTACTTGGGATCAGGTTAAACTAGTTAAGCATCAGACATACGTGAAAGCATTGCAATTTGTAGGTGTTGAAGTGGTTTTTGGAGCTTTCAGATATGCCGATAAAACCTGCAGAATTTGCCACAAGCAATACAAAACTTTTGAAGAGAAGCAGACAGATGTTAATATTGCTATCAAACTTTTTCAAACAGCTGTTCATGATTTATGGGATACCGCGATAATCGTTTCCGGAGATAGCGACTTAATACCAGCCATACAGGCCGCAAAAAGTACATTTCCCGATAAACGAATTGGCTTAGTGATTCCGATAGGTAGACGGGCTGAAGAGCTAAAACAAGTAGTGGACTTCCATATGAAGTTAAAAGAGAAACATTTGGCTACTAGCCAATTTGAAGACGAAATAACCATAGACGGCGGTGTTAAATTAGCCCGTCCTAGCACTTGGAAATAAGCTATTAAGTTCACAATGCATGAACAAAGTGTTCATAAGGCGTGAACGCCTAGAGCAGGTCGCGTTGGTTGTTTTTATGCAAGGGACAGCTATCCCCCATAAATTTGCTTTGCAAAAACCTAAAGCAAATTTAAGCATGGGGACATCCCGTAGCCTGCGAAGAAAATTCCTTTGGAATTTTCGAGCGTTCAGGCAAGGGGCAGCCCTGAAGGAATAGAACTTACTTCAGGACGCCCGAAGAAACATTTAACAAGTGATACATTCGGGACAGCTACTATACCTAACAGTAACATAAATAATAAACGCTACTTAGTAAAGGAGGTACGATGAAAGGTTTTAGATTATTCGCTATTTTGATTTCTATCTTTTTGTTTTCTGATAACGTTCTAATTCTTCAAGCAGAAGAGAATAAACCCACTGACATCGAAATTATGAATTCAGAATATACAAAGCCACCCGATGTTAATGACAACGTTGAAATTACCTCTGAGTCTAACGTAGAAAATATTTTAAAAAAGGTCGATTACTATTATGCTAGTCGTGATTTTGATAAGGCTATTGAATTATGCGAGTTAGCTCTTAAAAGAACAAATGACAGAAACCTTATCGCAATGATTAACTTTAGCTTAAGTTCAAACTATCTGGAAAAGGGGATTGAAGCTTACCGTAGAAATAAAGACGATAGTTTCTATAAACTATCAATCCAATGCGCCAAGAAATGCTTAGAGGTATTTCCTAATACCTGGCAAGCTTTAGGCAATATTGGTTCGGCGTATTTAAATATGGAAGATTATAAACAATCTGCTTTTTATTTCTCAGAAGCAGAAAAATATTTGGACAAAAATAGCCCTATCTACGCCGAAATAGAACTTCACCGTAAGTTAGCAGAGGAAATGAGCAGGAAGAATTAATTGCTTTTGCCGAAGACCTTCATCCCGAAGCGTATTGCAAAAATATCGAAGAGATTTTTGCAATGTTTACGCAAGGGGCAATCAATTTAATAAGCTTGTTTTTGTTTAAGTATATTTTATAGGATTATCTATGGAGCACAGTGAAAAAATATTCAGGTATGGTGCTTTTACCAAAAACAGGGTCGAGGCATTTAGCGATGGGATTTTTGCGATAATCGTAACGCTTTTAATACTGGAAATCAGGGTGCCGCATATTGTGCATCCGGAATCCATAGCGGAATTATTCGCTTCCATTGTAACCTTAAGCCCTAAATTTATCAGCTGGGTGATTAGTTTTCTGACTATCTGCATAGTTTGGATGAACCATCACCGGCTCTTTGAGATGTTCAGGGGGATAAATATAGGGCTTTTCTGGCTTAACGTGCATATGCTGTTATGGGTGTGCTTTGTGCCGTTTCCCACGGCGCTGGTCGGTGATTATCCGCATAATCCGCTCGCGGTAGCATTTTACGGGTTAATAATGGGATTTGCCGCAATAGCGTTTGTTCTTACAAGGTTATATGGCTTTAAAAACAAGGAGCTGTTAAAGGAAACCGTTTCCCTTGCAGTTTATAAAAAAGGAATACTATTCTCCATTATTTTTGGTCCCATTTCATACTTTGCTGCTGCAGCGTTAGCATTTGTCAATACCTACCTTTCTTTTTTCATGTATTTTTTAATCGCGATTTATTTTGTATTTTCATTTGCGACTAAAGAATAGAAAATAAGATTCCCTACAAAAAAGCCTCCGATGTAAAAATGAGGATAAACTATCTCTCAACATAGACCGGACTGTCTTGATTATCAGCAGGGCGCAGGGAGTATACAGGCGGGTATTCTATGGTTGACATCCTCGCCAGTCTAATATAGCATACTATTCATACATTTCATATTAAGGAGGTGGCGCCATGCAGACCATATTCAAGGGGAAGGTATACGGTGCGGTGACCGTAGGCGAAAGAGGCCAGATTGTCATCCCGGCGGGACTAAGAAAAGCCCTTACCATTAAATCGGGTGACCAGCTGATGGTTTTTGCCAAACCCGACAGGAAGGTCATTAACCTTATGCCATCGAAAGAATTCAGCCGATTTCTCGAGCGCGCATCAAAGATTATCTCTAAACTTGAAAAGAAAGTCCCCAAAAAAACCAGGACGAAATAATGTATAAGCATCTCCCTATTTTTTTCATACTCTTTTTATGTATGGTTACTTCAAACCACCATGAGGTATGGGCCGAAGAAATACTTACCTGGAGCGACTGTATTAAAGAAGCCCAAAAAAATCACCCGGATTTAATTTCGGCACAAGAAGGCATAAAAGAGCGAGAGGCGAGTAAGAAAATCACCGAAAGCAGCGTTGCCCCCCAGATACACAGTAGCGTAGATGCCTCTACTTCAAAGTCGAGCACGGCCGGTAAGACGACCCATGCGTACTCATACGGAGTAACCGGCACACAGCTGCTGTTTGATAAATCCAAAACGCGCGATAATATAAATGCCGCTTCGGAAAATATAAAAGCCGCTCAATATGATTACAAATTTACCTCATCCGAAGTAAGGTTTCTCCTGCGCAATGCTTTCATACGCTTATTTAAGGCGCAGGAATCACTTTTCCTTACCGAAGAGATCAGAAAGATCAGAAAAAATAATTTGGAATTAATTTCCCTGCGGTATGAATCCGGCATAGAACACAAAGGTGCGCTCTTGACGGCAGAGGCAAATTTATCCCAGGCAGAATTTGAGATTACCCAGACAAAAAGAGCTCTTCAGGTTGCCCAAAGAGAACTCCTTAAGGAAATGGGCAGGACCCAGTTTTCTCCCATACGCGCGGAAGAAGCTGTTAGGACAGCTAACCTTACGTCGGAAAGGCCGGATTTTGAAATACTGGCGAGCAATAACCCCTCTTTAGGAAAACGCATTGCCCAGAAAAATGCCGCTTCATTTACCCTTAAGGCTGCCGAGGCAAATTTTTTTCCTGAGCTTTCAGCGGAAGCAGGGGCAGGCAAAAGCGGTTCCCGTTGGGCCCCGGATAACAACCAATGGAATGCCGGACTCAGCATATCTTTTCCCTTATTCGAAGGCGGATTAAAACAGGCTGAATTGTCTCAGGCAAAGGCACTTTTTAATCAGGCGCAGGCGGATGAACGAAGCGTGAAAAACGGGCTTATCGTGGCACTTGAAGAGACATGGGCAGCGCTTCAGGATGCCGTTGAGACAGCGGAGGTGCAAAAAAAATTCTTAAACGCCGCCCAAGAACGGGCAAAGATTGCCGAAGAACAATATTCCCTCGGGTTGCTTAAGTTTGATAACTGGACTATCATCGAAGACGATTTGATAAGGACAAAAAAAACTTTTCTTGATACACAGGTAAACATGTTGCAGGCTGAGGCAGATTGGATACAAGCGAAAGGAGAGACGTTAGAATATGCGGATTAAAAAAATAAGCTTATTTTTTGTCGTTACGGTTGTTTTGGTTGCTTCGGGTATAACGTTATTGCGGATGAAACAAGAGAAATCCTCTGATGAAACGATAAAAGAGATAACGCCAGCCATGGGTTCCATCAGGATTTTTATCTCATGCACCGGAACAGTCCTTCCGAAAAACCGGCTGGAATTAAAACCGCCTGTAAGCGGTAGGATTGAAAAAGTGTCCGTTAGGGAAGGTGATACCGTCAAAACCGGACAGATCCTGGCATGGATGAGTTCGACTGAAAGAGCGGCGTTGCTGGACGCGGCAAGAGGAAAAGGAGAAAAAACGTTGCAATACTGGGAAGAGACTTATAAATCTATACCGCTTCCGGCACCGATTGACGGCGAGGTTATTGTGGCAAAAACCCAGCCAGGGCAGACCGTTACAACGAGCGATGTTGTGGTGGTATTATCAGACCAGCTGATTGTACGTGCACAGGTTGACGAAACGGATATCGGAAAGATTACCTCCGGCATGAAGGCGGTTATCGCGCTTGATGCATATCCCGATACGAAGATAAAGGCCTCCGTGGAACATATTTATTATGAATCAAAAACAGTCAATAATGTCACTATGTATGAGGTGGATCTAGTTCCGGAAGAAGTCTCACCGTTTTTCCGTTCCGGGATGAACTCAACCGTGGATTTTATAGAGAAGGAAAAAGAAAATATCCTGCTTATTCCGGCTGAGGCAGTCTATAACGATAACGGGAACAGCTATGTTTTATTATACCAGGGCAAAGAGCAGGAACCGCTAAAAACTCCCCTTACGTTGGGTATCTCCGACGATAAGAACGTAGAGGTGCTCTCCGGAATCACCGTCAATGATACAATGATGCTCAAGACAAAAAAATACAGCCTTCCCAAAAGTAATATCGGAAAAAATCCGTTTATGCCGAGGCATTAAGGTGCAATGATTGAATTAAAAAACATATCCAAAACCTATCATATGGGCAAGGTCGAGGTAAAGGCCTTGCAGGGTATTTCTTTAACTATAGCTCCCGGTGAATTTGTGGCCATCATGGGTCCCTCGGGTTCCGGAAAATCCACACTCATGCATATCGTGGGGTTGCTTGACAGGCCGGATACGGGAGACTATTATTTGGGCAAAAGAAAAATTAACGGACTTTCTGACGAAGAACTATCCGCGATACGAAACCGGCTGGTAGGTTTTGTATTTCAACAGTTTCACCTGCTGCCTCGGATGAGTGCCTTAGAAAATGCCGCACTTCCTTTGATTTATGCGGGGAAACGTCATTTACAGGAAAAAGCAAAAGAAAAAATTAATGAGGTCGAACTTGCGGACCGGATGAGTCACAGACCGAATGAACTTTCCGGAGGCCAGCAGCAGCGTGTGGCGATAGCAAGGTCTCTGGTCAATGACCCTTTGATCATTATGGCGGATGAACCAACCGGTAACCTTGATTCAAAAAGCAAAGAAGAAATAATCGCAATCTTGAAAAGGCTGAATCAGAAGGGTACAACTATTATTGTCGTAACTCACGAAAAAGAAGTTGCCGACCATGCCAAGCGTATTATCCGTATGCGCGACGGTTGTATTATTTCGGATGAGAAACCGGGGGTTTTGCCAAAACATCTTGATGAACATCAAGCCGACAGGATAATCGATGTCGTTTTGTCCAAAACCGAAAGGGCTGCCAGGGAAACCAAGTTTTTCGATTATCTTCGCCAGGCAGCCGGCGCAATGGTATCGCATAAAATGCGCTCGTTTTTATCCATACTGGGTATCCTAATCGGCGTAGCCGCGGTTATTGCCATGCTTGCACTCGGTGAGGGCGCCAAGATATCAATTAAACAGCAGCTGGCCTCTTTGGGCTCCAACCTTTTGGTGATTAGGCCGGGTTCTGCAAGATTACGCGGGGTAGCTATGGAGTCCGGCACGGTGACGCGTTTTACATTGCAGGATGTTAGCGCTATTTCTAAACTCTCGGCTACGGTAAAGAGGGTAAGCCCTTCGGTTAACGGCAGAGCCCAGATGGTCTATGCAAATAAAAACTGGAATACCCAAGTGGTCGGCGCCGGCGTGGATTATGCCCAGATGCGCGCTACCGAACCGGTAGTAGGAAGATTTTTTACAGAAGACGAAGTAAAGATGAGAGCAAAGGTCATATTGCTCGGCTCAACCGTAGTAAAACAACTTTTTGGAAGCGCGAACCCGGTCGGAGAAACAATAAAAGTCAACCTGATTAATTTCAAGGTGATAGGTATATTGCCCGTAAAAGGAGCGGATACTTTTCACGACCAGGATGATACGGCAATCATTCCCGTTACCACAGCCATGTTCAGGGTTTTTGGAAAAGAATATGTTGATTCCATATATGCGGAGGCACAAGGGCCGGATTTAGTCGATGCGGCACAACAGGAGATAAACGAACTTATTATAACACAGCACCGACTTAACAAAAACGGGGAAGATTCTTTCCAGATACGGAATATGGCCGATATTAGGAATACGCTTGAAACTACCACCAAAACCATGTCACTTTTGCTCGGATCGATTGCCGCTATATCGCTTTTAGTGGGAGGAATAGGCATTATGAACATTATGCTGGTGTCGGTATCCGAGCGTACGCGTGAAATCGGCTTGCGTAAAGCAATAGGGGCGAACAATAAGGATATTATGGTGCAATTTCTTATCGAGGCAATACTGATGTCGTTTATCGGCGGTATGGCCGGTATTTTGCTGGGAGCAGGCAGTGCAATTTTAATAACCCGTTTTGCGGGTTGGTCAGTGATAGTTTCTCCGTCTTCGGTAGTCCTTGCCACATCATTCTCATTAGCCATGGGGATAGTCTTCGGCCTTTGGCCGGCCCAAAAGGCCTCTCAACTTGACCCCATCGAAGCATTACGATACGAATAATTTTTTTATCCCTTCATCCGCATCCACCAGGCAAAAACATTGTGTTTCGCGCTCAAAAGAGTGCCGAGACAATAGAAACGACACATCGCAACCCACGATGATTTAATCCCTTCCGCAGAAATCCCCGGTCTTTAGACCGGGGATGAGGGGTTGCGGAAGTTTATTTCTGCTTCAGGGAGGGAGCCTCGGTCTTTAGGCCGAGGGGGCTCCACTTTTTTCTTGACAAATTGGAATTTATTAAATATATTATACTTATTGTAATTATGATAAATCTAATAGGTCTAACGTACTAATACAAAACCGAAAAAAAGGAAAAAGAGATGATACAAAAAGTCAAAAATAATATCCAAAATAATAAGGCGGTTTCTGCAAAAGATATTATGCAGATGCACAGTATTTCTTATCAGACATTGAACCATTACACTAATTTTGGATTACTGCCCGTGCTGCTTAAAAAGGGTAATGTAAGGTTCTACGATAAGGCTGTAGTGGAAAAACGGATTGTCAAGATACGGGAACTGATGGAAGAAGGGTATTCTTTGCAGTTGATACGCAAACGGTTTATAGGAATATAGAAAGAGGGATATCGGTATGAGTTATTTCAAAGTGTTGGGATTTGAAAAAGAGCCTTTTTCAACAAGCCCGGATCCCGAATTTTTTTACCTGTCAAAAGAACACGAAACCGCGCTCACAAACGTGATTATTGAACTACGCTTAAAGAGGGGGCTTTCTGTGATACTCGGGGATGTAGGGACGGGTAAGACTACGCTCTCAAGAAAACTTATTCAGGAACTGAAACAGCGGGCCGATGTTGTATTTCACATCATTTTAGACCCCTCGTTTGACGATGAGCCGCTTTTTCTTACTTCCCTTATGAGGAATTTTGATGTATCGATGGATGCCTCAGCCTCTGTTACTATTTTGGACTTACGAGAAGCCCTGGAAAGGTTTCTCTTCCAGAAAGGGGTAACAGAAGGTAAGACCGTTACGTTGATTATTGATGAGGCGCAGAAACTGAGTGAGACTTCGCTAGAAGTTTTACGCGTCCTGCTTAATTACGAAACGAATGAATTTAAACTGCTCCAGCTGGTTCTCTTAGGTCAGCTTGAATTATATGCAAAAATAATCAATATGCCTAATTTTTTTGACCGTATCAGTTTTAAATATACCCTCAATCCGCTCGATTTTGACGAGACAAAGGAGATGATAGAATTTCGCATACGGCAGGCAGGTTATAAAGCGAATATACACATCTTTCTGGATGATGCCATACGGGATATTTATCAGCACAGCAAGGGCTACCCACGACAGGTGACCATGCTCTGCCATAAGGCATTAAAAACACTGGTATTAAAAAACAAATATGTGGTTGATTCGGAAATCGTAAAGGAACTCGTTGACGAAGAGATAAAAACAGGATGGCTCAGGAAAGACAGCTTACTCCAGAAAAACAACTTTTAAAGTTAATAGAAGACCCTAAGGCCAAGGATGCAGGGGCATTAGGGACCCATGTAATTAAGCACCAAAGCTTAAGCTTTCTTTCTCTCGGCGCATGGCTGGGCAGGATATCTTTTTTTAAAGAGAAATTTAAGAAAGGATTCAAGGGTGACAAATACCAGGTGTTGGATTTCAAACTGGTTAATAATCTCCTTATCCTTTTCATGGTTATATTAGGAAGTTATTTTATTTATAATCTTTATATATCCGTTACTCTGTTAAAAAAAATGCCGAATGTAAAGATGCAAGAGGGAGAAATAACGAAACAGGATGCGGATTTTTCTCAAAGAGGAATAGTGAATAAATCGCCCACCTTCTATTTGGAAAAAGTAAGGGAGCGCGATATATTCAAAATGTTTGCAAAGAAAAGCTCAGTGGCTACGGTAGAAAAAGCTGCTACTGCGGCCGGCCCTTCTTCAAGGATAATCGAAGCAACGCAAAATTTAAAGCTCGTAGGGATTGCCTGGTCTAATGACCCTGATGTAATAATCGAAGATACTAAGACATCAAAAACCTATTTTGTAAAACGGGGGCAGCTTATAGGAGAGATCAAGATAGAAGCGATTTTTAAAGACAAAGTTGTTTTAAGCTACAGCGGAGAAGAAGTAGAATTAAAATGATATATATGAAAAAATTCCTTGTGAGTGTTATGATTATAGGGGTATTCTTTTCTTCCTTTTTGTTTCAAAACGGAGATGCGGAAGATAATGTTGCCCAGTTGACAACGGTTTCTTCTAAAGTAGCCGATAGTACGTCGTTACCCGGAGGCATACAGACAAGGGTTTCTCTGGACCTCCGTAACATTGAAGTAGTGGACGCGCTTAAATTTTTGGCGATAAAGGCAAAGATGAACATTATCACTACCAAGGATGTCGCGGGCCGAATAACGCTTATGGTCGAAGACGTCCCGGTAAAGGATATCTTTGATATCATGCTGCGCTCAAATGATCTTGCCTATAGGAAAGAGGGGGATATCTATAACGTGATGACCGAAGAAAAATATAAAGCGCTCTTCGGTAGAAGGTTCTCCGACATCAGGCAGGTGAAAGTATTCAGGATTCAATACGCCATACCGGAACAGGTATTCAGTCTACTGGATACCCTAAAGAGCGATATAGGGAGGGTGCTTGTTGAGCCCGATTCCGGCACCGCATTAATTATGGATACTCCAGAAAAGATAAAAGACATAGAGAAAGCCCTCTTAACCCTTGAGCAGAAAAATTTAGTGCAGGTATTCACCTTAAAATATGCAAAAGCAAAAGAAGCGGCAGAACAACTTAAGACACAGCTGGATCTAAAAAAGGTAGGCACCATAACGGCGGATGAGCGTTCAAACCAGCTAATTATACAGGCACTTCCCGACAGGATGCGCGATATCGAAAGGTTAGTCTTAGCGCTCGACGTAAAGACAAAAGCAGTTTTAATCGATGCTAAAATCATTAAGGTTAAATTATCGGATCAGCTGGATAAGGGAATTGAATGGGAAGGTCTGATGAACATAAGCCAGTCAATGGGCATGACCTATGTTGGTTCCTATCCCTACAGCGTGTTGCAGCCGGCAACCGAAAACTGGCAAGCGCGACAAGAGTTTCTTGATACAAGATATCCTACAGCCGGGGTTGGCAGCTATCCGTTTAGCGGAAATACTCCAAGTTCTTCATCCAGTAGCAAGGTAGCACCTGGCGAAAAGTTGCATGTTGGTGTTGTAGGCAAAAGGAAAGACCTTGATGCAGTGCTCAAATATCTACAGACATTGGGAAAGACACAGGTACTCTCTAATCCAAAGTTGGCGGTAATCAATAATCAGGAGGCAAGGATACATGTGGGTGAGAAACAGGCATATGTTACCACCACCACTACTACAGGCCAAACTACTACTACGGTATCTGAGGAAGTGACCTTCGTAGATGTGGGTATCCAGCTATCGGTGACACCTACCATTAACGACGACGGATTTATAACAATGAAAGTAAAGCCGGAAATCTCAAGCGTAGTCTCAACCCTTACTACTCCTTCGGGAAATAAAATTCCCATTATTGATAGTTCTATGGCAGAGACTACGGTATTGGTAAAAGACGGTGCGACTATTGTTCTCGGAGGCCTGCGCAAAGAAGAAAAAGTTTTATCGAGCGAACAAGTCCCCTTTCTGGGGAATATCCCGCTGCTGGGGGCTTTATTTAAATCCTCCACAAACAAAACCGAAAGAACCGAATTAATGGTTATGATTACCCCGCATATTGTCAGCGGAGCCGAGTTAACCACAGGCGACGAAAGAGATTTCGGGGAAAGACCAGGGAAAGAATATAGAGAATATCCCGGCCTTACCTCACAGTCAGACTATAAACCGGAAAAAGAAGAGCCAAAGGACAAGATACGGACCTACAAGGAATATCCGGAGCTAAAGCAGCAAAAAGAGGAAGAATCAAAACTTAAAGAAGGTTATGTTAAAGAATATAAACAATTAGAATTCCCCCAGGAAAAAGAACCCGAGGCCGCAGAGCCTCCGCTAGGGAGCGAAGAGATGCCGGGAGAAAATACTCTGCATGAGGAAAAGCCCAAGATATTGAGAAGCATAGAGTCCGGAACTCAAATAGCCCCTGAGGTTCAGCCGGAAGGAGAAAATAAGGAAATCCCTTCTGTCTCCTTGAAAGAGGACATTGATAAAGAGAAAACACCTTCGCTTGAGATAAAGCCTTATCATGAATACACAGAGCTTAAAGAACAAAAGGAAGAAGATATGAAAATCAAAGGAGATAATGCGAATGAATAAATTAAAGATAATTGCAGCGGTAATGGGAATTTTGGTTATAGGCGAAGGAGCGGGCATCATTTATTTTTCTAATAAATCACAAAACCTATCTAAGCAATTAAAAGTTATTACGCCTGTCTATGAAAGGCTTAGCCAGGAAGAGAAAAAGTTCAGCACGCAATATGACACGCTGGTTAAGGAGCACGAAGCTGTCCGCAAGGAGAACGAGGCAATGAAGGTGGATAGGCAAAACCTTATGTCACAGATAAAGGAACTGCTTATCTACAGAAACCGCGTGAAGGAATGCGAAGAATTAATGACAAAAATTACCGAGGACATAAACACGCTTCAGAAACAAAAGCAGGAATTAGAAAGCACTAACTTAAGCATACAGCAGGAGCTTGCCGCACTTCAGCAAAGCGAGACCAAAATGGCCGAGGAAAGAGATAGGTTAAGAGAAGTGGTTGCGAAGAAAGAAAAATCGAACAAAACAAAAGAATTAAGCGACAAAATTTCTGCTTTACAAAGAGAAAAAAATAGGGTAGATAATAATCTAAATCAAACAAAAAAAGAAAATGAACAGTTAAAAGCGCGCGTCGAAAAAGCAGAAACGCACATAGAACAGCTAAGCGCTCAATTGGCAGACTATAAGAAGAACTACGATATTGCATCAAAAGACAATAAAAAATTTGAGCAGGAAATAAGGAATATGCCTTCAAAGTTTACCGAGGTGGCTCGCCAGAATAAGATATTAGTACGACAAACTGCCGAGATGCATTATAATCTCGGAGTGTTTTATACCAAAAACAAGGAGTATGAGCGGGCAACTGCTGAATTTGAAAAAGTTATAGAAATAGACCCCAACCATTCGTATGCTCATTTCAATCTCGGATATATCTATGCGGAGTACTTAGTAAACCGCAAAAAGGCAATTGAACATTTCAGGCATTTTCTAAGACTTGCCAAAAGCGATGATGCGGATGCGGACTGGGTTAAGAAATATATTTTGACCTGGGAAACATTTGAAGGTAAGGCGATAATGAAATAAAATTACACTATGTACGATATCACCAAAAGGAGGATATATGGTCAAAAAGGTTATTGTACTTGGTAGCGTGTGTGTCATGCTGGGAATGTTAGTTTGTATTTCCTGTCCGATGGCGCAGGAAGAAGAAAAAAAACCGATGGTCATCAATGCGACCAAGTGGAGCGTTGCCCTGACGCCGATGGCCGAAAAGAAGGGCCAAAGCGCTATCAACGATACGCTTAGTTTCAATGACGGTAAATTTACCTCCGAGGCATTTGCGGGTAAAGGTTATCCCGTAACAAATTATTCGCTTTCGCTAAAAGATGACGGAAAGACCATCTGGGAGACCATGCAGTCAAAAGACGATGACGAAAAGCTCTTTTGGCACGGCGAGCTTAACACTGACGGGAAAAGTATGAGAGGTGTAGTAAGCGAACGTCGCATGAAGAAAACAAAGAAAGCAGCGGAGGAAGAAGTATTTGACTATACCCTTTATGGCGTGAAATTGGAAGCGGTTGAAACAACGCTGCCTGCCGTTACGCCTCCGCCCGCAGTAGACCAGCCAAAGCCGGTACCTGAAGAAAAAAATGAAGAAACTAAAAAAGACACACCAAAAAATAAATAGTCTATAAAAAGGCGGTGCATCACAGGCGACCTGCATATAATGCACAAAGAGATTAAATTCCATGCGGGAATTTTTCTTTTCCTTATTTTTTACGGTTTCTTAATCTATGCGAATGCATTGCAGAGTCCCTTTATCTGGGACGATAAGTTCCTTATCAGTGAAAATCATTTTATTACGCACTTCAAATATATAGGCGAGATATTCACGCATCACCTTTACTATAGCAGCGCAGGGCTAAGTAATTTTTACCGTCCCCTTCAGAGCCTCTGCATAATGCTGGATTATGCCATCTGGAAGAATAATCCGTTCGGTTATCATCTCACAAGCGTCCTTTTTCATATAGGTTGTGCATTCCTTATCTATCTTTTTATTTTTCGCCTGTTTTTACAAAGAACAATCGCTTTTCTTACAAGCCTTTTGTTCCTTGTGCATCCGATACACAGCACCGTCGTAGATTATATTTCTTCGCGGGCAGATTCCCAGGCGACCTTCTTTATCCTGCTCGCCCTTGTTTTATTCATCAAAGGTATACATAGTTCGCTATCGCAATCCGTTGATGCTAAGAAAAAAACTCAGCCACTGGTATCTTCTAAAATCTTCGTGAAAAAAATTTATTATATAGGCTCCCTCTTCTCGTTTATTCTAGCGCTTCTTTCCAAGGAATTGGCCATCATAACGCCGTTTTTGTTATTGTTAAGCGGCGCTACGGTGTGCGCAAAAGACATAAAGTCCGCATATGCCAAAAAGACAATGCCTTTTTTTATTATCCTTATAGTTTATTTTTTTTTAAGAGCCACTATTTTTAATTTTCCTGACGCCACAGCAGTAAATCCTCCCGTGCTCTCCACGCGGCTGCTTACCACCATAGAATCATTTGTAAGGCTTATGGGGCTCCTTCTTTTTCCCACCCATATACATATTGAAAAAAGCATACCTTTTAGCAGAGGGATATTCCAGATGAGCACCTTTATCTCTCTGTGCATACTTTTATTAATAGTTGCTTTTATAATGCAGGCAAGAGCCCGCCGGTTGCGGATATGTTTTTTCGGTATGCTGTGGTTTTTTATCGCGCTTATTCCTATGAGCAATATCGTACCGATAAATACCACGCTTGCCGACCACTGGCTCTATCTGCCCGGTTTCGGCTTCCTCTTAACGGTTGTCGGAGGCGTCCATTATTTTATCCAAATCCTACCTCCCCGCATCCGCCGTAGTGTGCTTATTACGGTACTCCTGTTATACATAGGCGTTATCGGCGTATTTTCTCTGCTTACCGTAAAACAAAATATCGTGTGGGCAGACCCCCTCACTTTTTTTAAAAAAGCAATAGAGTATTCTCCCGGCAGCTATAGGCCTCACAATGAGATAGGGATTTTGTACTTGGAAAAACAATGGTACGACGAAGCAATCTCAGAGTTCCAAAAAGCCATTGCGCTAAACCCCAAGTTTGATCAACCGTACGATAATATGGGGGTTGCCTATGACATGAAAGAAGATTTTGAAAATGCCGTCGCCGCGCATAAAAAAGCAATTGAGTTAAACCCAAATAGCGTAAAGGCGTATAATAACCTCGGTAATGCATATAACAACGCAGGCAGGCTTGATGAGGCTATCGAAGCCTATCAGGCTGCGTTAAAGTTAAACCCGCAGTATAAAGCGCTTTATAATAACCTGGGAGTCGTCTATTATAAAAAGGGCATGTTTAAAGAGGCAAGACTATATTGGCAGAAAGCACTCGCTATAGATCCCAATTTTTCCATGTCACGAAACAATATAAGAATTTTAGATGAGATGAGCAGGCAGTAAAGAGGAGTATGATATGAAAACTACAAAAATGAGGATGCTGGACTTTTATTTCGGCGTTCCTATTTGCCTGTTTCTTGATATATTCAATAAAGTAATTCGTCCTATATTAAAAATACTACTTTTTCCTTTCAGAAAACGGCATAAAGAAGTAAAGATGATACTGCTTATGAAATATTTTGGCATGGGCAGTATTATCCTGTCCTCGCCCATGATACGGGCATTGCGCAGTAAATTTCCTGACGCAAAAATACTCATTCTCACCTTTCAGGGCAATAAAGATATCATCGAGATGTATAACCTGGCAGATACCATTATCACTATCCGGGCCGCTAAACTTTGGTTTTTTGTCTATGATGTAATAAGGGCGCTTTTATTTTTATGGAGCAGGAACATAGATATTGCAATCGATATGGAATTTTTTGCAAAATTTTCTACTATTATGACCTATTTAAGTGGAGCCCCAATAAGGGTGGGATTTTACTTAAGGCAGATGTGGAGGGGAAATCTGATTACGCACCATGTATATTATAACCCTTATCATCATGTGCGCGAGGTATTTCTCGCACTGGCACAAGCGGTAGGCGCGTACAACAAAGACCTTTGTATCTTGAAACCGTTCATCCAGGAAGAAGATAGCATGTATATCGAGCGATTGCTCAAGGAAAGAAATGTAGGAACGAACGATAAAATAATATGTATTAATGTCAATGCGGGCGATCTTTGTTTAGAAAGAAGATGGCCTGCCATCTATTTTGCAAAGCTCGTGGATAAATTACATGAGCTTTGCAAAGCTAAGCTAGTGTTTATTGGCGCAGAGGATGATATAGCCCATACCGAATACGTCATCAGTCTCGCAGACAGGGAAAAAGATACTATTAATTTATGCGGAACGTTGAAATTAAGAGAACTTGCGGCGTTACTTAAACGTACCGCACTCCTTTTTACGAATGATAGTGGCCCGCTTCATTTGGCCGAGTCCCTGGGAGTTCCTACCGTTTCATTGTTCGGGCCGGAAACACCCGTGCTCTATGGGCCGGTCGGAGATAACCACCTTGTTTTTTATAAAAACCTCTATTGCAGCCCCTGTCTCAACGTATACAATATGAAGACTGCGATGTACGGAGACAAACGTTGTTTTGAAGGAAAAAATATCTGCATGCAGGCTATCACCGTAGAAGAGGTGCTGGAAGAAGCAAAAAAGGAATTTTTTGATAGGTGGTAAGGATATTTTTATACACCTCGCATACTCACTACTAACATAATCTCAATATATGGCACATATAGTATTTCTCCAGAGGCACTATTATGAATACGGCGCGCCTGCTATTTTATCGGCGGTACTTAAAAAAAGTGGCCATACCACATCCCTTCTTATCGGAGAAAAAGCCCGTCATTTTACTAGCAAAATACGTCCCTCGGATATAGTAGCCTTTTCAACGATGACAGGTCTGCACCACTGGGCTTTGGCTATCGCTTCGGAAATAAAAAAAGCTACAACGGCCTTGACGGTTTTTGGAGGCCCGCATCCCACATACTTTCCCGGCATTATCGAACACCCTGCGGTAGACGTAATATGCAGGGGGGAAGGCGAATATCCTCTCTTAGATATCGCCGATACCTTCGATAAGGGTCAAGATATTTCTCAGATAGCTAACCTGTGGGTAAAAAAAGAAGGGCATGTCTACAAGAATGAACTCAGGCCGCTTATAGAAGACTTAGACGGTCTGCCCTTTCCCGACAGGAAAGTCTACTACCAAAGGTATGCCTTTCTAAGGAAGAATCCGTTTAAGACATTTATTGCAGGTAGGGGGTGCCCTTACCGGTGCAGTTTTTGTTTTAACCCGATGCTCAAGGCAATGTATGAAGGAAAAGGCAAGTATGTGAGGCTCAGAAGTCCCGCGAATCTCATGCAGGAGATAAAAAATGTCAGGGATACGTATGGGCTAAAAACGATATATTTTACGGATGATATCCTAATAATAAACAAACCATGGCTTAAAAATTTTTTCTCTCTTTATAAGAAAGAAATTTTCCTTCCCTTTACCTGTGACGGGAGGGCAGACATTCTGGATGAAGAGATAGTTGTCTTACTCAGAGAATCGGGCTGTTTTTGTGTCCGCTTCGGCATAGAAAGCGGAAATGAACGTATACGCACCACGTTGCTTAACAAAAATATAACCAATGCCCAGATAGTCTCTGCCGCCGCACTACTGAAGAAGTATAATCTAAAGTTTATGACGTATAATATGGTGGGCATCCCCGAGGAGACAATAGAAAATGTGTTTGAAACCGTTACGCTTAATATGAATATTAAGACAGATTACCCTCGGTGCTCGTTGCTTACCCCTTATCCCGGGACGCAGGTAGAGGTATATGCAGCCGACAGAAAACTGCTTGAAGAAAATGTGGAAGTGCTCCGCGGTTCTTCGCAGCAGTATGAATCGATTGTAAGAAGCAGATACAAGAATCAGATATTGAACACACATTCTTTTTTTCAAACAGCCGTGATGTTTCCCCGGACATGGAATTTGATTAAGCGCTTAATTCATTTTCCCCATAACAGCATATTCAGATTGTGGTGGGCATTTATCTATTTTTTTGTTTTTGTAAAAGGGGAAAGGCGAAGCTTCTTCTTTACGCTGGTATTTGCCATCCGCTCAGTAGGTTCCATATTCGAAAAAAAATAGTACTATGGCAAAAATAGCCCTTATCCAAAATTTTGCATATGAATACCTCGGTATTCTCTATATCGAGGGCGTCCTTTCAAATGCCGGACATAGGGTCCAGCTATTTCTGGATCTTGGAAACCAGCGTCAGCTTATAAAGGACCTTGCGTCATTTGCCCCTGACTTAGTCGGCCTTACCGTTACTACCACGGCAAAAGGATGGGCCCTTGATTTAGCAGTTGCGATAAACCAAACTGTAAAAACCAAAATTATCCTGGGAGGCCCACACCCCACCTACTTTCCGGAGGTTATTCATGAGCCTTCTATTTCTATTATCTGCCGCGGAGAAGGGGAATTTGCCATGCTGGAATTAGCAAATAAGATTGATAGAGCCGAAGACCTTACCGATACCGGGAGTTGTTGGTTTAAAGTGGGTAACTCTGTCATAAAAAATGAACAGACTCCGCTTATAGAGGAACTTGACAGGCTTTCGTTTCCTAACCGCGATAGTTATTATCGTAAATATCCTTTTTTAAACGTCTCAAGAAAATCATTCATGGCTACGCGGGGGTGCCCTTTCAGCTGTTCCTATTGCTATAACCACGGTTTGAAAAAGCTGTATGAAGGAAAAGGCAAATACGTCAGAAGAAGGAGCGTCGATAATATAATAGAGGAAATCAGACAAGTCCTCGTGCGTTATCGGCTTAGGACTGTCTATATGCAGGACGACACCTTTATCTTAGAGGAACAATGGGTAGGCGAATTTATGAAACAGTATCGGCAAGAGATCAAGAGGCCGCTTATCTGTCTTATTAGAGCCGATTTAACGAATGAGCCGCTCATCGCAAGGTTGGCGGAAGGCGGGTGTAAGGCGGTATTTTTCGGCATAGAGACCGGAGATGAAATCTTAAGGAACCGCCTGCTTAAGAAAGAGATTAGGGACGAACAAATATACACTAGCGCAAAACTGTTAAAGCGTTATGGGATAAAATTCAGGACATATAATATGGTTGGTTTGCCGGATGAGACGCTCACACAGATGTGGAAAACGGTAATGATAAATATAGATATCAAGACGCCGTATCCCTGGTGTGCCATTTTTCAACCGTTTGCGGGGACAGAGCTCGGCGACTATGCAAGAGAATATGGATTTGTAGAAGATAAAAACGTACAGGAGAGCACCAGCTACTTTCAGATTACACCCCTTAAGTCTGCGTATAAAAATGAACTTATCAACCTTCAAAAATTATTTTTTTATGCGGTAAAATTTCCTAAGCTTTTTCCTCTTATAAAAAAAATTGTCAAGGTACGTCCAAACCCTGTTTTTAACGTGCTGTTTCTTATGAGTTACGGCTGGTGTTATTATAAGAGCGAAAACCTGTTGTTTAAGGAAATGATTTCTATCGGCCTAAGAAATTTTAAAAGCCTCTTTAATATAAGGCAGTTCTGGAGAGAATAAATTGGAATATGTACGTTGTGCGCTGTGCGACTCAAGCGACTATCGCGTTCTGTACAAAGAAAAGAAAAAACATGCCGGCGACGGACGATTTTCTTTAGGCGTGCCGCATACATGTTATGGCAGGATCGTAGCGTGCAGGCGTTGTGGCCTTGTCTATGTC
Source organism: Candidatus Omnitrophota bacterium (assembly GCA_043800345.1). GTDB lineage: Bacteria > Omnitrophota > Gorgyraeia > VGKN01 > VGKN01 > JAZDNB01. The sequence continues at coordinate 19,996 of JAZDNB010000032.1, forward strand.
AATCCCCGTACTGATAGAGAAGAATTGATGAATCAGTATGCTAACGCACTGGACGTCGGGTATTCATCCCAGATGGAGCTACGCATAAAAACGTTCAAGAGGCAGTTACGCCTTATTGAAAACTATATCCCCAAAGGAAGGTTGCTCGATGTCGGTTGTGCGGCAGGCTATTTTTTATATGTCGCCCAAAAAAAAGGTTGGCAGATTGAAGGTGTAGAAATGAGCAGGGCGATAGCAAAAGAGGCCGAACAACTTCTCGGTACCACCGTTAGGCTTGGAACGGTTGAAGAGAGCGAGTTTCCCTCTTCTTATTTTGATGCAGTTTCCATGTTTGACGTAATCGAACATCTGCCCGAGCCGGCAAAGACGCTACGCGAAATACAAAGAATACTGAAACCCGGAGGCATACTTGCCCTCAACTTTCCCGACATCAGTTCAGTGTTTGCGCAGTGTATGCGCGCGCATTGGTGGTTTTTACTCGAGGACCATCTCTACTATTTTAGCCCCGGGGTATTAACACAGATGTTACAGGTGCACGGTTTTAAAGTTTTATTTTTCAGGCCGCACTGGCAGGATATGTCGCTTATGTATCTTATAAAATTCTTAGCGTCGTTTAATGCGCCGTTACACAGGATAGTGTTGGGTATTGCAAAAACCCTGCATCTTGAGCATGTAGCTATACGTTACTATGCCGGTCAGACCACACTTATTGCACAGAAGATATAAGGATATGGTATGGACTATGATATTCTTACGCCGGGGTTGCATTTACTAAAAGAAGCCCCGCGTTATATTGAATGGATATATAATACTATACGCCCGTATATTGGCAGAAGGATTTTTGAAGTAGGAAGCGGTATGGGGTATTATGGGAATTTTTTTAAAAATTTTGAATTATATTGTGCTACTGAGATCAATGAAGAGTATTGTGGTATTTTAAAAAAAATTTTTTCAGGGTATAACAATATAAAAGTATTTAAATATGATATCGTGAAAGAGGATATTGGAAAAGTATCCGCATTACGTATTGATACCGTTATCTGCATAGAGGTCCTGGAGCACATCGAAAAAGATGAAGTTGCTCTGGAGCATATGTATAGTATTTTAAATCCCGGCGGCAGATTAATTGTGTGTTGCCCGGCATTTAGTTTTCTATACGGGAGTAATGATAATGCTATCGGGCATTATAGGCGCTATTCTAAAAAAGAATTAGTCGATAAACTTAAGAGTGCCCATTTCTGCGTAGAGCGTGTATTTTTTCATAATCTTCTGGGTGTTCCTGCATGGTTTTTAAATGGCAGGATATTGAGGAGAAACGTCGCCTCTTTGTCGCAGATAAAACTATTTAATACAATAGTCCCTTTTTTAAGGGTCTTGGAAAAAACAGTATCGCCCTTTATAGGTTTAAATATTGTAGCAATTGCAAAAAAGAAGTGATCTGGCAAGATGAAAAAAATACTTTTATTAAACCCGCCCGGTCAAAGGTTGTATATACGGGACTATTATTGCAGCAAGGTATCAAAAGCAAACTATATTAATCATCCTATAGATCTCTTAGCCTTAAGCGGCCGCCTTGCAGAAGAATATGAGGTTTTGTTTTTGGATGCGATAATGGAAAAGCTCTCATCCAAGGCAGTAATACATAAAATAAAAACGCTCAATCCGCATGCGGTAATTTCGCTTATCGGCGCCGCTTCATTAGGAGAGGATGTCTTATTTCTGAGTGATTTAAAAAGAGAAATCCCCGGACTCCTGCTTCTTTGTAGCGGTGACATCGTTTTTGACAATCCGCAGGAAAAACTTAAAAAGTATGATTTTATAGATGGGTTTATTCTTGATTTTTCAAGTCCGGACATCCTGGAATTTTTAAAGGGCAATCGCGATAAGGCTTGTACGATATTTTCTCATAAAGATACAGGAGCGTTTAATGCCTGTATCGGTAGAGAACACAATGTTGTATTGGATCTTCCATGCCCGCGGCATGAACTGTTTTTGCGCTATAGCTACCGCAGCCCATTTGTGTGGCATAAAAAATTTGCTACCGTACTTACCGATTTTGGCTGTCCTTATAAGTGTGCGTTCTGTATTATCGGTACGCTGGGATTCAAGTATCGCTCTGTTAATAATGTTATGGAGGAGCTGCGCTACCTTCATGGCCTTGGGATACGGGAATTATTTTTTGCAGACCAGTCTTTTGGCGCGCTGCGAGAACGCAACAAAGAATTGTGTCTTAGCTTGATCAGTGAAAATTTTGGTTTTGCGTGGCTTTGTTTTTCCCGCGTAGATTTGATTGACGAGGAGTTTTTATTATTGATGAAAAAATCAGGCTGCCATACCATCATCTTCGGTGTTGAGACGGCCAACGAGGCGTTGCTTAAGAAATATAATAAAAATTATACAAGAAACCAGATAAAAGATACGTTTAATCTTTGCCGTAAGCTGGGAATTACCACCGTAGGCACATTTCTTATCGGGCTACCCGATGAGACCGAATCATCGGTTTTAGATACCATACATTTTGCACTTGAACTTAAAGCAGATTTTGCTTCCTTTAATGTAGCGGTTCCACGCGGAGGAACCCAGCTAAGAGAAGAGACACTTAGGTTGGGGCTTATAAATCCCGGGCTTGAAATCATGGATCAGTCAGGGGAAACTATTGTGATGCCTACAAGGTATATCACCAGAGAAAGATTAGCCCTTCTTAAAAAGGAGGCGGTAAGGCATTTCTATTTTAGGCCGTCATATCTCTGGCATAGGGCAACAAATATAAAAAATGTTACACGCCTGGGGATAGAATTAAAAAATGCCTGGGCACTGTTTAGGCTCAATATAAAATGAACACAAAAAAAATCGGTCTTGTTTTTGACATAGCGATCATCCCGATGCTTATCTTTCTTTTGAGCTTTAATGTCTTTTTTGCCCATGGGCCAATAGTATCGATCGACGAAGGCTCCCATCTCTCCTGGGTTAATTCACTCTTTCATGGTCAGGTGCCCTATAGAGACAGTTATCTTATCTACGGACTTATCTATGAGCTCATCCCGGCTCTCATAATGTGCGTAGTAGGAAAATCTATCGTGGTGCTGCGTGCATGTTATGAATTTGGGATGATTTTTTGGTTGCTTATTGCCTATTTCTTCGGGCGTCTTATGTTAAAAAGGAGATTTTTTGCTTATATATTTGCATGGCTTTTAATCGCTACGCGGGTAGTGCCATTCTGGAGTTCCCGCTGGGGCGGTATGCGTAATGCGATACCCTTTTTAGCGCTCATCTGCCTCTATATGTTTAATAAAAAGAAAAGTAATCTGTGGCTTTACGCGGCAGGGTGCATAAACGGGATAGCACTTTTCTATACACAGGAATCGGGGATAGCACTCCTGGCTGCAAGCGGTATATTTCTGCTTACGCTTAGACTGACTAATCCTGTTTGCAAAAAAATGTCTCCTGTCAGCCTGGGAATACGATATGGCATCGGGATGGGCATTGTACTACTTCCCGCATATGTATATTTGCTGGCACACAAGGCACTTATGGCATATCTGGTTACGTGTTTTGTCGATATGCCCTTTAAGTTTCCCAAATATCTCGTCGACGTTTACCCCTATATGAGCGTGCTTCTAAAGACAAATATAGTTAGCGCAATCTCCGATCCCCAGCTTGCGAGGGCGTTTTTATTCTGCACAGCATTTATTCTCTACGGCGTATCTTTCATATATATTATTTTTTCATTTATCCCGCATCCAGTCCCGCTTTGCGGGACGGGCGGGATTCCGCCCCACGGGCCTGTGCCGTATGGCACGAGACTGGAAAAGAAAGGTACCGCGGGTGTCCTTCGACAAGCTCAGGATGGTTCGAAGGATGGTGAGCGGAGTCGAACCATAAACCCGTGGGGCTCCATACGAAAACATAAACCCGATACACACACAGGTCTTGAAAGAGGAAATATAATACTGGTTTCCGTGTTTGGTTTCTTTGTGCTTATTTTTGCTATCAGGCAGATACACGGGATGCAGTTTAATATCGCCGCACCCTGCGTTGTGCTTATAGGATGCGCGCTTTGGGAAAAATTGTTTTTTTACCTTTTTAACATTATAAAGAAAAGGAATGTATTGCCGCTACTGCGAATTGCAGTATTTTTTATAAACGGAGCTATTGCTTTATTAGCTCTTTTTCTTATTTATTATTTTTCTCATCCGCTTGCTTCTCTTAGAGGTGCATACGATACCATGTTCAGATATGAAGAGAGGCTCAGCGTGTTAGCGCAGGAATCGAGCGTCTTGTCAATAGAACGTGCGCGCGGTGTTCTTGTACCTAAAAAACAGGCGGAGGAACTGGAATTTGTCGTTGCCTTTATTAAAAATAACACTTCGAAAGATGATACCATATTTGTATTTCCCCATAACGGAGAATATTATTTTCTTACTGAGCGCGCGTGCGCAAGCAGGTTTACCCTTGCTACCTTCGCAATGATATCCCCTGAGTATGAAGACGAGGTAATACGAGACCTTATGCGTAAAAAGCCGCACTATGTTATCTATGTAAAAGATGCTTACGTACTTACTCATTTTAACCCCATTGCAAGCGAAAAACGGATTCCCAAGGTATTTAATTATATTATGGAGCACTATCTGCCCGTTGAAAACATACATAATACCTATATTTTAAAACTAAAATGAAAGAAAATTATTTTTTTAAGAAGGCGTTATTATTTCTTGATTACATCGTTGTTCCTCTGGCGATTATTGTGTATTCTTACCAGCCCAATTTTTTACACGGGTATATCTTTTCTTTTGACGAAGGCCAACACCTGGGATGGATTCAGGGGATCCTGGAAGGGAAGGTCCCCTACCGGGATATGTATATGATATATGGACCGGCCTTAGAATATATCCCCGTACTTCTCATGAAACTATTCGGGCCATCACTTATGATACTGAGGATGTTTTATCATTTTGGCACCATTATAAGCCTGCTGCTAGGGTACTGCGCGTGCCGTGCTGTATTGAAGCGCCGTCTCTTTATATATTGTGCCACATGGCTCATCGTGAACCTTTCGGTTATACCTATGTGGAGTTCACGCTGGGGCGGTATAAGAATGGGTATGGGATTTTTGACGCTCCTCGCTTTTTTTGCATATCTTAAAAGAAAAAAGAAGCCATTCCTTTATATAGCAGGCATATCAAGCGGATTCTCTTTTTTGGTAAGCCAGGAGATAGGTATCTGTACGGCCCTTTCAGTCATTGTTTGCCTGGCGGGGTCTTGCTATCCAAGCAGAAGCATACGATCTTTTTTAAAAGAAATATACGTATTCGTACTGGGGCTTTCTACGATATGGATCCCCTTTTTTCTGTATTTCTTTTTTAACGGCGCACTTATGCAGTATCTAAAAATTTCCTTTATTGATATTCCTTTCGGTTTTCCAAAAATTTACAAAGATAATTACCCGTTTCTGCCTATTCCGCGCACCCTTTTATCCGGAGAATGGCTGACTTTTTTAACGAGCAGAACGTTTTATCTGTATCTGGCGCTCTGTATCTACGGCGCAGGAGCGGTCGCTATAGTAAAACGCCTGTTAGGCAAAAAAATCACGGTGCAGACATTATATATAATCGCGCTTGTTTCCTTCGGCATCCCCATGCTTAAGACTGCGATGCGCATGCTGGGAGGGCCGCAGTTTAATATCTCGCTTCCTCCCGTGCTTCTGATAGGCACAGTGTTTCTTGAAGATATATTTTTGAAATTAGAAGAATTTGTTAGAAGAGATTTATGCGTTCCTCAAAACGGCGGCGGTATCGGCCGCAATGACCCCTGTCCGTGTAAAAGCGGAAAGAAATATAAGAAGTGCTGTTTAGGTAAAAAGGCAGATTTTGCTTTTTGGCGCTGGATAAAGCCTTTTGCGCAAACAGCGCTGCTTCTATGCATGGTGGTATATATAGGCATAGTAACAAAGCCCGGGGTCGCGTTTCATACTACGGTAAATAAATTTAAGATGTTTAGGCAGGAAAGGGCTATGTTAAAACCCCTACACATACGACGTGCCGAGGGGATATATGTGCCGGCCCCGCAGGCCGATATAATAAATCCGGTAGTTCGTTATATAGATTCGATACTGCCCGCCCATGAGGCAATTTTTACCCTTCCCCACGAAGGTCATTATTATTTTTTCCTTGACCGTCCGGCTGCAACACGGTTTGAATCTGCGCTCTTTGCCGAAGTCAACCCTTCCTACCAGGAGGAGCTCATACAACAATTAGAATCCCTTAAGGTGAAATATGTTATTTATACTAAAGACAGCTATCTTGTAACTGACCATAATCCTGTGCCAAATGAAAAAAGGATTTCACGGGTAACGAACTATATTATGGAAAAATATGATACCGAAAAACAGTTCGGCGGGACCGTTGTGTTAAAAAGGAGAGATGCTTTCTAAGATGATACGTTTTGGAATTTACCTTTTTGGTTTTATAGAGCTTTGTATCGCCGTTGCTACCTTGAATACGTTATACATAGCGAAATTCCTCCGTTTCTGCGAAAAACCGGTTTTTATTTTTGTCATTGTTTTTATTATGGCGCTTATATCCCTAGGCCTGGGGATCGGGATACTCTACAGAAGAGAACGGGCAAGGAAACTGATTATATTTTTTTCTATCTATGTACTTTTTAATAAGATTATGATATTCGCCGGCATGGTAACATTCAGCGGTGCATTTGAATTTTTGCTTCCCGAACCGACAAAAGACGTTATATCTTTTATATACCATGTGCTGCTCGTGGCTTTTTTTGCTTTCCCCAAAACAAAAAAGGTATTTAGTGAGTAAAAAAAATATAAAAAACGCTCAAGGTAGCAAAAGACTATATCCGCATAAAACAACCATGAGGTCTGCGCTAAATAAATTTCATTTGTTAGCACTTTTGCTTATAGCGACAGCGGGATTTTTGATATATGCAAATTCACTACGAGGGGGTTTTCTCTGGGATGATAGGTTTTTAGTAGAAGAGAATCTTTTAATCAGGGAGCTTGGTAGGTTGCCGGAGATATTTATGCGCCCGCTTACCCCTCATTTTAACACGTTTTACCGTCCCCTGGCTAACGTATCTTTTATGGTTGATTATTATTTCTGGAAGCTAAATCCATTCGGGTATCACCTTGCCAATATTGCGCTTCATATCTTTTCTGCTCTGCTGGTGTACGGCGTAGTATATGTACTTTCCCGTGAGCGGAAAATCGCACTTGGCTGCGGCCTGATTTTTTCCGTTCATACGGTATTATCCGAACCGGTTAACTATATTTCAAGCAGGGCAGATTTACTGTTGGCTTTATTTTTTCTTTTAAGCTTTTTCTGCTACATCAAATACCGAGGTTCAGAGGCAGAGAGAAAAACCTATTACATCTGTTCGTTGCTTAGCTTCATATGCAGCCTGCTAAGCAAAGAGATGGCCGTAATCCTGCCCTTGATTTTGCTTATATATGAGCTGACGCTTGCGTCCAAAAGAGAAACGTTTAAGAGGATATGGTTCTTACTTTTACCTTTTCTTATCATCGTAGTTGTGTATGGGCTGTTGCGCATAAGCCTGCTAAAATTTCCCCACGCAGGTTTATACGTACCCAAAAATACTATTGCCGATATTCCTTTTATAAAGAGGTTCCCTACCGCGCTCAGTGCGATACCTATCTATGTAAGGCTTTTTATCCTGCCCATAGGTTTGCATAAGGGATGGCTTATCAAACCGGTACGGTCGATTTTTGAGATGAGGGTGGTCATAGGGGTGCTTTTTATCATCGCGCTTTTCATGTTCGCAACGTATATGTACAGGCGCTCAAAGATCGTTACATTTTCTATTTTGTGGTTTTTTGTTTTGCTTCTTCCCGTACTGAATATTTTTCCGCTTAACGCATTCTTAAGCGAGGGATGGTTCTACCTGCCTTCGATAGGATGTATGCTTTGTATAAGTTCGCTCGTCGTTAGATTCGCCTCATCAAAAAAATTATCCAGGAATATCCTTATTATTTTTCTTGTCATGGCGGTAACGTGCTATTCGCTACTGACCGTCAGGCGAAACAATGTGTGGGCCGGCGATGCGGGCGAGTTTTATAAAGATATATTGCGATACAATCCCTATGAGGACAGAATTCATAACCTTCTGGGTAATGTCTATTTGGGGAAGGAGAAATTTGACGAGGCGCTCGGGGAATACGCAAAGAGCCTCGCGTTAAATCCCGACAACCCCGACATCTATTACAATATCGGAAATTTGTACTATAAACAGAATAAACTATCCGAAGCCGAAGAAGAGTTTAGGCAGGCCATTAAGCTTGCGCCGCGCTATGTGCAGGCACATAACAACCTGGGGCTTGTATATGTTAAACAGAATAATCTCAAGCGTGCCTTCGAGGAATTCATAACATCAATAGAGATATCCCCGAATCACCTGGAGGCGCATTATAACTTAGGCAATCTTTATTTTTATGAGAACAAGTTAGAGGATGCGGCTGGGGAATATAAAAAGGTACTCTCACTTGACCCGGGGTATATTTCGGCGGTCAATAATCTAGGTAGCGTCTATTTACGAGAGGGAAATTATCATGAGGCAGCCGTCGCTTATAAAAAAGCTATAGTGCTAAGGCCTGCATCCGCCAAATTCCATAATAACCTGGCAAACGCATACGCTAAACTCGGGAGGTTTGATGAGGCAATATCTGAATTCAAGAGAGCCATTGCGCTTGATTCAAGGTATGTCCAGGCTTATAATGACTTAGGGAGCCTGTATTTTGAACAGAATAACCTCGCCCAAGCACTTGTGGAATATAAAAAGACGCTTTCGCTTAATCCGGAGTATGCCGAGGCATATTATAATATAGGGGTTATTTACTTCAAGTTAGGCAGGGTCGACGAAAGCAAAGATAATCTTATAGCGGCGGCAGGGTTATTTCGTAAACAAAATAATATAGCCCAGTTAGAGGAAACCGAAAAATTGCTTAATCAAATCCAATGAACAAAACAGGAAACGTACAGCCAAATACGACCATATTGCGCAACACGCTTCTTTCGGGCATGGGAAAGCTCGTTGACCGGTATGCAACATCGATTGTTTTGGTTTTTATAACCGCATACGTCGTGATATTCTCCGCCATCTCAATCCTTCGATATAATTCATTTGACTATTCCGATTTTGACTTTGCGATATACGCACAGGTGCTCTGGAACATGCTGCACGGGTCCATACAAAGCTCTATTTTGGGCATTGTTTTTTTGGGAAATCACCTTGACATCATTTTATTTTTACTTCTTCCTATCTATGCGGTTTTTAAAAGTCCCCTGACGCTTTTAGTGCTTCAGAGTATCTGCATAGGGCTGGGGGCGCTTCCCCTTTATTTATTAGGGAAAGATGTAATAAATAAAAAATTCGCCCTATTGTTTAGTCTGCTGTATCTCTTATATCCCGCGCTTCAGTATGTAAATCATTATGAGTTTCATCCGGATGCGTTTGTCATATGCGCCCTTCTATTTATGTTTTACTATTTTGAAAAAGGATGCTTTATTCCTTTTATTGCGTTTGTGTGCTTGTCCCTTTCCTGCAAAGAAAATATCGCAATGGGTATTTTTTTCTTCGGTTTTTATGTGCTATTTTTTCAGAAAAGAAAATGGAAATGGGGGCTTGTTGCAATACTAATGGCAGGACTCTGGGCGCTGGTGGGGCTTAAGCTCATGCATCATTTTAATAAGGGAATCATAGATTTTAATTCCTTATACAGCCATATAGGAGATTCCATGGCGCAGGTCGTTATAAATGTGTTAACCCATCCGCTTGTTACATTGCGTTTTATATTGAGCGAAAGGAATTTGAAGTTTTTATTTCAATTATTTTTTCCGCTTGCGTTTTTATCTCTATTATCCCCCAAGGTATTGTGTATCGCGCTCCCCTTTTTCTTACAGCAGTTATTGTCCCAAAGACAAACGGACCATGTTATCTTTTACCATTATGGCGCAAAATTGATACCGTTTATATTCATTTCGGCGATCTATGGGACAAGGTTCTTGCTAAAATTAAAGATTGTAAGTCGCTTTAGATTTCTTATACCGGTAGTATTAATAAGCAGTAGTCTTATTTCCTCTTTACAGTATGGATTACTGGCTAAACTCCCGCTTTATCTTTCTGTTAGGTATGCTAAACATGATATAGATTATTATAAGGAAGAACTCATCAGGACAATTCCCCCTCAAGTAGCCGTGGTAGCAACATTTGAGTTTTTACCCAAGTTATCGCAGCGAAGAGGGCTCTATTCTTTCCACCATGTCTATACGGGTAAATATACCTTATCAGACCAGGATTATACATTGCCGGAAGAAACCGACTATGCCCTTATAGATTTTGACGATTATCTTACCTTTACCAGTTTTTATCTGCCTCGCCAATACGAGAACTTGCAGAATTTTCTTAGGGGAGATACATGGGGCCTCATAAAGGCGGCCGGCAATATCGGACTTTTTAAAAAAGGCGATCCGGCACATATGAAGTTAGTAGAGCCCATGAATGGTTTTTCGCAGTTCAGCCCCGAACGATTTGTCATAGAGGAATACGTGATAGCGGATAAATATGTAATTGATTCTCGTAAGGTAACGCCGGGTGGGCTAATCGCGTCAAGCTTTGTCTGGGAGTGCGCGGAAGCGGTCGATAAGGATTATTGGATAGTATTTAAATTGGTTGACGAAAAAGGAAAGACCGTGTTTATGTTTAATCACCCCATTTGTTATAGAATATATCCTACGTACAGCTGGAAGACGGGCGATGTTTTAAAAGAAAATATCTGGATACCCGTCCCACGGGTTTTAAAGACAAAGACACTTTGGCTTAAGGCAATCGTATTTGACAGAAACACCGCCGATCTAAAAACAGGCAGCGCACAAACCGTACGTTTACAAAGCAATAGAGAGGGTGCGTTTGACCAGGACGGGTGGCTGACACTGGCTAAAATTGAGGTAGATATAGAAAAGGCGAGAGATAAATGAGCGTGCATGTAAAATGTAACGTATGCGGGGTAGACCACTATAAAGTTGTATATAAGTTAAAAAAGAAGAAAGAAGAAAGCTGCCGCAAGAGCTATCTCATAACCCAATCTGCCATACCCGCCCCTGAACAGATTGTTCAATGTCTCAAATGTTCTTTGGTATATGTAAATCCACAAAGAGATCCGAAAGATATTCTTTTGACGTATGAAGTTATGAAAGATGAAGACTACCTCAAAGAAGAGAAGGGCCGCAGGTACGGCGCAAGGGCGCTATTAAAGAAACTCAAAAAATATAGAAAGGTTCAGGCAAAACTTCTTGAGATTGGTTGTGCCAGCGGATTCTTGCTTGATGAGGCAAGGCGCGAGGGGTGGGACGCGCACGGAGTAGAGCTGTCATGGTGGGCGAGTGCGTATGCAAAAAATACATTCGGCCTTAACGTGTTCTGTGGCACGCTTGAGAGCGCGCATTTTCCGTCTTCCTATTTTGACGCGGTAGTGCTCACGGATACCCTTGAACATTTGGTAAATCCCAAGGAAACACTTCTTGAAATAAGGCGTATTCTTAAAACCAGCGGGGTAGTCTACTTGAGCAGCCCCAATATTAACAGTTTTTATAGCAGGATATTAAAGGCAAGGTGGTGGGGTATAAACCAACACCACCTCTACTATTTTACCAAGACGACATTAAGACGGCTCTTAATGGTAACACGCTTTAAGGCAGTAAAATGGTCGCAATATGAAAGGACGTTTACAGTCTCTTATTGGAGAGAAAAATTACAAGGGTATAATAAGGGCCTGGCTAATCTTGCTGGATTTTTCACCCGCAGTGAAGCCCTTAGCAATGTTTTATTTACCATAAAGACGTCCGACCAGATATCTGTTATTGCCCAGAAGAAGAGGTTGCTTGCAGACCTACAGGAGACAGAGCCGGATGAGAGTATCAAAGAAAATAAAAAGAAGATAAAGGTAGTCGCGGTATTGCCCGCATATAACGCCGCCCGGACGCTCGAACGGACGATTAAGGATATACCAAGGGATATTGTTGACGAGATATTATTGGTTGATGATGCAAGTAGTGATGACACGGTGGCGGTGGCAGAGCGGTTAGGGCTGGTGGTATTTAAACATGAAAAAAACAAGGGGTACGGTGCAAATCAAAAGACCTGTTATACCGAAGCGCTTAAGATGGGTGCGGATATTATAGTGATGGTGCATCCCGATTATCAGTATGACCCCAAGGTTATCCCGGAACTCGTAGGGCCCATCCAGAGAGGCGAGGCCGATGCGGTTTTCGGTTCGCGCATGCTCAAAGGAGGCGCGCTTGAAGGGGGGATGCCCTTATGGAAGCACAACTGCAACGTAATTTTCACCGCGATTGCCAACGTAATACTGGGAACATACCTTACCGAATATCACTCGGGTTTCCGTGCGTATAGCGCAGAATTATTGTGCTCGATACGTTTTATGGATAATTCCGACAACTTTGTGTTTGACGCAGAAATTATCGTGCAGATCGTGCTCCATTATTTTAAGATAGATGAAATCCCCATCCGCACGCGGTATTTTGAAGAGGCGTCGGTCATTTCGCTATGGCAGGGATTCTGGTACGGAGTAGATATTCTCAACGTTCTTTTTAAATATGGCCTTCATAAAAATAATATAATAAAATTCAGGCAATTCAGTTAATCGCCGTATAGACATATTATTTGTATAAAACGCCGTTAGTTTTTAGATTGACAAACGTATCCGCGTGTGTTAAAAAAAGTTACGATAACTCATAACCGGGGAGGAACATATGAAGTATATAGTTATAGTAATAGTAATGGTTTTTATGAGCATGCAGGCCGTTATGTTGAATGCACAACTTTCCACATCCGAAGAGGTTGCGCAGGCCAAAAAGGCAGAGCTCAATAACACCGAATGGGCCGTTGAGGTAACGCCCCTGGGCGCAAAAGGAAAGATTCAGGCAGAGTCTGATATAGTCAGTTTTGCAGACGGCAAGTTTATTTCAAGAAACCTGGAAGCTGCGGGTTTTACTGCCGCAAATTTTTCCGTAAGGGTAGAGGAAGACGGAACCGCTGTTTGGGAGACGATGCAGACTACCGAAAATGGCGATGTAACCTCTTGGCGCGGTACTATCATGCAGGGTATTATGCGGGGTAATATAAGTAAACGCGATAGCAGAGGCAGGACCTCGGATTTTTCTTTTAGCGGGGTAAGAAGATAACATAACAACATAACCTTATTATATGCGCATCTGTCATATTGTTATACTGATAGGTACGCTTCTTCTCTATCAACAGGGTGGGGTATGCGCAGAAGCGCCTCTTGCTTTCAGCGCATCCTTGGATAAGGCCTCTCCTACAAAGGAAGCAGGAGAGCCTATCCTCGTGGATAAGATCTCTCCTCCAAAGGAAACAGGAGAGTCTACCCCTCTGGGCAAGACCCCTCCTACAAAGGAAGCAGGAGAGCCTATCCTCGTGGATAAAACGGAATATAAAAGCTCCGAACCTATCTATATCACTTTTTCTCTAAAAAATAATACCGATAAACCCATCTACGTAAACAAAAGATTTTATCTGAGCTCAGAGACCGTTCCTCCCGACGACAGGGAAATATACCTTGAGGTAACAGGCCCGTCCGGAGAAAAACTGCCATGCACGTATTCCTACCCAACGGGATTTCCGAAGTGCGATTATTTTGAATTGTTAGAGCCGGCTAAAGAGGTAGTGTCAGAAAAAAGAAACCTCGCCTACTACTTTGATTTTAAACAACCCGGCTCTTACACAATCGTTGCGGTATACCAAAATGTCTTCGGGAGCGAGATCGGCATTGATGCATATAAAGAACGGCTTGTCTCTCAAGCCGTTGTACTTACTATAACTCAACAATAGTTAAGTATGTAATATGAAGATATATAATAAGATAGGTATATTTACTCTATGTCTCTTGTGGGCCTTTGCTCCTGAGGCGCATTGCCAGAAAAAAGAGTCGCCCAAGGCAAGAATAATAGGAGAGGTATTCGGCAGGCAAGTTGCGGAAGATGAGTTTGTATACTATCTTAAGACGGCGTCCATCTTCACGCGTTTAGGGGCCGAATCGCGCACCGAGGAAGATACGAGGGCGGAGGCGTGGCAGAATCTTATCTTCTTACAGGAAGCCAATAAGGACGGTATCACAATAGAAGAAAACGTATTGAAAGACGAGATAAAACGTCTGGTAAAAGAGAAGGCCGTGGAATATCAGAGCAAGGAATACGCAAAATGGGTTTCGATGTCGTTTAATGAAGATGTTAAAACATTTGAACGCCGTATCGAGGACCTGCTTAAGGTCAATACGTTTCTTAAGATAAAGACAAACCCCCAGGTAACAATACCCGATGAAGAGTTAAAACAGAAATACTTGAATCAGAACAATTCGTTTGAAAGCGAATATATCCGCTTTGAATCGGAAGACGAGGCCAGGCGGTTTATCGAAGAGGTAAAGAAAAACCCTTTCCTGTGGAAAGAGACTTTTGATAAGAAAAAGGCAGAAGGCCAGAAAGGCGCAGCGTGGATAAACGTAATGTCTCTTGAGGCGCTCATAGACCTGTGGAAAATCCCGAAAGAAGATGCATACCGGATTTTAAGCCATAAAGAAGGCGATTTTATAATAGCGAAGTTTTATTACGGCAGCGCGGTGTTCCGCCTGCTGTATAAGAGAGAAGTGGGGGAAGAAAAATTCGACGAGAAGGAGAAGAAAAATCTAAGGGATATGCTTACCGCTTATAAGAAACAGTACCTCGTAAAGGAATATTTTAATGACCTCTTCAAGAGGGCAAATTACAAAGATTATGTAATGGAGGCAAAGCACGCTGCCAAACTAGAGGAATTAAAGAAAAAATCCAACATACTACTGAAAACAAACCAGGGGGATATAGAGGTAATGTTATTTCCCGATATTGCACCAAAGGCATGCGAGAATTTTATCGGCTTGGCAGAGAAAGGATTTTATGACGGCCTTATATTTCACAGGGTGATAAAAGATTTTATGATTCAGGGAGGAGATCCTTCGGGGACAGGAGAAGGCGGGGACTCGATATGGCGAAGGGCATTTGAAGATGAGGTAAGCGAAAAAGTGCAGTTTGATAGACCCGGCCTTCTTGCCATGGCCAATTCGGGCCCGAATACGAATAAGAGCCAGTTTTTTATTACTACTGTTGCTACGCCTTGGCTGAATAACAAACATACCATATTTGGCGAGGTAGTATCCGGCTTGGCAGTGGTTAAAAAAATAGAAAACGCGCCTACGGATTCAAACAATAAACCAAAAGAAGCACAGAAAATTCTTAAAATTGTTGTAAAAAAATGAACAACTTGAAAGAGAAAAATAAGTAAAAAGGAGGAAAAGCAAAACAAAAACACTTATTTTATCTGATTTAAAAAGTCAAATAATTGCACAAGAATTTGTCACAATCTTGACAAATGGAGAAAATGTGCTATACTTTAATCAGAACAACAAAAATATATGTACTCGAAAAGGCAAACTCAGAGTAATCTGGGGACGCAAAGCGGTGCACCCCGAAGTTTTGGGGACGGCAAGCTGCCGAAAGAAATAAAAAACCCCAGGTTGAGTTTCCTGGGTTTTTTTTGTGAAAAAAAGCGAAAGTGCCAGGCACAAGAGAGAAAAAAGATGAAAATGCCAGGCACAAGAGAGAAAAAAGATGAAAAACCAAAAAGAAGTCCTAAGGCCTGGCGAAGAAAAAACAATAAAAAATTATTTTTTAGCTACTTTAAAAACCGAATTTAATTATGCCGAGACTTCCAAGAATTTATATTGAGGGAAGTTTATACTATATAACCTCCGTGGGAAACCACGGGGATGAGATTTTCAAAGACAGAGAGGATTATAGAATGTATTTGGACCTGCTAAAAAAATACAAAGAACAACAGGGACTTAAATTATTTTCCTTTTTACTGACGCCCACCCAGCTTAATCTGCTCATGGAAGTAAAAGAGGGCGTAAACCTCTCTTTAGTCATGCATGATCTCACCTCGGCATATACGAAATATTTCAATAAACGCTATCAAAGAAAAGGGCATCTCTTCCGCGGAAGATTCAAATCGGTAATAATGGAAAAGGGGCCGTATCTTTTACAGACGGTTTCCTATATACATTCCCTGCCGGTGCGGATGCGGCTTGCAAAGAATCCTTCAGACTATATCTACTCAAGCCATCTCTTTTATCTCTACGGCCCTGCCCCGCAACTAAAGCAGAATATAAACGGAGGCCTAAGCGGCATCATTGACCTCACGGATGAAATCAAGGAAGTATTACATACAATACAGGAGGCCTATCCGAATAAAAAAAATTATGCGGAATTTTTTAGTGCCGTTAACGAGGACGAGATGGATGAGCTCGCTAAAAAATTACACAGGACAGGCATCCTTGGCTCGGAAGAATTTGTCGAGAAATTCAAAGCGCAGCTTCACGACAAAACCCAGAAGAAAGAAGAAAAAAAATCACCGCTTGTTCCTATTATGGTAGTTGCTACGGTGGTGGTTCTCTCGGCTGCCGGAAGCGGGATTATTTACATGCAGAAGAATCTGGCATTAAAGGAAAAACAGATACGGGAACTCTATACCCTTTTAAAGAGCGAACAACAGAAGATTAATACGGAGAAAGAAAAGGTAAAAGAGGTCTCTTACGAATCCGCAAAACAGGAGGTAGCTAAAGAGGAAGCGCCGCAGGTAAGCATCGAAGCAAAGGCACAGGCCCCGTTTGCATTGGAAGGAACAGAGTGGTCTATACAGCTTAGCCCATCCTCAAACAAGGTAGACGTCTCGCTCTATCCGAAACTTGACAAGGTACAATTCAAAAACAATAAAATTGCCTCGGAGGCACTTTTATCAAAAGGGTTTTCCAATTCTAACTATTCGGTGACTATCCAGAAGGACGGCCGAATCATTTGGGAGACCATACAAAACATCGGCACTACGACTGCCTCATGGTGGGGCGAATTAAAGCAGGGTAACATGAGAGGAATATTAAGCCTGCGGGAAAATGGAAAAGAGCCGCAGGATTTTTTGTTTATAAGTACAGGATATAACAGGGAGAGATAAAATGAATACACAGACTTTAAAAATAGTCAAAGTTGTATTGGCTGCGGTTTTAGTTTTGTGTCTGGCAGAAACAGTCCAAGCGCAGGAAGAAAAAGCCAAAGCCGAAAAAAGAAAAGGAGCAATAGAAGGCGAGATAAGCGCAATCAGCAATAAGTATATTTCTATTGTTTATAAAAAGGAGAAAGACGCGGAATATGAAATGCTCTTACCTATTGATAAAGACATAGAAATTATACATAAAAAAAGTTTAGATGAAATGAAGGTGGGCGATACGGTGTATATTGAATATGAAGATGAGGTCATAACAGATACTGCCGAAGAAGGGCAGGCGATGAAACGCAAGGCAAAGGTGATAAGCTTTATGAGCCCGGCTCCGCCAAAACCGCCTGAACCACAAGAAGAACCGTAGCATTAAAAAGAGAGGTATAAAATGGACGCGGGTTGGCATATTAAAAACAGGAATCAATCAGCAAAAGAACGGGGGCTTTGTTTTAAGACCCTCACTTATCTTTTGGTTTTTATAACCGTTTTCTTGGGGGTGCCTTTGCCCGTCCCTTACTATATGCCCGCGCCTATTAAGAAGTCTATAGAAGTAGTAAATAAGATGACTGAGATAAAAGATGTCCTGGCGGCAACAACAGGGACGACTCATATAAAGAGGGTTTATAGAGGCACCCAGGCCTTTGCCATTGAGGAACCGCTTGCATTGGTTACGATAAAAGATGAGGCAGGCACCACCTGCAGCGTAGATACGGCTAAAAGCATAATCATTCTCAGCGCCAAAAATACCGCCGGAGGATCAAGAACAAATACAGAAAACCTGCCTGGTGAGCGTCTTTTCTCGGCGGAATTTGACCAGGCTAACACACTTCTCATCAAGCGAGGTTTTTGTTCAGAATATGGTGTCCCTGAGACTGTAAGATGGCAAGTAATAGAATTTGACGATGGTGTTACGGTAACTTTAGGCAAGAGCGCTCTCGCAGCCAGCAACACGTCAAAAGAGGTTACCTTGCCCATGTCTCTTACCAGCGGCAAGTCCTTGATACTTTTAAACCGTACTTGCAGTAAGTATGTTAAATCTAGCGGTGCAACAGACAATAATGATATGAATACGAATGATGAATGCTGGGAAATCAAAGCCAAAATAAGTTCGTATGGAGATGTGAATAATCCGGCCAAGGTCCTCTTTGACCGAACTATCGGAAAACTTTATGATACCGGGGCAGATGTTACCGTGGATTTCACATATCAGGTCGTAGAGTTTGCCACAGATTGCAGCGTGCAGAGCGGAGAGGCAACGATTGTCGCAGGGCAAACCACCAGTGACGGCACCGGATGTACCCCGGCAACATTAACAAGCGGCACCAACACGACTAAATCCATCTTCTTTTTCAGCTCTATGGCAAGCACGGCGGTTAACGGTGTTGAGGCAAATTATATGGCAAGAGGTGAATACGTAGCGGGGACGCCGCCTAAAATCACATTTACCCGCACCGGAACAACGGGGGATGTCACGATTCAATGGTATAGCCTGGAATTTACCGACAATACATCTACCCAGCAGGGTTCGATATCGTTTACAACCGAAACAGTCAAGGACAGCACTACCTGGACCGCTGTGGATGAGCGCAGGTCATTCAGCGTAGAGTCAGCAACAACTGCTAATACGACCATAAACGGAATTCCTCTGACCCCGCAACTACAGTACATCCCCGCAACTACCAGCCCGCCGAGCGCCACCAAGCTGACCGCAGAACGTTATGTAGCCGGCAGCAATGCAAATGCGTGTTTTGTTGTCGCGACGCTGCCAGCCGTTAAGGTTGTTACTCCCAATACTGCAGATACCGTATTGAAAGTGGGCGTGCCGTATGCTATTCAATGGAGAACAGGCACCTTTGTTACCAATGTAAAAATAGAATATTCTGATGATAATGGGACTAGCTGGAAGACGATCATTGCCACTACTCCCGCTTCAGCAAAAAGTTATTCCTGGGTGGTGGGCAAAAATTCAACCGATACGGCTGATCCAGGAGGCTCGTATTCGATTTTGCCGACGCTGGAAAAAGAAACAGATTGCCTGGTCAGGATCTCGAGTGTCTCAGACTCCACGTTACTTGATGTTTCAGACGCTCAGTTTACCATAAAAAGCAATTTGACGTTAACAGCTCCCAACGGCGGGCAGTTGTGGTTTGTAAACGATACCACCAGACTCATTACCTGGAATAAGTGGGGCAATTTTGACACCACCGTGAAATTACAATATTCAATAGACAGCGGCACCAACTGGTCGGATATCAGCGGCGCTACAGGGCTTCCCGTAACCGACGGTAGCTTTACCTGGAATCCCGTTCCCGGAGCTGCCGCAGGCGCAACCGTGAAGGCGAGGATAATTTCTAATACCAATTCCGATATTTTAGATGCCAGCGATAGCGATTTTGAGGTAAGGCCTAAAATTACCCTTACTGATCCTACCGATACAGATCAGTGGCCCGTAGGAAGGATACGCACCATCAAGTGGACCCAAGACGGAACTATCGGCAATGTTGATATCCATTATTCTATAAATTCAGGAGTTGACTGGATAGCTCTTGATGGCACAAATGGTAATCCTAACTTTCAAAATTATACCCCCTCGTACAATGCAGGCGGAGGGTATTATTATGCAGATTGGCCTATATCAGCTAATACCCCAAAAAGCCCAACCTGCAAGATAAGAGTAAGAAGAACCTCAATGCCGGCTTTAGTATCAGATACCTGTCCTGATGGCGGAGATGAGGTATTTTCTATTATTGCGTCTATTGACGTGACAAGGCCGAGTGCCGGGACAGAAATATTTAAGGTAGGAACTAGTGAGCCGATAACCTGGACAATAGGAGGCGGAAGCGGGGTTACAAATGTGAGGATAAAATACAGCGTGGACGGCGGCACGTTTAATACCATTACCGGTGCCGAGAATTTACCTGCGGCACAGGGGACGTTTGACTGGCAAGTGCCCGACGCAATCAGCAATAACGTAAAAGTAAGGGTGGAAGACACCACTGACCCTAACATTGTATATGATGAATCAAACAGCGCCTTTAAGATTAAAGGAAGGATCGTGGTGACCTATCCTAATTCCACCTCTCCCGACAATATATTGCGGGTAGGCGGTGACTATACTATTAGATGGGACATGATAGGTGATATTAAAAATAAAAACGGCAATGTGGCGATAGCCCTTTCAAAGGATGACGGCGAGAGTTATTCTGACCCGTTTGAGGTTGGAGGTATCATTGCAAAAGACATTGACCCGTCGACAGAGTCATATCTCTGGACGAATATTCCAAATGAGATAGCAAATACCTGCAGGATAAAAGTCTATTTACCTGCCGACCCCACACCGCCGGACGGTGTTGCGGGCGTATCAGAACAGTTTGCGATTAAGGGTAGTATTGCAAACGTATTTCCAGACGGCGGAGAGATATATTATCTCGGTAACGTTATGCCTATTTCATGGACGCCCCAGCCCTCAAATTTGGCAGGTACCGTAAGAATCCTCTGGAGTATCGATAGCGGAAGCACATACCCGTATCCTTCCAACCTTATCGCCGAAAAACCCGCAAGCGATGGCAGCTACAACTGGACACTCCCCAGTAACGTCGATATTCTCTACGATACGGTTAAGATCAAGGTAGGACTTGTCGGAGAAGAAAATATAACGTTCGGCCAGTCAGAGAATAAATTTGCGGTAAAAGGAAGCTTGGTTCTTGATAGGCCTGTCGGCGGGCCTGTCGGCGGCGAAAGCTGGGAGCTAGGTACTACCGAAGAAATCGGATGGACAAGAAACGGCGCCACATTGGGAAATATTAATATTTATTATTCCTTAAATAGCGGCTCGCAATACCTCGAGATTATTACCGAAAGGGACTCCGGAAATTCACCCTATCTATGGTCTATTCCCCTTAATATCCTTAATGAAAAAGCGAGCGAACTTTGTAACCAGGTGAGGGTAAAAATCCAATCAGTCAATCAGTCTGATATCAAAGATGAATCATTGGATTTTACCATTAAGTCGCGATTTCTTTCCTTAAGTTCAAATGTTAACGGCAACCAGACATTATATGTGGGAGATAACTGCAATATTACATGGACGACAGAGGGTTATGGCGGAGGAGGAGACCGCCTGGTAGATATCGTGTATAGTACCGACGGCGGGACAAGCTGGTTAGGGACGATTGTTTCAAATACCCCTAATATAGATGCCTTCCAATGGGGTACGGTAGGAGGCGTTGCCGATGTAGTCGGTAATCAAGTACAGGTCAAGGTAAGAAGCAGTACCTATAAGGATGAGGTCTATGTAAAATCGCAGTCAAATTTTACTATTGACAGAAAAACCCTTACCATTACCCAACCGTCAGATGCCGATATCGTGCTTAAAGTCGGAGAGCCCTATTATATCAAGTGGGATAAATATGGCCCTGTTCTGAATGTTGACGTTTTATATTCTGAAAATAACGGCAGTACATACCCCTATACGATTGCAACTTCCTTACCTGCAACCAGCGGACAAGGAGAAGGCTATCTCTGGCCCGGCGGTGTGCCCGATAAGATAAAAGGAAATTTTATGAAAGTTAAGATCGTTGATTGCGCTAACTCAACAGCTACCGATGTGTCCAATAACCCCTTCGAGATAATCGGCAAACTCTCGCTTAGCACTCCTACGGGAGGCAATACCTGGAACGTGAAAATCGCAGGCACCATCAAGTGGACGCCCACAGGAACCTGGACCAATGTCGATATCTATTACACCATTGACGGCGGCACGAACTGGACACTTGCTGCTACGTGTAATGCAGGCACAACAGGCGTAGAACAGACCTACTCAAACCTAACCCCTGCAGTCAATGAGATCACCGATAAGTTTAAGGTAAGAGTTGTTGACCCGAACCACACTGCAACAGTCAAGGCAGAGTCATCCTCAAACAGCCGCATCATCGGCAGCCTCCTCATGACACGACCTGACGATACCGATATCGTCTGGAATAAAGGCGGCACCGAAGACATCAAGTGGACCGGCACAGGTAACGTCGACCCCGTCAAGATAGAATACTCAACAGACGGCGGTACGTCATGGAACTTTATCGCGCAGCGGACAGGGGCGCAACTTGCCAACAGCGGTGACAGTATGCAGACCTACAGCTGGAGTCCCGTTGCCGATGTCAAGAGCGAGACCTGCCGCATCAAGGTAACCCATGACAATCCATCCTACAGCGCTGACGTCAACGACACCTCAAATAATAACTTTGCCATCAGGCCCGAACTGGCTGTTACCCAGCCCATGCTTAATCAGGATATTATCGTTGGTTCAACGCAATCCGCCAACATCAGGATTACGAGGACCAGTTCCACCATCACCAACGCAAAACTACAATACTCAACCAACGGCGGCTCAACCTATACCGATATCCAGGACGCAGGAAACGTTGCCCTCGCCGATCCTTATAAAGATTATACCTGGAGCCCCATACCTGACGCCGTACTAAGCCAGACCGTGCGCATACGCGCAGTCGATAACGGCAACAGTAACGTCATCGGCGTATCAGAAAACTGCCATCTGGTCGGCGGCCTCACCCTCACCAGCCCCATCACCGCA
>JAZDNB010000036.1:0-4045 GCA_043800345.1 Candidatus Omnitrophota bacterium
TACCTCGCACAATATCAATCTTATCGGCCCGCTATGCGTAACCAGCGCAATTGTTTTGTTTCTGTTCAAAGAAATAACCAACGACAAAGCGTTATTAACCCTATTTTTGAAATCTGTAAACCTTTCGCCCTTAGGGATAGAAACATGCAAAGGATTTATCAACCAATCATGATAAAACCCGGGGTATTTCTCCGCAATCTCAGTGTAATTCAACCCTTCAAAAACACCGAAATTAAATTCTCTGAATTCCGGCATTGTTTTGATTTGATGCACAGGAAAGACGATCTCGGCTGTCTGCATCGTCCTTTTTAAATCGCTCGAATAAACCAAGGCGATATCAAAATCTTTCAGTTGCCCTGATAGACTTTCAGCCTGTGATATGCCGGATGCATTTAAAGGAGGATCGCTAAGTCCGCAATAACACCTATTTAAGTTATATTTGGTCTCGCCGTGCCTTATGAGTAATAGTCTTGTCATGCAGTTGCCCTTAAAAACAAAAAATCCTTAAGCCCCTTTTAGGACCTAAGGATTGCACCCTGATTTACTTTACCCTTCCGCGGGGACAAGAGCCTACTTTCCACAGGCTCTCTCACCTTTATACAGGCAGGTCTTCTGGCTTCCGGATATTCCTACTCATCACGCCTTCCCATCCCATAACTTCAAGACAGTGGCATCGTGTGATTTTCGTCCCCGGTTACAGCGGCGGGACCGCATCCGTTTTCACGGATTTCCCTTAACCTATATTCAATATTTTTGTTTATTGTATCACTACACCTTGCTTTGTCAATGTTTTTTTTAGACCTACATCTATATTCAATTTCCCCGATGACTATGAAGTTTTCTATTTATTTTTTTTTCCTAAAATAGTTCGGGCTATCCTCTCTTCTACCTTCGGGTGGAGCAGAACAATCAAAAGACCTCCTATAATATTACCGATAGTGACGGGAATAAGGTTATTAAAAATGCTAAAAAAACCACTTATAAATTCATCCTTCGCCATAAGGCCCACGGGCAAGAAATACATATTCGCCACTGAGTGTTCGTAACCGGATGCTACAAAAGCCATGATGGGAAAATAGATTCCCAATATTTTCCCGCCAATGGTCCGTGAAGCAACACACATGAGCACTGCCAGGCACACGAGCATATTGCACAGTATCCCCCGGCATAATGCCTCTGAAAATCCCAACTGTAACTTTGTTTCGGCAGTCTTGAGCGCAACGGTTCCGATGGGGGTTAGCTCATTTCCGCTAGTAAGCAGACCCGAGCAAGATACAAGCCATGCGATAAGTAACGCACCCGATAGATTGCCAAAATAGACAACCAGCCAGTTACGTAGCACTCTCATAAAAGAATATTTCTGATAAATAAGCCCTATGGTCATAAGAATATTACCTGTAAAGAGTTCGGAACCAAGAATAAGTACCAGTATAAGGCCCACGCTAAACACGCTCCCCGAGAGAAACTTTGCAACACCTTGGTCTAACAAGCCGCCGCTTAATACAGATGTAGAAACAGCCGCACCAAAAGCAATATAAATACCTGCAAGCATCCCAAAAATAAATAACTCAAATATAGTTTCGGACGCCTTCTTTTCTCCGATATCGGCTATTGCCCTTGACATCTCCAGGGGACTTAAAAAAAGATTATCCATGTTTTGCTCCTTGAATTGATTTATTCTCATAACGCTCATCCATCGCTATAGTTTCGGATATACTACCGAAAGGAATAGTACGTAAGTTTTTTTTGGAAGTCCAGCTTATTATAGACCGGTAAAACTATAATAACTTTTTCTTTGGAGATATTTCCTATATAGTCAGTCCGCATCTATTATTTTTTTATAATTATACCATAGTTGATGAGGGATTAATCAATAACTTTTTCGGCTGCGGGACTTCTGAATTTTTGCGGGATAATTATAGGGTAGCGTGTATGTGCTCGCTATGCACTTCCACGGGCAGGAAAATGCGATACATGATATTTATGACGCGGAGGTCTATTATTATGACTTGATTTCTTTGCCGGAGGCTGGGGCACAAACTTAATGAAGTGTTCGTGGGAAACTCCCGGATGTTTTGAAAGGGGTAAAGGTGTCCTAATAAGCTTTTCAATATCCCGAACATCACAGCTCTGGTCGGGAGTAGCAAACGAAATGGCATGGCCTTTATGCCCTGCACGGCCCGTGCGGCCGATACGGTGGATATAATTTTCAACATCATCCGGAAGGTCATAATTAATAACAAGTTCTATGCCGATAACATCAATACCTCTGGCTGCTATATCCGTAGCCACAAGAATTTTATAACGGCCTGCCTTAAAACCTTCAAGAGCCTCACGGCGCTGACCGAGCGTCCGGTTGGAATGTATCTCCGCAGCTTTATGGCCCATCTCCCGCAGAGAGCGCGTTATCTTTTTAGCATTGTGTTTGGTGCGGGAAAACAAAAGAATCGCGCCATGATACTGTGGAATCAGCCTGCTTAAGAGCCTGATTTTCATGTCTTTCTTTACGATAAACAATTCCTGAGTAATATTCTCTGCCATCGTACCGGACGGCGCAATTTCGACAGAGACAGGAAGCTTCATATATTTAGACGCAATCTCCATCACTTTTTGTGGTATGCTTGCCGAAAAAAGCATGGTCTGCCGATCTCTCGGCAGATATCTCAGGATTTCATTTATCTGCGGGGCAAATCCCATATCAAGCATACGGTCCGCTTCATCAAGGACCAGCATAGTAACATTGTTCGTTATCACATTACCGCGGGCAATATGGTCATTGAGTCTTCCGGGTGTAGCAATCAGAATGCGCGGATTCCTCCGGAGTGCGCGAACCTGGTCTTCTATCGGAGCGCCACCGATCAAACAAGCGGTCTTCATGCCGAACGGATGTGCGATGGTGCGAAATGCCTCATCAATCTGAATCGCTAATTCCCGGGTGGGCGCCAGTACCATACCGATGCCGTTTTTCTGTGCCAATAACTGAACCATGGGAATCGCAAATGAATGAGTCTTTCCGGTACCGGTCTGGGCAATCCCCACCACATCTTTGCCTTCCATGGCAAGAGGGATAGCCTTGAACTGAATAGGAGTCGGCACTTTAAACTTTATACGTTCAAGAATATCGAGGATCTTGGGCGCAATACCCAATCCGTAAAAACTCTGAGCGGACTGATGGCCTGTTTTAGAAACATTATCCATACTCATTATCTTATTCATTGTAACGGATATGCCCCGGCAATCTTACGATTGTGGTCAACCTGGCCAATATGAATATGGCAATAGGCCTCATGATTATAAATACTCAAGGTTTGTTTACAATGGGGAAAGTGGCACTTTCTGCCTCTGCGAGAAATCCTTACTTTTTTGATATGTGCTCCCTTCTGTCGGATTTTATCAAAATTATATTAGGACATACCGTAATGCATAAAAATAAAATAGGGCCCGGCGCACATTACGAAGCCGGGCCCTGTCAAGTAGCTAGGTTTAGGTTATAGCTTGACTACTTTCGTAGCCTGTTCGCCTTTAGGACCTTTTTCAATTTCAAACTCGACCTGCTGGCCTTCGCTTAATGTCTTGTAACCATCTCCTAAAATAGCGCTGTGATGTACAAACACATCACTACCGCTTTCAGGGGTAATGAATCCATAGCCTTTTTCATTACTGAACCACTTTACTGTTCCTTTTGCCATTACTTGTTACCTCCTTTTCCACAAATTTATAGTAAATCCCGTTAGAAATCCTTATCACCTTTACCTGCTAGACATCCACATTCTAACGGAGTAAACAATGACACAAAAAAACCGCAGGTAGATATCACGTCCCTGCGGCTAAGACTTCTAATCTTCTATCTACTACGCGGTTTATTATAACATATTTTTTTTACATGTCAAGATAAATAATTAAGAAAATCATTGGCAATGCTCACAGCACGACTGCAGAGCCTTTATGTGTTTTAAGGGAGGCTCTGATAAAACCGCTGAAGAGCGGATGGGCTTTATCGGGCTTCGATTTAAATTCAGGATGGAATTGACAGGCAACAAACCAC
>JAZDNB010000026.1:0-2639 GCA_043800345.1 Candidatus Omnitrophota bacterium
GACGGAGGCGACATTCCCGAAACCCTCAAAGAGTTTCTTTACATCGCCCTCATTGGCGTCAAACGACAAATTACCCACAAAAATATCCATCTTAATCTATCCGCTTTTTTCCTTTTTATTTAAAATTTCTTTACATTTCAAACATACTATTACTCTTTTTCTTGTTTCATTTATAATCGTAAATATTGCTACCAAATAATTATGCGATAATTTCTCTCCGCATCTCACACAGCTATTCATTTTAATTCCTCTCTTTTACCCCTTAGAAACTTACAACATCGGTGAAAAAAATAGGGCTCGGCACTGATAATGCCGGGCCCTATTTTAGTTTTTAAGGTTATATCTTGACGACGTTGGTCGCCTGTTCACCTTTAGGGCCTTGTTCGATTTCAAATTCGACTTGCTGGCCTTCAGCTAAAGACTTGTATCCTTCGCCCTGAATAGACGAATGATGAACAAATACATCCTTACCATTCTCAGGCGTGATAAACCCATAACCTTTTTGATCGCTGAACCACTTTACTAATCCCTTTACCATTGTTTGCTACCTCCTTTTCTTAAAAGATTATAGTAAAAACCTATCAGAAATCTGCATCGCATTTACCTGATAGATTCTACAACCTCTAACGGGACAAACAATGACAGCGATAAAAAAACCGCAAGGTTAGGTTTCCTAATCCTTACGGCCTAAGACTTCTAATCTTTTTACTACAATATTATAATACCATATTTTTTTTATTAGTCAACAATAATAAAATAAAAAATTGGGAATGGGAAGAGACATCATACCCCCACTCCCCTGAAGCTGGAGAAAATTAAAGTAGTCAGTGTTAATGCTTTTTTATATTTAAAAGACCTTTTTAAGAATTTTAGGCGCGAAGCGGTAAAACCGAAAAAAGACTCAAAATTTTTAAGCCGCAGAGCCCCTACAATCGATGATCTCAAAACCGGAATACATCCATCACCAACCAAAAAGAACAGTATTGCCAGGTATGACTACGAGCCAAGCCGGATCCAGAGTACCCGCAACAGCTCATTCTGGCAATGGCGCAGGGTCGCTGAATGGTATCGCTATATCAACGATCCTTATGAAAATATAAACGGACACACATAACCTGATATAATACTCCAATTGCAAGAAAGGAGTCGGTTATATGTGTCCATACCAATGGTATCAGGTTATGCGGTTAAGTAAAGATAAAAAACAAGTCCGTTATCAGATGGTCGTCTATGCCAAAGAGCACGGTATAAAGCCGACAGCCAGGATTTATGCCACAGGGCCTAAAACAGTGCGTAAATGGGTTGGGCGTTTTGATAAAGGCGGCTATCAGGCCCTCTCAGATATGTCACGTAGGCCACACGACTGCCCTAACAAAACGCCGCCAGATGCAGCGCAGGAGATCGTCAAGCTCAAAGCTAAGTATAAACGCGTTGGGGCTGAACAAATCAAGATACTTGAGAATAGAAAAGAATCGGCCAAAACTATGCGCAAGATATGGCGCGAAAACGGTGTATCATCTCGGCAGCGACGCAAGAAACATGTCACCAAGCAAAATCTGCGCGAAATCAAGAAGCAATTCGCCTTCTTTGAACGCGTCTGCGAAGACACTAAAGACCTTGACGATATCCCGGAATACTGGACGGCTATGAAGCGTAACCGCCTGCCTATGATCCAATATACTTTGCGTGAAATAAGCTGCGGGGTGCAATTCTTAGGCTTCGCCGATGAGCGCTCGGTTACACACTCTGAGCTATTTGCCGATTATGTCAATGAGCATCTTAAAAAGTATGGCCTGATTGCCAAAGAGGGAATCCGCCAGACAGATAACGGCGTTGAATACTGCGGCCCTTGGTCAGCAAAGAAGTCTTCCGCTTATACCCTCGCGATTGAATCTGCCAAGCTTATACACGGCACCATCCCACCCGGAGCGCATAGGTTCCAGTCTGATGTAGAAACTGTCCACAACTTAATTGAAACCGAGTTCTATGAGATAGAAGACTTTGCTGATAGGACTGACTTTATGGAAAAGGCTAATACCTATCAGCTATTTTTTAATCTCGAGAGGCCCAATACTTATAAAGAGAACAAAAGCCCTTGGCAGTTAGCCCAGGAAAAACGCTCTGATATCACAAAAGAGGCCCTTATGCTGCCTCCGGTTGACCTTGATGCCTTACTTAACAAAAGGCTTGCTTATTTGGCCCCAGGGGGGTACGATGTCTATTCCGCGCCCTAATAAAATAAAAAATTGAATCCCTGTCCCGTGGGGACGTTCCCCAAAGGGACGCCCTTTATAAAAACCTATCTTGCAATTCCTTATTTTCTAAATACTTACTTATCTATAGCCTGGTACTTTAGGGAACGTCCCCGACTCCCTTAACTCCCTTAGGCGTAGCCTCCATCGCTTTTCTTTCCAGTTTACTTTGTTTCTTTTCTTCTTTTTTCTTTTTCTTTGCCAATTCTCTCTGATACTTTTTATATGAATAATTATCTCTCGCCAACATATCCTCCTTTTATCTCACGGGCTATAAACATGGCCCGGATCTAAAAAAGATGCCGGGCCCTGTTTTAAGTTCAAGATTATAGCTTGACTACATTCGTAGCCTGTTCGCCTTTAGGGCCTTGTTCGATGTCGAACTCG
>JAZDNB010000035.1:0-77148 GCA_043800345.1 Candidatus Omnitrophota bacterium
AGATATGCAGAAATTCTCTTCGATAATTTCTGCATACTCGTAGGGGTTATCCCCCTACTTTGTGAACAGCTTGCCCATTTAGTGACATCCCCCGAAGCAGTTTTTTCTTCGCATTCATCCGCGTGCATGCACGTGGTCTTCTGCGAAGGGGGATAAAAAAACGTAAGGCGTAGTATTTTTAAGCCTTACAGTTTAAAAATTCTATGTCTTGCTGCTATTGCATCGTGTTAGTTTATTCCAAGACGGGCGAACTGTCAAGTGAATTATATACGAGGGAAAATACTAACTCCTAGGATATCCTTACCTTGATTGACCTAGCCCTGTCTAAAATCCCTACAATGAACACGCCCAATAAAACCGAAATACCGTTAATCATGATGTCGGATACGGCGAAAAACCTATTGGGCAACATAAGCTGGATAAGCTCATCGATAATGCCTATGCCTAGTCCGATCAAAAATACCTTTATGTGCTGAGGTCCTCGGGCGTTTCGGCGTATCAAAGAGGGTTTTATGAGAAATGGCAATATGCCATATTCAAAAATATGAATACGTTCTACGGTCAACTTGATGTTGATAAGTATAATAAGCGCGATTAAAAAAATTGCTGCACAGTAACCGTACAAGAGAACGTTTCTTAAGCGAAGGAAAAAGACGAGGTAATATAACAAAAGAGCTCCGGATAGTAAAAGTAATATAAGAGGTATGAATGTAAAAACTTTTCCTAAAAACGTGGCGGCATAATTCATTACCGGCGGCATAATGGGCAGAGTAACATAAATAACGCACACATACGCGATAACCCAGCGCCAGTCCCTGAAAAAATGTTTTAAACGATAATCATATGCGCTCAATAGTAGCGTTAAACGTTTTTAGCGGCCGATTTGTCGTGCGCCCCACATAAATATAACACCCAAAAGGAATGCTATAATCGCAAGGCTAGATTTTTTGAGGTTGGTTTCTTTGTGAATCTCGGGCACTAAATCAGTGCTTGATATATAGATAAAACCGCCGCTCGTTAAGGCGAGTAATAGAAACGAAAAATTTTCAATTTTACTGGAGAGTAGATACCCCAAGAAAGCACCGACAAATGAGGTGAGCGCAGTAATAAAATTAAACAGGAGCGCCTTTTTCTTCGTAAAACCGCCGTAGATAAGTACGCCAAAATCGCCGAGTTCCTGCGGTATCTCATGCAGAATCACCGCGAGCGTAGTTATCATGCCTACTTTTACGGACACGATAAAACTCGCCGCCACCACCATACCATCAATCAGATTATGAACCGAATCTCCGACAAGATTAAGATAGGTAAACGTATGTATACCGCAGACGCCTTCGTGACAGTGTCTCCAGTAGAGAAATTTTTCAAGCACAAAAAAAGCAAGAAAACCAAAAAGGACGCTTAAAAAAACGCTTGACGAGCTGCCCTTTTCAAGCGCTTCGGGGATAAGATGCAAAAATGCGCTTCCCAAAAGGGCCCCGGCGGTAAACGCAACAATGAAAAAGAGGCTCTTATTAAGGATTTTTTCGTTGATAATAAAGCTCAGCACCCCTACAAGCGAGATAAGGCTTATGATAAGCGTGCTGATTAAGATATAAAAAAGTGTGCTCATACTAATTTATTTTTAACATACTTATGCGGACAAATCAACCGGAATCTAACACGCACCCGGCTCAGCGTTATGCACCGGCGGATATGCCTGCCGCATAGCCGGTTGAAAATGCCGCCTGAAGATTGTAGCCGCCCGTCAAACCGTCTATATCGAGCACCTCTCCGGCTATATAGAGGCTACGGACGAGTTTAGATTCCATTGTTTTTGGATTTACCTGTGAGACATCCGCCCCTCCCTGCGTTACGATTGCTTCCTCGATGGGCCGGGTTTTTTTAATGGTAAACCTTAAATCCTCAAGCAGGGCGATTATCCTTTTCCTTTCTGTCTGGGTAATCTGATTTGATTTTTTGTCAGGTGCAATTTTTGAAAGCATAATAAAAATCGGGATAAGTTTTTTGGGGAGAAGCTCTCTTAGCAGATTGCCGTAGTGTCGCGATCCGGAACCATTAATCTCCCTTAACAATCTGTTATTAAGCGTTCCCACGTCCAATGCGGGTTTTAGGTGCAAAGAAACTTCCACGTCGCTTTGGGTATCAGCAAGATGCCCTGCCGCGTCTCTGCTTAAGGAAAGAATAACGGGTCCCGATAAGCCAAAATGAGTAAAAACCATTTCTCCGAACAAACTTTTGATACGTTTTCCGTTAACAAGCAGGCTTGCGTTTATATTTTTAAGGCTTAAGCCCTGTAAATCTTTTACATACGATTCGTTCGTTTCAAGGCCGACCAGGGAAGGAAGCAACTTCAGGATTCTATGGCCTACGGCTTTCAGCAGCTCATATCCGTCTCCCGTTGAACCCGTATGCGGATAAGACAGTCCTCCCGTTGCAACCAATACCGAATCGCCGTAAAACGTTTCTAAATCAAACGTCCTGACCCCTCTTACGCCGGTTTTTTCCAGCAGAATTTGTTTAACCCTTTTATGAAAGAGAATTTCTACTTTATTATGCAGCAAAAATCTCTTAAGGGCATCCACTACCATATCCGCATCGTCGGACAGGGGAAAAACCCTTCCCCCTCTTTCTACTTTAGTGTTTACGCCGATTTCTTTAAAAAAATTAATTAGGTCTTCATTGAAAAATTGATGGAAGGCATTGTAGAGAAACCTGCCGTTTGCTCCGTAATGGTTCATAAAATCGGAGATATCGCCCGAATTGGTAATATTGCATCTTCCCTTTCCTGAGATAGAAAGTTTGATGCCGAGCTTATTGTGTCTCTCCAGCAGCAAAACTTTTTTGCCTGTGCGTGCGGCAATTCCTGCCGCCATCATACCGGCCGCACCGCCTCCGACTACGATAAAGTCATACATTTTTTTGCCCCTGCCTTAACCTCAGTTGTCCGCATGCCGCATCTACTGCTTCGCCTCGTGAGGCCCTTACGGTAAACGGGGTATTGTTTTTCTTAAGTACGGCACAAAAATTACGTAATACTAGAGCAGTCGGTCTTTCATAGGGCAGGGGTTTAACCTCATTATACACAATAAAATTTACCTTGCATGGCACGTTCTTTAAAAGCAGGGAGAGTTTTTGTGCTTGTAGCGGCGAATCGTTAACATTCTTTATGAGGATATACTCAAAGGTAACTAACCTTTTTGTTTTCGTGGTGTATTCCCTTGCCGCAGCAATCAATGCCTTTATGTTGAATTTTTTGTTTATACCCATAAGCATATCTCTTGTGTCATCATCGGGTGCATGGAGAGATATGGAGAGCTCGGGCGTTATAGCTGAACCTATAAGTTCTTTTATCTTGTCAGCCAAACCGCAGGTAGATACGGTAATTTTTCTCATTCCTATAGTGAAGGCATGTTTTGAATTTATTATTTTAATCGATCTGATGACGTTTGGAAGGTTATCAAGAGGTTCGCCCATCCCCATAAAAACTACGTTGTGGATAGAGTCAGCACTCAGGCTCTTAATGATGAGCAGAAGTTGTTCGGTTATTTCAGAAACCCGCAGGTCCCTTACAAAACCTCCTAACCCGCTCGCACAGAAACTACATCGGTAGCGGCATCCTACCTGGGTCGATACGCAAAGCGTATTTCGCCTAGGGGCCTGCCTAATCAAGACCGTCTCTATCAGATTATTATCCTCAAGGCGTATGAGGTATTTTTCTGTTGTATCCTCCCTCGCATTTTTTTTCTCTATGATCCTGGCTTTATAAATATGGCATTTACTCTTCAAGATCTCTCTTGTCGCCTTAGGTAAGCGCATCATATGAGAAAAGCTATACAGGCCTTTCTTATAGAGATAGTCAAAGATTTGAACTGCACGGTATTTTTTTTCACCCAAATCAGTTAAAAAATTTTCTAACTCTTCTAGGGTAAGGCTTTTTATGTCAATGTTATGATATGATATCATGTTCTAATGTTATGGATTCAACATGTTGGTCTTTATCAAACAGGATGCATACCATATCAAATCTAAGGTATGCGTCCGCCAGGTTCTTTTTCTTTACGAAGTCCAAAGCGGCAAGTTTAAGGTGCTGCTTCTTTTTTGCGGTTAATGACTCCTGCGGAAATCCAAAATCAAGCTGGCTTCTTGAGCGCACCTCAACGAAACAAAAATATTCCCCATGTCTTGCAATTATGTCCAACTCTCCGAACTTGGTAGCATAGTTCTGCGTAAGTACCGTATAACCGTTTTTTTTAAGAAAATCAACGGCAAGATGTTCAGCTGCTTTTCCGATAAGACGCTTATGGTTAGCCAAGGGTAAGTTTAGGTTAGTGATGCAGCGTAAAGCTCATCCTGTGTATCGAACAAGGCCCGGCTTCAAGGAGCGCTTTGCGATGGAACTTTGTAGGATACCCTTTATTATTGTTAAAACCGTAGGAAGGAAATTTCCGGTGATATTTTTCCATAATTTTGTCCCGCGTTACCTTTGCTATAATAGAAGCGCAGGAGATTGACAGGCACTTGGCATCTCCTTTAATAACGTCTTTTACCTGTAGCGGCATGTCGCTTAGTTTCATTCTTCCGTCTATAAGCAGGAGGTGCGGCTTTATTTTAAGGGAACCGACAGCCTTTTTCATGGCAAGCCGTGTAGCCTGGAATATATTCACCTTATCTATTATCTTATTGTTAACTATTCCTACGCCGATAATGCCGTTCTTTTTTATTTCCCTAAATGCGGCAAGTCTTTCCTCGGGGCTTAAAACCTTTGAATCGTCAATTCGGTTTTTGAATTTTCTTTTTGTGAGGATAACGGCGCTTGCTACCACCGGGCCTGCAAGGGGGCCGCGCCCGGCTTCATCAACGCCGGCTATAGGATACGTACCCCCGGATATGGAAAGTTCAAAGGTATTGAGTTTTTGAAGGCGGATTTTGTAGCGTGCGGACTTCTTTTTTAAAACCCTTTTTTTTCTCAATCCTCGGATATCTTTTAATTTTTCTTACAGATTATTGTTATGCCTGCTTTGAATCCTCAGGCGGTTCTTGAGACGGCTCCTGTGTTTCCGCTGCCGCCGCCGGGGTGCCTTTCTCATGAAAATTCTTTCGTTCGTCAACCTTTGTGCCTTTACCTATCTTTTTTCTCAGGTAGTACAGTTTGGCACGTCTGACCTTGCCTTCTTTAATGACTTCAATTTTGTCTATATTAGGCGAGTGAAGCGGAAACACCCTTTCGATTCCTTCACCATAGGAAATCCTTCTTACCGTGAAGCTCGCACGGGTACCGGAGCCTCTTTTTCTTATAACTATTCCTTCAAAAGGCTGAATCCTTACCTTCTCCTCTTCAACAATCTTTACATGTACCCTTATGGTATCTCCTATATTAAACTCCTGGATTTTATCCTTCAAAAATCCCTTTTCTATAAGTTCCATCTTGCTTATCATATTATTTTTCTCCTTTCATTGCTCAATGACTACTTGCCCTAATAAGATCCGGCCTTTTTAATAATGTCCTTTTTTTCGCTTCTTTTTCGCGCCATGCCTCTATTGCTTTATGGTCACCGCTCGTGAGGACCTGCGGTACTTTCATTCCCCTAAAATCTGCGGGTCTTGTATAGTGGGGGTACTCCAGAAGATTCTGGGAAAATGATTCAACTTTTACAGAATCCTTATCCCCGAGTGCCCCCGGTAAAAATCGGGTGATTGCATCGATAAAAACCATCGCCGGAAGTTCTCCGCCGGTCAACACATAATCACCTATTGAAATTTCATCCGTCACTAGATATTTTCTTACCCTTTCATCGATACCTTCATAATGACCACATAATAACACAAGGTGTTTCTCTTTTGCAAACCGTTTTACAAGTTTATGCGTAAGCACTCGTCCTTGGGGGCTTAAAAGCACGATTCTACTTTGTATCCGGGTGCGGCGGGAGGCGCCTTTAGCTATCCCCTCAAGCGCATCGCATATCGGCTGTATCTGCATAACCATCCCGGGTCCGCCTCCAAAAGGTTTATCATCCACCTTGTGATGCTTGTCTTTTGAATAATCCCTTATATTATGCACCCGTACTTTCAAAATCCCCGCTTGTATAGCCCTTTTTAATATGGATTCACTAAGAACTCCCGTGAACATATTAGGGAAAATAGTCAGGATATCTACCAGAAGCAATAAAACCTCCGCTATAGATACGTTCTAAATAATACCTTCTTTTTTAAAAAGACTACGAATTGTCTCAGAAGGCTGGGCTCCCACTTTTAACCAATGTTGCGCTCTCTCTTTGTTGATTTTTATAGCCGGGGGGTTTTTGGAAGGGTCATAGAACCCGAGTTGTTCCAGAGATTTTCCGTCCCTTGAACTACGCCTGTCCATAACCACGATCCTTGAGTGCGGCTTTTTTTTGGTCCCAAGTCTCTTTAACCGTATTACTACCATGCGCTTATTCCTCCTTTTCTCGACGAATTTCTGCTCCTAATGAACGAAATTTCTCTTCTATTTTTTCATAACCCCTGTCTATGTGATAAATTCTCAATACATCAGTTCTGCCTCTTGCAACAAGACCGGCGAGTACGAGGGCGGCAGAGGCCCTTAAATCAGACGCCATCACGGGTGCCCCGCTTAAGCGCGGGATACCTCTTACAATAGCACTTGAGCCCTCAAGCATAACCTGCGCGCCCATACGGTTCAGCTCGCTTATATGAATAAATCGTTCGGGATATACCTTTTCGGTAATGACACTTATCCCTTCAGTGACACACATGGCTGCCATAAGCTGCGCCTGCATATCCGTCGGAAAACCGGGAAACGGATGGGTGGTAACATTAATCGGTTTAAGCCTGTTCCTGCCGAGTACTTTGATTTTCCCGTCCTGTATACGTATTTTTGCCCCCGCCTCAGTCAATTTATCTATCACCGCGCCAAGGTGCTCGGGTTTTGCATTTCTTATTTCTATATCTCCGTTTGTCATAGCCGCGGCAACCATAAACGTACCCGCCTCAATACGGTCAGGGATAATGGTATGTTCGGCTCCGGAAAGTTTCTTTACTCCCTCGATTTCGATAATATGGGTTTTTTGACCTTTTATCTTAGCACCCATCTTGACGAGCATATCCGCCAGGTCAACGATTTCAGGTTCGCAGGAAGCATTTTCAATAATGGTTATACCGCGCGCCAAGGTAGCTGCCATCATTACATTTGCCGTCGCAAGAACCGACGAACCGAACGAACCACCCAAATATATGGTAGTTCCGGAAAGCCTCTTCGCTTTTGCATGCACATATCCGCCCTCTATTGTCACATGCGCGCCAAGCGCCTTTATCCCTTTGATATGCAAATCAATGGGCCTCGGCCCTATGACGCAACCGCCGGGAAGAGAAACCTGGGCAAAGCCTTTTTTGGCGAGCAAGGGCCCCATAACACATATGGATGCCCTCATGGTACTTACCAATTTATAAGGCGCTACGCACTGGGCATACCCTTTCGGCTCGACCCTTATTATGCCATCGCCGGCTGACACTTTCACTCCGAGGTTGCGCAGTATTTTTATCATTGTGTTGATATCTCTTAAATTCGGAACATTTTTTACTACCGAGGGTTCGTCGCTTAAAAGCGTTGCCGCAAGTATAGGAAGGGCAGCATTTTTTGCGCCGCTTACGGTAACGGTCCCCGTAAGTTTCTTTCCGCCCTCAATTACAAATTTTTCCATATAGTATTATTCCCTTTGTGCAATTATTACCCGATCCAGTCCGTTTAAATCCTGTATAACGTGCACGCAATTAAAACTATTCCGTTTTAAAATAGCGGAAACTGCCTGTGCCTGTGAAAATCCGATTTCAAAGGCTACTATACCATTACCGCTTAATAAGGACTCTGCTTTTTTTGCAATTGTCCTGTAAAATAGGAGTCCGTCAAGACCGCCATCCAGGCTGCTAGAGGGCTCATGTCTTATTTCCGGCTGGAGCGTTTCTATTACGGCTCGTTCTATATAGGGCGGATTTGAAATAATAACATTGAATTTTTCTTGCATATAACCGCCGCTATCACCCGTAATATCCGCAAGCTCAAACCGTATGAGCCCATCTACCTGATGCATCAGGGCATTTTCTTGAGCAAGCGCTATAGCTGCCTCCGAATTATCAATGGCGAGTATTCTACAATTTTGTAAAAATTTTGTCAAACTTATTGCTATGTTTCCGGTACCCGTACCGATATCCGCAATATGCGGGCACGGTAGGCCTTTTAATAATTCCAAAATTTCATTTGTAAGAATCTCCGTTTCGGGCCGCGGTATGAATACCCCTTCTCGTACCTTTAGTTCTATTCCCATAAAAGAACAACTACCTATAAGGTATTGAAGAGGCGTCCGTCTGGCACGTTGTTCTAACAGACGAAGGTATTCGCGCACCACGGTATCTTTAAGTTCTTCATATTCAAATATCTTGGCCCTCTCGATACCTAACAGATACAAAAGTAATTTCTCGGCATCATTCCTTGCAGATATGATACCGGAGCTTCTTAAGCGCGTTTCTGCGAATCTTAGTACATTTACTATAGTATGCGTATCGGCTAACAACATCTTTTTATTCTACAATAGTGTTTTTATTTTATATACTATTTCATTTATCTTTAGCATCTACATTGTTACTAAACTTCATGCTTTTTTCGTTCGCAAGTAATGCATCAAAAAACTCATCAAGCTCACCTTCCATAATATTATCAAATTTATACAAGGTAAGCCCTATGCGATGGTCCGTAATACGCCTATCGGGAAAATTGTATGTTCTGATCTTTTCGCTTCTTTCTCCGCTGCCTATCTGAGACCTTCTATCGCTTGTTATTTTGCTGTCCTGCTCGTACTTCATAGCATCCAAAAACCTCGCCCTCAAAACCCTCATCGCTCTGTTTTTATTTTTAAGCTGAGACCTCTCGTCCTGACAGGTAACTACTATACCCGTAGGTAGATGGGTAATTCTCACCGCAGAGTCAGTCGTATTAACACCCTGGCCTCCGTGACCCGATGCCCTATAGACATCTATTTTTAAATCTTTTTGGTTTATTTCAAGTTCTATCTCTTTCGGTTCAGATAAAACCGCAACCGTAACGGTAGAAGTATGAATCCTTCCCGATGCCTCGGTCACGGGAACTCTCTGGACTCTATGCACGCCGCTTTCAAATTTAAACCGTTTATACGCGCCTTTCCCTTTTACCGAAAAAATAATTTCCCTGAAACCTTTTGTTTCGGTAAACGATGTATTCAAGACTTCAAGTTTATAGCCTTTCCCTGCAGCGTATTTTGAGTAGATCCTAAAGAGATCCGCCGCAAAAAGACTTGCCTCGGCTCCGCCGGTACCGGCGCGGATTTCAATAATGATATCTGCATTCTCCTGGGGGTCTTCCCCTATGAGTGAGTCTTCGAGTTCTTTTTGCGTAGACAGAAGTTTTTTTTGTATATCAGAAAATTCTTCCTTAAGAAGCACGGTAAATTCATCATCATGCTTTTTTAAAAGCAACTCTTCTATGTTCTTTGCTTCCTGAGAGAGTTTTTTATACTGCCTGTAACTTAAGACAAGTCCCCGGATATCAGAGAGTTCTTTGGCAAGTTTTGAGTAACGGATAGTATCCTTGATTACCTCGGACCTGCCCATCTCTTTTTCCAGTTCAATGGACCGCGCTTCAATAGTAGAGAGTTTCTCAAACATATTACTTTTTATCTCTTACCTGTATACTCCTTATGTTCATGACTAAAAAATAAAACTGTTAAAGGAGGCACCCTATGGGATTATTTTACCTTATACCTTCTCTTGAATTTTTCAATTCTACCGGCCGAGTCAACAAGTTTCTGTTTGCCCGTGAAAAAAGGATGGCACTTGGAGCAGATGTCTACTCTTATGTTCTGTTTGGTAGAACGCGTATGGATTACCTCTCCGCATACGCATGTTACCGTAGTAATTTTATATTCCGGATGTATCTTATCTCGCAATTTTATTCACCTCCTCTTAATTAGTTTATCGTTTTAATCGTCATCAAGCTTAATCTGATTCAGGCTCATGAGAAATTCGGCATTTGTCTTTACCTTGGCAAGTTTCGTTATCAATAATTCCATAGATCCGTCCGAATTAAGTTCATTTAATGCCTTTCTTAAAATCCAAATCCTCTTAAGCTCTTCCGGGTCCAACAAAAGTTCTTCCTTCCTTGTATTAGAACGCTTTATGTCAATTGCCGGATAAATTCGCTTTTGAAATAAATTTCTATCAAGCGTCAGTTCCATATTGCCCGTACCTTTAAACTCTTCAAAAATAACATCATCCATCCTGCTACCCGTCTCAATAAGGGCAGTGGCAATGATAGTAAGGCTTCCGCCTTCTTCGACGTCTCTGGCGGCTCCAAAAAAACGCTTTGGTTTCTGGAGGGCATTCGAATCCATGCCTCCGGAGAGAATTTTGCCGCTATGCGGCATGACCGCATTATGCGCCCGGGCAAGCCTTGTCATACTGTCTAATAATATTACCACATCTTTTTTATGTTCCACAAGTCTCTTTGCTTTTTCAAGCACAATTTCAGCAACCTGCACATGCCGCTCGGGAGGTTCATCAAATGTGGAACTTATAACCTCTGCCTTGACCGAACGCTGCATATCGGTCACCTCTTCAGGCCGTTCATCTATTAAAAGGATTATGAGTATTACCTCGGGGTGATTCTTAGTAATACTATTTGCTATTTTCTGCAAGAGGATGGTCTTACCGCTATAAGGCGGGGCTACGATAAGGCCGCGCTGGCCTTTCCCCAGCGGAGTAAGCAGGTCTATAATTCTTGTAGAAACTTCCTTTTGCTCCGTTTCAAGAATAAATCTTTCATGCGGATACAGCGGCGTCAAATTATCAAATAATACCTTTTCTTTTATATTCTCGGGATTTTCATAATTTACCGCTTCAACCTTAAGGAGCGCAAAATATCTTTCTCCCTCTTTAGGCGGTCTAATTTGACCGCTTACAATATCTCCTGTCCGTAAATCAAACTTTCTTATTTGACTTGGCGATACATAGATATCATCGGGACACGGAAGATAATTGTAGTTTGGGCTTCTTAAAAAACCAAAACCATCCTGAAGTGTTTCAAGTACGCCTTCCCCGAAGATAAGGCCGTTTTTCTGTGCCTGGCCTTGCAATATCTTAAATATCAGATCTTGCTTCGTGATGCTGGTTATATCATTTATCTCTAATGATTTCGCTATTTTATTTAACTCTGAAATCTTTTTGTTTTTTAAATCATCTATGTTGAGATTCACCGTATCCATATATCCTCCTTATTATACTATAGGTTATCTATGCGGCTTGTTTATAAGATTAAATATTTGTTTAACCTGCATAAACGTATTCGTTTTTCCTGAATTATTATCTATGATAAAGTCGGCAAATCTCATTTTTTCATCAAGGCTCATCTGCGCGCGCATTCTTTTAACCACGTCTTCTTTAGAAAAACCGAATTTTCTTTTACACCTTCCAATCTGCAGTACCTCATCTGCCTTGACCACAACAACCGTATCTACCAGATCCAATAAATGTGCCTCTATTAAAAGGGGGGCATCAATCACAATACAGGCATCATAAGCTTTCAACCCAATCTCGTCCAATCTTTGTTTTAGGACTTTAAGAACCTCCGGATGTATAATACCACATAAGAGATTGAGCTTATCTTTATTTTCAAAAACTTTTTTCCCTAATTTTTTCCTGTGCATTGCTCCCTTTTCATCCACAATAGAATTGCCAAAATGGTTTTTAATC
Organism: Candidatus Omnitrophota bacterium; assembly: GCA_043800345.1. Lineage (GTDB taxonomy): Bacteria > Omnitrophota > Gorgyraeia > VGKN01 > VGKN01 > JAZDNB01. The sequence continues at coordinate 11,776 of JAZDNB010000035.1, forward strand.
TGGGCGCATAGATACGTATTTTTTCTTAGAAGCTCATGGACTATTTCGTCAAGGTCTATAACGTACGCCCCTAATTTTTTAAAAAAATCACTGACGGTACTTTTACCTGTTCCTATGCTGCCGGTTACCCCTATTATTTTCAAAAAAATCCTCAGCTAGTTAGGCGTGATGAAATAGTAGCAGTGGCATTTTTGGAAATTATGCTCTGGTAAAGTGCTACATATTTTTTTGCCGAACTCTTCCATGAAAAATCAGCCTTCATCCCGCTCTGAATCATTGATTTCCACAATGTCTTATCTTTATAGAGCTCAAGCGCCTTATCAATCGTAGCTAGCAACTGTTTTGAGGAATACTCGCTAAATACAAAACCGGTCCCTTCTTTTGGATTTTCGGAGATATCAATTATCGTATCGGCAAGGCCCCCTGTTTTACGAACCAAGGGAACGGTTCCGTAGCGTAGGCTTATAATCTGTCCGAGTCCGCATGGTTCAAATTTTGAAGGCATAAGAAAGATATCGCTTGATGCATATATCTTTTGTGCTAATGATGCGTCATACCCTAGCGTAGCATTGATTTTATGCGGATAACTTTTTTGCGCGGCCCCAAATAACTGGTGATATTTCGGTTCTCCCGTACCAAGAAGAACGAGCTGTAACGGTCTCTGTAAGAGTTCATCAAGACATCCCGTTAAGATATCCAGCCCTTTTTGATCGACCAATCTTGAGATAAGACCAAAAAGGGGAACTCTACGAGCAACCTCTAAGCCTACTTCTTTCTGAAGCGCTCTTTTATTAATATATTTATCTTCAAGCGTTGAAAAGGAATATTTCTTGGGAATAAACTTATCTTTTGCGGGATTCCACTGGTTATAATCAAGCCCGTTCAATATGCCGTAGAGGTTTTTAGAGCGTTCGGCTAGTAGCCCATGCAGACCACAACCGTATTCATCGGTCTGTATCTCTTTCGCATAGGTAGGGCTTACGGTAGTAGTGACATCTGAAAATATAATTGCCCCTTTCATGAGATTTACCTTATCGTAAAACTCAAATCCGTTGATAGTAAAAAAACTCCGATCTATACCGAGCTTAGGATATTGCTCCCTCGGAAAAAGCCCCTGATATGCTAGATTATGTATGGTAAATACCGTCTTTATATCTTTATAAAACTCGTCATGATTATACATAAGTCTCAGATATGCGGGGATTAATGCACACTGCCAGTCATTGGCATGTATGACATCGGGTTTAAAATTAATTTCCTTAAGAAGCTCCAATATCTTTTTTGAAAAGAAAGAAAACCTATCAAGATTATCCGGGAAATCAACATTTTTTATACCGTATAAACCGTCTCTTGCAAAATAGGCATCATTTTCTACGAAATATACTTTTATATCTTTTCCAAGCGTAGCAATTGTTTTATCTATTCCTTTATACTTGGGCATTACAATTCTTACATCCACTCCCAACTTCTCAAGCGCTAAAGGCAGAGAGCCCGATACGTCAGCCAGCCCTCCCGTTTTCACAAAAGGCAGTACTTCGCTGGAGCAGAATAATACTTTTAGAGCCTTTTTCATATACATCTCCTTATATGTAGTGTATGTCCCTACTCAGGCCTCCAGCCAATTAAGACCCGATTTTATCGAAACTTTAATGGGAACGCTTAGGGTAATTACATGTTCCATGATCTCTTTTATAATACCCGCGGCCTTTGGTTCATCTTCCTTGGCACAATCAAATACTAATTCATCGTGCACCTGTAAAATCATCTTACATTTTAGCTTCTTACTTTGAAATATATTATGTATTTCTATCATGGCAAGCTTAATAAGATCAGCGGCAGAGCCCTGAATGGGTGTATTGACTGCGGTACGCTCAGCAAATTGCCGAACTTGCATATTGGTATTTGTAATATCGGGAATATAACGCCTTCTATTAAAGATCGTTTTAACAAAGCCACATTTTCTGGCAAGTTCAATTTCCTGATCCATATATAGCTTTACCTTGGGGTATCTATTAAAATACGCATCTATAAATTCTTTTGCTTTTTGAGGCTCTATACCGAGGTCCTTTGAAAGACCATACGGACTCATTCCGTATACTATGCCGAAATTAACCGTCTTTGCCGTGTCTCGCATCTCTTGAGTAATCTCTTTTTCCCCTACGCCAAATATGAGACTCGCCGTATAAGCATGAATGTCCACCTCTCTTTTAAATGCATCTATCAATACCTCATCAGTACTCAAATGCGCTAAAATTCTCAGTTCTATCTGAGAATAATCTGCCGAAATTAATAGATTGGATTTGCTCGCCGGTATAAAAGCAGCCCTAATTTTTCTTCCTTCTTCGGTTTTGATGGGGATATTCTGTAGATTGGGGTTTGAACTTGAAAGTCTTCCTGTCTGGGCAACTGTCTGATTAAATGAGGTATGGACTTTCTCTGTTTTTGAATTAATAAGTTCGGGGAGGGCATCAACATAGGTAGATTTAAGTTTTGAGAGTTCCCTGTATTCCGAGAGTACTTTCGCAATAGGATGAGTTTTTGAAAGTTCCTCAAGGACTTCCACGTCCGTAGAATACCCTGTTTTTGTTTTCTTAATGACGGGTAATTTCAACTTCTCAAAAAGAATCTCGGACAACTGTTTTGGAGAATTTATATTGAAGGTAGCATCTGCCATTTTATAAATGGTGCGCGTTACACAGGTGAGCGTCTCTTCCATCTTAAGAGATAACTTATTAAGTAACTTTGTATCCAGCTTCACCCCGGCCAACTCCATATCGGCAAGGACATCGATAAGCGGAAGTTCGATATTGCGGAATAAGTCCTCCATTTCATATTGTTTCAGGCGTTCCCCGAGCAGTTTGCTCAGCCTAAATGTTACATCGGAATCCTGACAGCCATACTTGTAAATCTTTTCTAAATCAACGTCTGCCATGCTGAGTTGACCTTTGCCCTTACCCACAAGTTCTTCTATAGAAGTAATCTTGACATTTAAATATTCTATCGCAATATCATCAAGATTATGGTTGGGTTTGGACGGGTTTATCAAATATGAAGCAACCATGGTATCGAAAGAAATTCCCCGAAGGTCTATCCCGAGGTTTCTTAAAATTATCTTCTCATATTTAATATTTTGGCCTATTTTTTTGTAGCGAACATCTTCAAATATGTTTTTGAGAGACGCAAATACATATTTCGGTTCTAAAAGATATTTCCCCTTATTATAGAGAGCAATATAATATGCCTGTTTCATCTTAAATGAAAATGATACCCCCACAACTTCTGCCTGTATGGGATCCGTACTCGTCGTCTCAAAGTCAAAAGCAAAAATTTCTTTTTCTTTTAATTTCTTCAAGAAATCCTCGAAATCCCTCTTTGTCAAGATGAGCCGGTAGTCCAGATCTTCCTGGGTCTGGTGGGACGGGGCGAACTCTTTACTCAGACTTTTAAACTCAAACTCTTTGAATAATTCAAACAGGCTTTCTCTCTCTGGTTCTGTGCGCTTCATATCTTCCAATGTAATATCAAGCGGCACATCGCATTTGGTGATGGCAAGTGTTCTGCTGAGCAAGGCCTTATCTTTATTGCGTTCTATGAGAGATTTAAGTTTTTCGCTCTTAATTTTCCCGATGTTGGTAAGTAGTGTATCAAGGCTTCCGAAATCCTTTAAAAGACTGAGGGCTGTTTTGTGCCCTATTCCCGGTACGCCCGGTATATTGTCTGAGGAATCCCCCATGAGCGCAATGAGGTCAACGATACCCTTAGGCTCTACGCCGAAGTTCTCTTTAACGGCCTCAGCATCAAAAATCAAACCTTCTTTATATGTATTATAAACCTTTATGTGCTCATCTACGAGCTGGAGCATATCCTTATCTCCGGTAATAATAAATATTTCCAGCGGTTCGCGGGTTAATTTCTTTACAATGGTCGCCAAAATATCATCCGCCTCAAATCCCTCCTTTTCAAATATCTTTATGTTGTAGGCGCGCAGGATATCCTTTATGGGATTCAGTTGTGAAACGAGTTCATCAGGCATAGGTTTTCTGTGAATTTTATAGTCATCATACATAGCATGCCTGAAGGTCGGCCCTTTCAAATCAAACGCAACCGCCACATAGTCGGGTTTTTCAGTTTCGATAATTTTATTGAGCATAGTCACAAAACCGTATATTGCGTTTGTGGGACGGCCTTTTGAATTTGAAAGATTCTTTATGGCAAAATATGCCCTATAGCAGAACGAATTTCCGTCTATAATAAACAATCTTTTTCTATTCATTTGAATGCGCTAAGGGTTTAATTTTTAGAATTCAGAAAGGATTATAGAATAAATCTCATTACCTTAGTAACTTCTGAATGGGGTTGTGTACGATATATATGTAAGAGCGTTATCGACAAGGGACCTGGTAACCTAAATATTCATGCCTAAAACCCTGATGCATATCATAATTTTTCTTTTGGCGGTAAGATATGGGCAGTAACAAAGATCAAGAGGTTTTTCTTCTGTTTCTGGTCGTATGATCTGCTAAAGAGCATGGTGCCCAAAAGCGGGATGTCTCCCAGAAGAGGAACTTTATTTTTTGTTTTTGTTTGCGCCTCCTTTATAAGCCCTCCCATAACAATGGTATCACCGTTATCTACCACAAGGCTTGTGGTACACCTTCTTGAATCAAAAAGGGGCTGTTCATAGGGTGTGGTTGTGGTACCATAATTTTTCCATTCACCTAATTCGCTGACCTCCGGGGTAAGGGTAAGATTGATTGATTTTTTATCCTTGCCCACCGCGGGGGTAACCCTCAGTATAATGCCTACGTCTCTTGTTTTAAAATCTTCGGGTGTAGAGACTGCGTCTTTTACCTTGACCCCTGCAGCATTATATTCTGCCGCGGTAGTAGTATACTTAGTGGGATATATATATTCTCTGACTACTTTAATGACTGCTTCCTGTCCGTTAATAGTGGTAACCTTGGGCGCGGAGAGTAGATTATTTCTTGAATCACTTTCTATAGCAGCCATTACAGCCTGAAATTCGGTAAAATCAAGCATCCCGAAGGTAAAATCGCTTGTATCGGCATATTTAAAACCTGCACCCGGGTCAGGAGGAAAGTCTTCGCTTGGTTTGCTGAGCGGTAAATAATCTCCTCCCGTGGTTGAACGTTCAAACGGCGCTGTAGTCGGCCGCGCGGCCCCGCTCACCGTTACCTGCGGGGTCCAGTTTATTCCCAGGTTTTTTAAATCTGTTACGTATATTTCTACAAATTTTGCCTCAATCATAATTTGCATGGGAGTAACATCCAACTCATACAAAATTTTTTCTATAATCGAATGGTTTGAGGGGGTATTTCTTACAATGAGCGTTGAGGTTCTGTTGTCGAGAAATATCTTTGAACCTTCCGGCCACGTCACACAACTTAATAAAATCTCCTTTATAGTGATGGTCACCTGGCCCGATACGCCACCGGAACCTCCTACCTTCACTCCTTCAAGCGTCGGCATCATTGTTACCGGCGGCATTAAACTAGTAACCGCGGCGGTAGTAGACCCATCCTGAGTAGACGTGGTTGTAGTTGTGCTCATAAGAGGCGTTGTTGCAACACCTACTTCATTTACTTTAATCGGAGCGGAGGTCGTTACCGTATCGAAGGTAGTAAACGTAGTAAGGCTTGCCAATCCGTGCGAGAGGCGATATATCCTGGTAGTAAGGTTCTCTTTTGATAGGTTATCGGGGCTGGAAATCCATATAAGATTTTCTTCGACCCGATATGTCAGACCCTTTGCCCGTAATACTACTTCCAATGCATCAAGAACGGTAAAATTCTTAAGATGGACCGTGACATTCATTGATGAGGGAATGGCTGTTTCATCTAACACAATGTTAATTCCGCTTAAATCGGCAAGATAAACGACTACATCCCTAATGTTTGCGCTGTCAAAATCACAGGATGCTAGCATCACACTTGCCTTTTTTTCTATCTCGGCCAGCGAAGATGTCGTCTGAGAAGCTTCGCTTGTTTCCGGCTTAAGCTCGCTTGGTTTTGTAGACCAGGCTTCTTCAATCTCTATCAACCTTTCTTTCTCGGTAAGGTCTCTCTCGGCGTTTGCCTTTAACATCGCAATGCGCATTTCGGCTTCTTTTACTTCTTTTATTAACGCCACTACTCTCGGATTATCCGGCTTGAGGGTCTGGGCTTCCCGGTATTTCTTCAGGGCTCCTTCATAATCGCCTTTTTTAAAGAGCTCCTTACCCTCATCTATTAAAACTGCAACGGATTTTTTTGACTCATGAGCGGGAACATCCTTTGCTTCTATGCTGTAGAGAGGCCCTGGCGGAGCTTTTTGTGTTTCTTTGACAGGAGCAACGGTTTTTTGACTTATGTCTTTACCTGTTGTTTGGCTATTCTGCGCCTCTTTAGAAATAATAATTTCCCCCGAGAACGTTTCTTCTGCCGAAAGAACAGGCAAAGAAATGCCCAAGGCTAAAACTATTATGATTATGTTAATTGGATAATAAAAAGAAGTTTGGCGTGTCAATTTTTGATGTATTGTTTGTTTTGTAAATAGTATCATTATTAAAGAGTTATGTCAAGGATTTTATGTAAAAATTTATTCTTTTTGTTTATACCGCAACCGCTGGCTACGCAAGTCCTTACTATTGCGCAATTCAAGACCTTCTTTTGTAATAGATCGAACCACGATATAATCCAAAATTGTATCCCCTTCTTTAGCAAAGTATGTTTTATTTTGTAAATTTATCTGTGCAATTAATGTTCCGTCGGGAAGCTCAATAAAACCTTTGTAGAGGGGAAGGCTTTGTTCGATTTTTGCCTTTTTTTCCTCTGCAGCTTTTTTTATCACTTCCGGCGGTTCATACTTATTAAAAATATCCCTTTGTATAAGCGCATTATAAGCTACCAACTGCTGCGGGTCGATTGTTTTTACGATTGGAGCTTGCGACTCGGCATTTGCATTTTTCAAGACAGGCTCGAAAACCGAAATGTCCAATACCGCCGAGACTGATTTTGTATTCTCTTTCTTTTTCTCAACCGCGATATCATTAACGATAAAAAGAGGGTTTAATTTATTTACGTCTATTAAAAAACGCATCAGGCTTGCGGTAGAACACTCACTTGCAAGTTTAAACTCAAACTCCTTTAACAGGGGGTCCTTGAAATTTTTTGATTCTATTTCTCTCGGCGCCGCTAATTCAATATTCTTTAAAGATTCCATTTTAGAGCGTATCATAAGCATTGTCAGTTCTTTTACATATGCTAACTGCGGATAAAGAATATCCAGTTCCTCTTTTTTAGGAAGTTTAGTCTCATATACCTCGAAACCGAAAGATTTATCCGAAATAAAAAAACCCGATTTTGTTGCCTCGTTTATAATAAGCTGCTGGGTTTTATAAAATGTATCTTTAAAATTAAGCGGCTCGAAATGTTCGGTATTTGGGAAAGCCACCTGCATAAGCCCAAGCTCCGTTGACACATCTGTGTACTGGGCATTTAACTGAGCAATGTTACTATTCATCGTTTCATATATAAGCCTTGCCTCTTCCAGTTTATTTTTTACCGCTACCATAGCAGGGGTTTTTTTGGAGACAGAACCGAGGGTAAGTTTTACATTGGCTAATTCCTGATGCGAAAGGCTGTTAGTATCAAATGTATGCGTTGTTATTGAACGCGCCACAAAATTCAGTTTTCCGTCCCGAATGACATACGATACAACACGGTTTAAACACAATAGAGCACCCGCCAAAAAAAGCAGCATAACAACAAGGACTGTAATAAGATACGAAGGCTTCCTGCGTAATATCAATTTTATATCGGCGGTTTTCATAGCTTGTCCGTTTATTCTAACATCATTTTTATTACAAAAATCCTTACTTCTTGACCAGCGTCCTGTTTTGTCTTTTGTTTTTCAAAATTTGCGGAAAGTATCTCTACGTTCTTAAATATCTTTGAATCTTCCAATTTATCTCTAAAATCAGATATCTGCATAAAAGAACCTTCGGCCTTTCCTTCAATTATAATCGTGGAGGCATCGCGTTTCAGATCGGTAAGCCAGAGCTCTTTGGGGATTATCGTTGCTACGGCTGCTAAGATATCGGGCCAAAAATACCTATTCGCCTTAAGCATAAGCAATGTATCTGTTTTTTCCTTTAACATTATAGCATTCGCATTAAGCTGCTTTATCTGACTGTTATAATTATTGATGTCCTCATTTTTGGCATTTAATTCTTTAAAATCAGCTACTCTTTTCTTATCCAAATTAAAAAATAGAACTCCGGCAAGGAGTATCCCGACGATACCAACCGTCATATATGATACAAATTTCGGCATATTATCTTTGAAAGATTTTAAAACTTTTTCCTCGGGAGGGAGTAGATTTATAGTAATGCGGGATTTATTTTTGAAGCCGCGTAAGGCAAGACCCACTGCAGCCGTATAGATCTGGGTTTGAGCAATTTCTTTTGAGCCGCTTATCAACAACGTGCCGTTTTTGCTTAGATCCACTCTTTCGGTCGGAATACCGAGATTATATTCAAAAAATTTATCAAGATTAGTAATACACGAGGAACCGCCCGTGATAAGCACTTTGTTTATTTGTTTTGACAGGCCAAACTGCGACTTATAGAAACCTATTGAATTGGATATCTCGCTTGCAATAGAGGCTAAGATAGGGCTTATTACGCTTATCATCTCCCTTGTGTGTTCCGACCCGTCTATTACCTTGCCAACTTCTGAAAGCAGCGCCTTTGCATCCTTCTTTTTCAGTTCTTCCGCTTTTTTAAAATCCAGGTTGTAGTGCACCATAATAGATTTTGTAATATCGCTTCCCCCCAGCGATATCGAACGCGTCCATACCTTATTACCGTCTTGAATAATAATATTGGTAGCTTTTGCCCCGATATCAACTATGATAAGGGATTCATTGCGATATAAAAAATTAACCGCGTTTAAGCATGCCAACGGGTTAACGTCGACATATTCGATTTCTATTTTAGTCTGCTGTAAACTTTCTAATAGAAAATTCACCGCTTTGTTCTTGATCGCAACGAGTAGTACATCAAGTTCCGGGCTATGGGGATTGGGAAATAACTGGTAATCCCAGATTACCTCTTCGATAGGAAAGGGGACTTGCTGCTGTGCCTCAAAACCGATCATCTTGATCAATTTTTTGTTTTCAACCTTAGGAAGTTTTATAAACCTTACAAAAGCACTTTGGCCCCAGATAGAGATACACACCTTTTGAGTTTTCCTATTTATCTTTTTTAGGGCAGAACTTACTAGTTCCCTTATGGCTTCCTGTGTCTGTATGGTCTTTAAGGTGCTGCTATCAAATTGAAATTCGCTGGCAAACGCCTCTTTTAATTGAAGCGCGCCTCGTACGGATTTTAGCTCCGCAAACTTTATTGAGCTTGCGCCGATATCAATCCCGATAAATCTATGATTATTATTAACCATAATATGCCTAATAGAATATGGATATTTCCTATAGTCTTTTATTACACCTTTTAATGCTTGTCAACACTTCTTTTTTAATTTGAGGAGTACCGGTAAAGTTATATACGATAAGATAACAGTTTAGCGCGGAGCGGATTTTTTCTTTATACTGTTGGGAATTAATATCAAAGGCATCGGCTTCGGACTCTACTTTTTTCCCCATTTCCAGATAGCCGTTACAATATACTAAAGCCTCTTCTTCGGTCAAACCTGCCAATAATTCATTTATTTCTCTATAGACCCTTCCTTTGGGAATAGCGAGTTTCCCTTCTTCTGATTTAATGAGTTTCTGCATTAACCGCCCTATCGCTTCTTTGGCAGGATTACCGATAGATGGCTCGCTACTAAATGCGGCTTTCCTATAAAAGTCTAAGGCACGAAATAAATTTTGCTGCACCATTTCTTCCTGGGCTTGACCATGTGCCTTTGTCTCTGCCTGCTCGGCCTCCAGCAGGCATTTTCCTAAATATTCATTTTTTTTATTTTCATCTTTATACGTAGCTAAATACATCTCAAAATTACGGTTATCAAATACGACATCGGGGCTATTTTGCCGGGACATTCCAATGTCATAAGGGCTTTTAGAAATGGGTTCCTTTTCTTCTGACTCACCATTCATTGTCACTTCTGTGTCCTGAGTAATACTATCTGTTTTGGATACATCCACCGGTCTTTCCTCTGTCCTTGCGACTTCTTCTTTTTTAATAAACACGGTGCCGGATTTAACGGTTACTTCATATCCTTCTTCGGATATATTAATTATTTTACCTTCGACTTTTCCGCCATTTTTCAGATATATAATATCAGCACCTGCAATGGTCGAAGTTAATAAAATAAATAAAAATAAAAAAAATATCCTTAGCATGTTATTCGGATTGGTATTTATAATAAACGGTTTTTGCCGTATTCGGTTTCAGATACGTAACGACCACATCTTCCAATATGGGTGTTTCGCTTAGGTTGATATTCGCCGTACTTAAATTTGCCCTGTACTGTATGGTCTGCGAAGGAGACGCTGATATTGCCCCGCTTGCGCTCGGTGATGCAAAAGTAACTCCTCCGTCGACAGATGTCTGAAAGGATACCATCTCGCTTAGAGGACTCGCCGTAGACGGTATGGCTACTGTGCCCGATATCGTACCCCATTCAACCTGCCTTTCCGTATTAAACGACGTAGAGGTATAGGAACCCCTCGTAGATATGATTCTTATATCATCCCATGCGGGGAAAAACATCCATGCCCCTATAATACCGATCCTGCCTGAGCTCCTGGTAGCGTCATTACAACTTAGAACCGGAAGATTATAACCTCCGTTGTTATAATACACATATGAATCAACATTGGACCCCCGTACAATCAATTTATAGGTTTTTTCTCTGTCATAAAACGGCGGATACGGATCTATTCTATGTTCTACCGGACCGAGTCTTAAAAAATGTATAGGTTGAAAAATCATATATGGCGGACCAAGCGGCGGCGGCGGATAAGGAACCCAGTTTCCGGAACCTTCGGGATATTCAACATACATCATACCGCGACAACTCACATAGTTATCATATACCTCGTTCATACTTCTTCTTCTGAAATTAAGATGAGCAACATCTTCCCATCCCCTACCGGCCACATTGGGATCCGATGCCTCAGGGATATCTGGGTCACATACATAAGCCCTGATTGAAAAATCGCTAAAATCCCACTTACTGACATCCATTAAATCTATAGCAGGATAAGAACCTCCCGTCAAGAGTTCATTGTCAGGGTCCGGCGCAGGTGCGTTTGTATCATTACCTATGCTATAATCGGCAGCTGCCTCACGTCTTATCCACTCGCTCCGGCTATAATCTTCATCTTCATCAAAATTATCCCAGAAACCTATCTTGAGGGAATCGGGGATTGTCCCGTAACCACTGGCGTACGTCAGGCCGGAATCATCGCTTGAATTTAGCGGGCAGGAATCCATCCAGGTAACCTTATCGTAATCGGGTACATCTAAAATACCGTTTCCGTTTGTATCTTCTCCCGCGTCCAATATACCATCATAATTTGCATCCTCGCCGCGGAAATCCTCCTTTAAGGTAGTAATAAAAGTAGAATCATTCGTGCTTGAGAACAAAGAAATAATCGCCTGGACATTTGAATAAGCAACGGGGTTATTTGCCCTATTTCGCACAGTCGACTGGCTTGTTAGAGAAAAACATCCTGAATAAATACAGAATTCTGTGGTAAATGCCGATGGTGCAGGAGAAGGCCATCGAGAGAGAGGATTTAAAAGGGTTTTTAGCATCTGCTTTTGGGCAGAAGTTATAGAAGCGCTGTTATCTATTGCATTATTAAACGCTGCCCACGAGTTAAAGGGCCTCGCCACTACCAGTTCATTGGTCAGATTCTGCGCCTCAAGAGCATTTATGGTAACAGTGCCGTCGGATATCCCGCTTAAGAGGGCGGTTATAACAGCCGGGTCTGCCGTATTTATATTCACGGGAGAACGGTTCCCTCTGCCGGGATCTATATACGAGCTTACGGTAATTATATCCTTAATCGCATCATAGGTTGCCGTGCCGATACCGGGAACAAGTTTTACCTCTTCTTTCGTGCTAAACGTTCTCGTGTTGGTTCTATAATCTACGATACTCTGGGCAAGTGTCGCGCCTAGTGAAGGAATGTTACTAAGTAAGAGCAGGTTTGCGTTATTTATATTCACTTTTGCCTGTTCATCGCCTATGGTTACCACCACAGTGCCGCCCGGCATAGTGAGCGTATAGGGACTCGCCCACCGTTCATTCTGTGAATCCGCTACTGTTGTTTTAAAATTATTTCTTAGTACGGCAAGCACATAATCCACGCCTGCCTCGGCATAATAGCGCGCCCTCACGGTATTTGCATAGTTACCCGTTGCGGTCCTTTCAAGTTGCATATTTAACGCAAAGGCAGTAAGGGTAACGGTAAATACCGTCAGAATACCGACAACTAAAATTAACGCGATGCCTTTCCTGTTATAATATCTCTTCATCTTTAATTGCTGTTTTTAAGATAAATCCATGTTGAAAATTCCCGCGGTTGTTCTCTGTGCGCATCATCTTGTACGGTCAAGTGTACCTCAACGGCATCGGGGAGCCCGTCGGGATTTCTCTGAACGCCGTTTGCGTCATAATTTGACAGTATATTGGCATTTGAGTTCCAGTTTCCGTTATTCGTCCTTAACCAGTGCGAAGCATCAAACCTGTAAGAATAATAAAAATGCACTGTAACAACATTATAGCCTAGTTCATTGCTATTGTTGTTTGCAAAATCAAAATCCGGGTTTGTAGCAAAGCACCGCATAAGGGTATTGTCAGAATCGCGCAACCAATACCCGACTTCACAAAGGTCCCAGTCTCCGCTGTTGGGTACGGGCGCTACAAAATGAACCTCATCTTGAGTGCTGCCCGTTTTTATACCGCTCCCGCTTTCATATCCGCGGAACAACATCAGATTTTGTCTAACAACAGCTCCCTGCAATTCTCTTGTCATTTGCTCTAATATAGCCCGCGCATTCTGGATCATTTCCAATTCCCGCTGCGCCTTACCATAAACAACCGTTGCCGTTCTAAACATCGCATATATAGTCACCGAGCTGAGCGCAAGGATAAACGTCGCCGTTAAAACCTCAATAAAACTTAGCCCTTTTCTATTTAACCTGTGAGATATGAAGCTCCACGGCTTAATGGTTCGACTCCGCTCATCATCCTTCGAACCATCCTGAGCTTGTCGAAGGACAGCCGTGGTTTCTGACTTTTCGGTCTTCCGCTCATGGAGCGGAATCCCGCCCGAAAACCATTCATCCATGCCTTTACAGACATGGTTTTCTGGGTGCGGGATAAACTTTAGTATGTTCACTATAATAAGTTTTAATAAGTCCCTGCTGGCTCGTATATAACCATCAATGCTGGGAAATATACGTGGTAAAATCCTCATTATACTGCCTTCCAAACCGCGACCAGTTTATTCGCACCACAACTTCTTTTAAGCCTGCAACCGCGGTAGTGGTCCCCGTTCCGTCATCAACATAAGAAACTGCCACCTGCCAGCTGAATCTATCTGCAGGCGCAGGAAATTGCACTGCCACAGAAAAATCGCCCCGGGCGGGAAGCGCTGGCGCACTGGGAAGGCTTGCGCTATTAAAACCGTTTCTTTTTATCTCTTCGAGTTTTTCCTGGGCCTTGAGAGTCGCTACCGTCGTATCGGAAGACCTTCCGAAGGAACCAAGTCCTACGGTTAAAAGAGAAATAAGACTTAACACGCCTATAGCGAATATGCTTAATGCCGTAATAAGTTCTATAAGGGTAAATCCTGTTTTTTTAGAGTACATTTCTTAATTTTAAATGACGGTAAATCTGTTTTAATCTATTTTCACTCTGCCGGTTGTATTAATTACGGATATGCACTTCGTTGCGCTGTTTTTATCCATAAGCGAAACTGAACCATTGTTACCTACGATACCTCCCGTAGGTTTAAAAGTAGCTCTGCCATTCATAAACGTCACAGGGTTTGAGCCGTCAGGCTTTCCGATGCTTATGGTTTTAGGTAACATATACCGTTTTCCTGCGACATTAGGTGTGGGCACTGCGGAATCCGTAATCCATATCGCATGCGGGCCGCTAGGAAAAGTTGTACTATCAAAATTCACCTCATAGTTGGAATTTCTCGATATAGCGTACGAGCGCGCTGTTTTTAACACATTGGCTACCTGATAGGCGGCGGAATTTATCGTAGAACCTCTGGTAAATTTTAAAAATTGGGGGATTGACATCCCGAATATGAGTGCGATTATTCCAAGCACTATAATAGACTCAAGTATAGTAAATCCTTTCTTGTTCATAGCCATTGCATAGTCCATAGAAATGACTGATGTGCTATCGAAAGATACTTACCAATTATTAATATCATCGCCCGCACCCGATTCATTGTTTTCGTTAGGACCGAAAGAATAGATATCGAATGTAACGGTATTATGCGTTCCCGGGTTCGTGTATACGTACGCATTACCCCAGGGGTCAATAAATAAACCTCCGCTTAGTTCCGATGATCTAAACTGCATGTAAGGACCGTTCCAGCCTGCTTGCGCGCTTGGTCCTGCAAGTCCGGTTACCATGTTCGCGTTGCCGCTTGGGGGAAATACGCCGCAATCCGATTCATACATGCTGAGCGCTGTCTCAAGAGATGCAATTGCCCCTTTTGCTTTTGCTACTATCCCTTTCTTTCTCGCAAACTGTGCCGCGCCTGAAACTGCGCCTGCCAGAATCAGTATGATCGCCATCACCACAATAAGCTCAATAAGCGTAAAGGCCGATTTGTGTTTTAACATGGCTAGGTCTCCTCCTTATTTGATTTTGCTCATCTGCCCAAGGTACTGATAAGAGAGATAAGGGGTAGTAACATCGAGATTATAATGAATCCTACTATCACACCCATAAAAATTATTAATACGGGCTCTAATATCGAGGTCAGTCCGGATATCGTTGTTTCCACTTCATCTTCATACGTATCGGCTATTTTAAGAAGCATCGTATCGAGCTGACCCGTTTCTTCTCCGACGGAAATCATATCAACAACCATCGGTGCAAAAACTCCGCTTTTAGCAAGCGGGACGGCTATGGTATCTCCCTCCCGGATACTGTCGTGTACCTTTTTAAGAGCGTCACTTACCAGGGTATTTCCCGTAGTATCCTTTGCTATGTTGAGCGCATGAAGTATCGGTATGCCGCTTCGTATGAGCGTACCGAGGGTTCTGGAAAATCTTGCAATAATAATTTTTTTTAACAAAATACCAAGAAGCGGCATACGCAGTTTCAGCGTATCAACCCTGTATCTCATTTGAGGCAGGCGCACTGCATATCTGTATAGCAAAAAAGCCAGAAAGAAAAATACGGGAAACAAATACCATAAGCGGCTTAAGAAGCTGCTCATCCCTAGAAGAATAAGCGTCGGAAGCGGCATGTTAACCCCAAGCTCAGAAAAAATACTCATAAATTTCGGCACTACAAACGTAATTAAAATAGTCAATATAAGGGAGGCAATAACTACAACAAATATGGGATAGATAAGCGCAGCACGTACTTTATTCGTAAGCCGCTGGTTTTTTTCGGCAAAGTCAGCAAGCCTCGAGAGCACTGTCTCTAACACCCCGCCTATCTCACCCGCCTTCACCATATTGATATAGAGCGTTGAAAATACCTTGGGATATTTACCGAGCGCATCAGAGAGGCTTGAGCCGGATTCAACCTCTTTGGGAATATGCTCGAGTATGTCTTTAAAAGCACCCGGCTTCTGCTGTTCCTTTAATATATTTAAGCTCCGCAGCATCGGCACGCCCGCACTGCTTAAAACCGCAAGTTGCCTTGTAAACAGCATCAGTTGCTTTTGGCTTACTCCCGACATCCTCAAGACATTTGCAAAACTCAAGAAAACATTAGAGGTAATAGGGAGCCGAGCTTTCCTTTCCTTCAAAGGTTTTTCATATATATGTACGGGGAAATAAGAGAGTTCTCGAATCTTATTTATTGCCGAATTAAGATTCTCTGCTTCAATGCTGTCTAAAACCTTTTTCCCGGATTTATCTATGGCTTCAAAATGAAATATGCTCATATGTTTAACCTAATGAGAGTTGTTAGGATTTCTGTATCCTTGTATACTTAAGGTCAGTTCCGAGCTCAACCATTTGCTACATATATACCTGCGTTTCCCTGATAACCTCTTCCGGGGTAGTAATACCTTTTACTATCTTAAGGAGCCCGTCTTCTCTTAAAGTCCTCATCCCGCGATCCTGGGCACATTTTCTTAAAACCGCCGTCTGCACCTTCTCGGTAATAAGAGACCGTAGTTCGTCATTCAAAACAAGGAGCTCAAAAATTCCTGTCTGCCCTTTAAAACCGGTGTTGTTACAAATATTACATCCCTTCCCCCTGAAAAACTTTTTTCCCTTAAGCATCTCCTGAAATCCCAGTTCTGCAATAAGGCTGTCGGAAGGAAAATATTCTTCCTTACAGTGAGTACATATTACCCTTACAAGCCGTTGGGCTAGTATTGCCTCTAAGGTTGAATTTATCAAAAATGGTTCAATACCCATATCAATAAGTCTCGTGATTGCACCGGGGGCATCATTGGTGTGAAGCGTACTAAATACCAAATGCCCCGTAAGAGAAGCCTGAATCGATATCTGCGCTGTTTCGGGGTCTCTTATTTCACCCACCATTATGATATCAGGGTCATGGCGCAAGATATGGCGAAGCGCTTGCGCGAAGGTGAGGTTTATCTTCGGCCTTATACCGATTTGGATAACGCCATCTACGTCGTACTCGACGGGGTCCTCTATGGTAATGATCTTATACTCTATCTTATTTATTGCTTTTAGGGAAGAATATAACGTGGTAGTTTTTCCGCAGCCTGTGGGCCCCGTAACAAGAACTATTCCGTTAGGCTTATTAATAATATGTCTAAAAATGAGTTTTGAATCTTCCTCAAGACCCAGTTGATCAAGAGAGAGCCCGGTCAGGCCTTTATCGAGTATTCTTATTACCACACCTTCTCCGAATACCATCGGCAGAGACGATATCCTAAGGTCTACATCCCGTGCTTCGATTTCCATCAACACTCTTCCGTCCTGGGGCAGGCGGTTCTCTGCGATATCCATATTTGCCATAACCTTAATCCTCGATATAAGCGCAAGGGTTAAACTCTTCGGCGGTTGCATAACGTCAAAGAGCACGCCATCGACTCTATATCTGACTTTGAGCCCCTCCTCAAAAGGTTCAAAATGTATATCCGTTGCCCTGTCTTTTATAGCATTAAGGATAATAAGGTTTAACAGCTTAATGATGGGCGTCTGACTTGCCAGTTCCTGTAATTTCTCAATATCAACTACGTTTTTTATTGCCGCATTCTGGGCGTCTCCCGTAGCACTTTTTATATCTTTAAGTATCTCTTCAAGCGATTCCTCTTTTGTTTCATAATATTTCTTGAGCGAGCGCTCAATCTGTTCTTCTGTGGCAGACACCCTCTTAATCGCTACTCCCAACATAAAACGCAGGTCGTCGATTACGTTCACGTTAAGTGCATCCGCCATAACAACAGTGAGGGTATTGTCTTTAAATTCGATGGGCAAGATTTTGTACACTTTCGCAACTGAGGCAGGGATCATTTCGATTACATCTTTAACGATTTTTATTTCATCTAAATTGATAATTTTTATACCTGCCTGTAATCCCAATACGTCCAGGACATTCTGCTCCTTAACGAAACCCAGTTCTATTAGGGTCCTACCGAGAGGCTTACCGCTATGTTTTTGTTCTTCAAGGGCTATTTCAAGTTGGCTTGAAGTTATGAGCCCTCTTTCAAGCAGCAGGCTGCCTAATTGAATGCGCTTTGTCGGTTTTGTCATTACTTATCCTTATACTCCTCTTTAAATTGAAGTCCGAAATGTTCCGGATCAAATGCCTTCTCCAGGGCGGTTTCATACGTAATTGATCCTTTTTTGTAAAGTTCCGCAAGAAAGGCATCAAATGTTTTCATACCATACTTGCCGCCGGTTTGGATATCGGACGTAATCGAGTAGGTCTTTTTTTCCCTTATCAAGTTCTGTATTGAAGTCGTGGTAATCATAATTTCAAAACAGGCTATTCTGCTTGAGCTATCCGCTCTTACCAATAACTGCTGGCATATAATTGCAATAATAGAAGTGGATAACTGGACTCGTATCTGCTCCTGCTGGGTCACGGGGAAAACCTCAATGATCCTATCAACCGTCTTTGCCGCTGAAGTCGTATGAAGCGTTGCAAAAACCAAATGACCTGTTTCGGCCGCCAGTATAGCTGCTTCGATGGTAGCAAGGTCGCGCATTTCCCCTACAAGGATAACGTCGGGGTTCTGCCTTAATGACCTTATGACGGCGTCAGAAAAGGAAGGCACGTCAACGCCTATTTCTCTCTGAGAGATAATACTTTTTTTGTGCGTATGATAATATTCTATCGGGTCCTCAATAGTGATAATATGGGCGGCTCGATGCACATTGATACAGTCGATCATCGTGGCGAGCGTGGTAGTTTTACCGCACCCGGTGGGCCCGGTAACAAGAACCAACCCGCGCGGTTTATTAAGGAGGGTCTTTACTATGTCCGGGATACCTATATCGTCAAAGGAATAAAGCCGCGACGGTATCATCCTCAAACAAAGACTATGTACACCTTTTTGTTTAAATACGGAGACCCTGAATCTGGCAACATCTCCGAAGGCAAGACCGAATTCTACGGTTCCGTGTTGCCTTAATTTGCCCTGATGGTCATCGGCGGTAATGGATTTCGCAAGACGTTCTGTATCAAAAGCGGTAAGCGGTTCATTGCCTACGTTTTCGATCTCTCCGTTAATCCTTAGTACAGGCGGTTTATCTACGCAAAGGTGTATATCGGACGCGTTCCTATGCACGCACATTTCAAGAATGTGATTTATTTCGACCATGGGCAACCTCCCAATGTTAAAATTATGTTATACAACCACAGGTTGAGTAATGCGTATTACTTCCTGTATAGTTGTTATGCCATTTTTTATTTTTTCTATCCCGTCCTCTCGTAGGCTCTTAAAGCCAAAATGCTGTGCTCTTTCCCGTATGATATTGCTGGGAGTTTTAGTTGTTATAAGTATCCGTATTTCATCATTAAGAACCAAAAGCTCAAAAATCCCTATTCGACCTCTGTAGCCTGTATGGTTACATTTTGCACAACCCCTTCCTCTGTAGAACATCATACCGAGAATTTCATGAGAAGATAATCCGAGTGCCGTCATTTCGTCCTTGGCGGGCTTATGCGGCTCTTTACATTCTTTACACAATATCCTCACAAGCCGCTGGGCTAATACAGCCTGAAGCGTAGACGCTACTAAATATGGTTTTATATTCATGTCTATCAAGCGCGTTATCGCACCGGGGGCGTCATTCGTATGGAGGGTACTAAAAATCAAATGTCCCGTAAGGGCGGCCTGTATCGCAATCTGCGCCGTTTCAAAATCTCTTATTTCCCCAACCATTAATATATCGGGCGCCTGCCGCAACATTGACCGAAGACCGCTTGCAAAAGTCAATCCTACCTGCGGTTTTATCTGAATCTGATTGATTCCCTGAAGCTGATATTCTACCGGATCTTCAATAGTGATAAGTTTTTTGTCGGAGGTATTGATATGACTTAATGCCGCATACAGTGTGGTAGTCTTCCCGCTGCCGGTAGGCCCTGTAACCAACATAACTCCGTTAGGCAATTTTATTAAACGTTCAAATATCTCAATATTTCTTTTTGAAAAACCAAGTTCATGTATATGTAAAATTGCCCTGTCAAGAATTCTTAAGACCATGCTTTCGCCGTACAGGCTCGGCAAAACGGAAACCCTAAGATCCAATTCCCTATCTTCCACCTTTATTTTTATTCTCCCGTCCTGCGGTAAACGTTTTTCAGCGATATCCAAATTAGACATTATCTTCAACCGGCTTATGACGGTATTCTTGAGGGTTTTGGGCGGGGCTTGCACTTCGGTAAGAAGGCCGTCTATCCTATACCGTATACGAAATTTATCCTTAAACGGTTCCAGATGGATATCGGAAGCCCGGTTTCTTGCCGCTTCTTGTATGATGAGGCTCACTAATCGTACCACAGGGGCTTCATCTTCCGGGGTAAGCGTAGCCTCGGAAGATTTGGAGATTTCCGATTCATCTATCTCCTGAATTATAGTACGCAAATCGTCCTTCTTTGAACCATAATATTTCTCAAGCGCCTCTCTGATGTCATGTTCACTAACGAGTACGAGCGACATATCCTTTTGTAAAAAAAGTTCTAAATTTTCCTGGGCTAAAAAATTAAAAATATTGTCCGTCGCACAAATAAGCTTGCCCAACTCCAGATCCAGGGGTATCAACCTATGGCGCTTGGCAAAACTGGCAGGTATTGTATCTAATGCAGAAGGGGAGATTTCAATCTTATCTAATGTAGACGGTATAATGCCGATTTGAGAAATAAGGATTGGCCCTAAATTTTCGCTTGTAATATACCCGAGTTTTACAAAGATTTCGCTTAAGGCTAGCTGAGATTCTCTTTGCAAGGTAAGCGCCTCTTTCAGCTGCTCTTCATTTATCACGCCGAGGTTCTCGAGTGTTTCCTTAATAAGTTGCTGTCTGATCATTGACTATTATCCGTTTTTATAACAATGTGTGGCAGTTTCATAAACTTTTTTTAGAGGAAGATGGCGACGTAAGGCAATTTTTTTACAATCTTCATACTCCGGAGAAATTGTTATGCTGCTTCCCGCGATACTGCCTATTTTTACCCGTACGCTTCCGTAAGGAGTTTTTACTTTTTTTATTTCCTTTTGAAGCTTTTTTCTTTTCACTTTAAAATATCTTACGCCAAACGTGGTAGTTTCATGAAAAATGGTTGCGATAATTTTATCAAGGGACTTCTCCTCTGTAAGAGCAGTAAATAAATGCGCGGGGCGTGATTTTTTCATGACAATCGGGGCTATCGAAACATCCAGCGCACCCTGGGCCAATAACTTATCGATCACATATTCAAAATGCAGAGGCGGTGTATCGTCTATATTTGCCTCGATCATAAAAACATCATCGGAAAATAGGCCTTCGGATTTTTCCGCGCCAAGCATTATTCTTAGCGTATTAGGGACATCGTCTTTTCGCACCGTAGAGCCTGCGCCATAACCTACCTTCTCTATTTCAAACTGAGGCTCCTTAAAACTGTGCACGAGAGTCTTTAGAATACTCGCACCGGTAGGGGTAACAAGTTCATGGTTGATATCCAAGAGAGAGATCGGTATACCTTGCAGCAATTCAAGCGCTGCGGGTGCGGGAACAGGCAATACCCCGTCTTTTGTATCAACAAATCCTCTTCCCAAAACAACTCTTGAGGCATATACCTTATCTACGCGTAATGCTGTAATCAAAATTGCGGCCGAAACAATATCGGCTATTGAATCAATATCCGCAAGCTCACTGAGCATAATAGAATCAATATGTTCATTATGCACCTTTGACTCGGCCTTGAAGAGATTAAGAAATATTTCCTTTGCTAAATTTTTTGCCGGTGTAGCAAGTTTACTCTTTTCAAGGAGCATGAAAATACTTTTTTTATCGCGAAAATTCATTTTGTTTAGTCTTGTCGAGTTTTCAACATCTACATAAAACCTGGTGCATACGACATCCCCACGTTTTACTTTTTTTCTTTTGATAGGGAAGTTACCGAGACCTAATTTTCGCAGTTCGGTTTTCAGATAATTGAGGCTTAAGCCCATATCTAAAAGGGCTCCCACTACCATATCTCCGCTAATACCCGAGAAACAATCGAAGTAAAGAATTCTCATAATACCAACTTTGTTTTTATACGCACCCTATCTTCATCTGTTTATGAGGTCTGCAAAATAACCTGCGCCAAAACCATTGTCTATATTCACTACGACAATACCCGAGGCACAACTATTGAGCATCGTAAGAAGCGCTGCTAAACCTCTAAAACTTGCTCCATACCCTATGCTGGTAGGAACAGCAATAACCGGTTTATCGGTCAACCCCGCTACTACACTCGGAAGCGCTCCTTCCATGCCGGCAACCACGATAATGACCGAGGCGCGATGCAACAATCTTTGTTTATCGAGAAGCCTATGAATACCCGCGACGCCTACATCATACAAGCGTTTAACCCGGTTACCCATAACCTCCAAGGTAACCGCGGCCTCTTCGGATGCCGGGATATCAGATGTCCCGCCTGTTATGATTAATACAACACCTTTCTTTTTTTTATACATTCTTCTTTGTATTTTTCTATAGGCGATTTTAGCTTCTTCATTATATAAAAGTCCCGGGATTGATTTTTTTATAGCGGAAAATGTCGCGCTTTCCAGCTTAGTTAAGAGGAGGGGCTGGGAGTTTCTGCTTAAGATACCGGCAATTTTAATAATCTGAGAAGGGGTTTTGTTTTGACAAAAAAGAACTTCCGGAAAACCCTTTCGTAACATTCTGTGGGTATCGACATTAGCAAATTTAATATTTTTATACGGCATATCTTTTAAAAAAGTGAGTATCTGCCCGGCGGATACCTTATTTTTTTTAAAATCCTTAAGCAGCTTTTCTATAATGTTTCTTGTGCTCATGGTTAGAATTTGAGAATGATAATAAGCATAACAATGGCGAGGATTATGGAAATAATATAGAATCCGTTAAAATAGAAAAAATCCTTTAGATGTTCGAAAAAAACATTTTTCTCATGATGGGTTAATGGCTTTGCTTTTTTGCTGAAACTCATCCTAAAATGGTCAAGATCCTCTTTTTTAAACCGCACATAGCTTCCCCCTATTTTATACGCCGGGATCTTTCCTTTTTTTACGAGTCTTTCTAATTTCCTCTCGGAAATATGTGCGTATGCCGCAGCATCCTTTATAGTCAGTAACTTATCCATAGTTTGTCATCCTATATTTTTAAATTTCACCTCGAGCAGAAAAGAACACGCTGAACACATCAGGAACTACCGTAGAATATTATCCTCTACCCAGTCGTCTATATCCTGCTTTCTAAACTTTATAACCCCTCCTTCGCTACTACAGGGTATCTTTCCGGAATTAATCCATTCGAGTATCTTAGAGGCATCAACCTCTAAATAATGCGATACCTCTTCGATGGTAAGAAATTGCGAAGAAGTTTCGCGCCTGTTGCTACTTTCTGGAAGTTCATTCTGTTCTTTTTCTTTTATCATTTCGCACGTACCGTTAAACAGGGCGCCTTCCTCAACAATAATGGACCGTGCAATAATATGGCCGTCCACCCGTGAGGTTTTCGCTAGTTTCACCTCTTTAGAGGCCATCAACTCTCCGGAGAATGTACCAAATATGATAACGGAATCGCCTTCGACAGTCGCACAAACCACTGCATCCTCCCCAATAACAAGAATCCCTTTTGTCGACAGGCTTCCTTCGAATTCCCCGTTAATCCGCAACTTTACCGGGTTTTTAAATTCAAGGGTTCCCTTCATCCCGGCTTCTATCTCAAGATAATCATCACGCCCGCGAGAACGTTTCTTAAACATATATCACCTCCCCCGATTCGTCCGGATCAATATTCCCATTTTGCGCTCTTTATACCTTTGATACCTAAAATATCTCCGGTTATAGGTTCATCATCCGAATCGTTGAAAAATTTCAGATTTATAATATAGGTAGCCTTGGAACCGTTTTCATCTTTCAAAATCTCCATATCCCGTATCTCCGCCCTGTAATTATTAAGTATATCCTTTATTTGTTTTAATTCCTCCGTTAGGCCCGTACCTATTACAGCCAATGTCCTGTACCAATTTTTTTTAAGGAAGGTTCTTTCTATTCTTGTCAGAAAAAATAGAGAGGAGAACGCTAAAAATGTGGTAACAAGGGCTCCTTTATAAAAACCGCAGCCGATCGCAAGCCCTATGCCGGCAACACACCACAAGCTTGCGGCTGTGGTAAGTCCCCGTACGGAAGCCCTAAATCTGAGAATGGTGCCTGCACCCAAAAAACCGATCCCGCTTACCACCTGAGCAGCTATTCTCGAAGGATCAACAACTTTATTGAAAAGATTATACATCTCTATAGAGGTAAGCATAATAAGACAAGAACCTATACCTACCAGTATGTGTGTCCTAAAACCTGCCGCCCTGCCATGCAATTCCCTCTCGAAACCGATTATTCCGCTCAAGATAACTGCAAGCAATAACCTAATTACAATTTCTAAATCTGCCATACCCGTCTCCTTTATAGTTTGAATCAAATCCTAAATTGCTTATGGCGCTTACGTAAAAATCAGAGATAAACCTTTTTTTTCTAAAAAGATACTCACCGAGGGCGGCTACCATAGCCCCATTATCAAGACATAATCTGCTATCGGGAAAAATAACTTCAAGATCGTATCGGTGTGCGGATTTGGTAAAATATTCCCTTAAAGCCCTGTTTATACTCACCCCGCCTCCGATTACTATCGTTTTTGTCTTTTTGAGAGTGCAGGCCAGTTTTACTTTTTCAAATAAAGTTTCAATAATAATTTTTTGAAACGTGCTTGCTACATCGACTTTGCGTATTTTTTTATTCCGAGCCTGCGCATCTCTTACGTAATACAGCACGGCTGTCTTAAGACCGCTGAAAGTAAAATCAAGGGATTGCATCTGGCCTTTTGTATAAGAAAATTTTGTTTTTTCTGGGTCACCTTTTTGCGCAAGGGATTCGATGATCGGTCCTCCCGGATAACCGAACCCAAGAATTTTGCTGACTTTATCAAAGGCCTCGCCCGCTGCATCATCGGTAGTTTGACCGAGGAGTGTAAATGAGTCCGCATCCTTAACATACGCCAGACACGTATGGCCGCCGGATATTATCAAACTGATACAAGGAAAGGGGATGCTTTTTTTACCGATACATGCACTGAACGTATGCGCCTGCAGATGGTTTATGCCGAGGATTGGCACACCTAACGAATAACCCAATGCCTTCGCAAATGAAATACCCACTAATAAAGAACCGACCAATCCCGGTCCATATGTAAAGGCTATCAGATCTATTTGGTTTCTTTTTATGCGTGCGTGTATAAGTGCCTTATTGCATACTGCGTCGATAGTCTCAATATGGTAGCGAGTAGCTATTTCAGGAACTATACCGCCGTATTGTTTGTGAAATCGTAGGCTTGAGGCTACTTCATTAGATAAAATCTTTCCGTTTTTCAGGACCGACACAGCCGTCTCATCGCAGGAAGTCTCTATGCCGAGCGTTATCATATCACCCCCCATGTATCTCTTCATGTTGCAAAATAATACAGTAACGGTTCCTTATTATTTTAAACAGTACGTGTTCATTTTACAAGAGACGAAAGTTTAACAAATTGAATTCCTTCCCTTTCAAACTCGTCCATCGTCTCCTTTAATACTGAAATGGTAACCGGTCTGTCATGACAGATACCTATTGCAGCACCGTCACGCTTTGCGATATAGACTAAGTGCCTCAATTGTGTTTTTATGTAATCGGGGTCTTCTTCATTGTCGATGAATGTCGCTCGTTTTGCAAATCTTATACCGGTTTGCCGGGCAACGTTTTCGCATATGCTCTTCGTAGTGACAAAACTATCAAGGAAAAAAAGGTTGCGTTTTTTTAATTCGTCAAAAATTATTTTCATTAACGCCTTATCTTCGGTAGCTTTAGAACCCTGATGGTTTGATATCCCCTTTATATACGGTACATTTTTTATGCAACTGTCTAGCATGGTGAGTATTTGTTGTTTATCCATGTGCGTAAAAATGGTATCCTTCTCATTTTCCGCATTTTTATTATGCGGCTCCAGCGGTAAATGCAGAATAATCTCTATATTCCTTGCACTCATCTGTTTTGCTATAGATTGAGAATACTGCAGATTCGGGAGGATTGCGACGGTCAGAGATTTTCCAATCTGAAACAGGCTATCCAGATTGCGCAAACTATAACCCCAGTCATCGATGACAATGGCAATATACGCGGGGGTATAGGGCTTTAGTAAAGGGGGTTCCTTATATGATACTTTTTTGGCAGGTATTTTTTGTTTCAGTTTTAAGGAAAAAATCTCGTAACCTTTATATGCAATGGATGCATCGAGAACATTTCTGTCAGCTTTAAAATCTATCTGGCTTTTTGTTACATCGCACCTTATCCCCCTTAGCGCAGATTTAAGTCTCGCCTGAAAATTTCTAAGCGGAAATTTTGACGGGACCGCATATTCTTTATATATGTGTTCGAAGGAAATACGTTTTATTTTGGCTTTATGAGAAATTTCTTGCGTAAGGTATGCTTCGTTTACGCCTTCCTCTAAAAGGAGTCGGGTGATAGTCTTGTTGATAAGATCCGATTTCTTAGAAAGCGTACGCGATACGTTCATAAATGAAAATATCCACCATATACACAGGCACGCAACTATTAAAGTAATAAAAAATTTTAATCGCACTGGTTCTGCCTTTTTTAGTTTTTATATTTTTTGCTACCCTTACGGCCGGGCATCGGTTATACCTTCAACCGGCTTGGCCCTGTTTTTACTTTTAGGTCTTTCTTCTTCAAACTTCTTATAAATTTTAATTCCTTTGATAATATCAAGCGCCCTTAAGAGCTGGATATCGGTTATTTTTTCGGTTGGTTTTCTTTCTTCTTTTTTAGCTTCCTGTTCGCCTTGAGGTTTTTCTTCTTTGACCTTGCGGTCTTTTTCTATTTTTTCAAACACATCCTCTGTTTCATCTTTCGACGAGGCTTCTTGTTTAAATTCCTCCTCGTCAATAACCACATCGGGTAGTATACCTTCCCCGTGGATAGATCTGCCCAGCGGAGTAAAATATTTACTGGTAGTAAGCCTTATAGCAGAACCGTCTCGCAAAGGAATAACGGTCTGAACAGAACCCTTGCCAAATGTCTTCGTCCCGACGATAATCGCTCGTTTGTGATCCTGAAGGGCGCCCGCGAGTATCTCTGAAGCACTGGCACTGCCATTATTTACCATAACGACAAGGGGGTACTCCAAAAACGGTCTGGGGTATCTCGCCTTAAACTCCATATTCTGACTCTTTATCCTGCCTTTTGTATAAACAACCATATCCCCGGGTGCTAGAAACCGTTCGGTAATATCAACCGCAGAATTGAGCAATCCGCCAGGATTATTTCTAAGGTCTATGATAAGACTATCTATCCCCTTTTTTATTAAATTTGTTAGTGCCGCGTCAAAATCCCTGAGACTATTTTCTCTGAATTCAACCAATCTGATATAGCCGATATTATCCTCAAAAACCTTTGCTTCTTTTATATTCTTTAATTTTATAATATCGCGCATAATAGTAAATTCTAAGAGCTCTTTTTCTTTATCCCTAAGAATGGTAAGGCTCACCTTTGTACCGGCTTTACCTCTTAGTTTTTTGACCGCCTCCGCCAGCGTTATATCCCGCGTAGGCTCCTCGTCAATCTTAACAATCTTATCATTTGGTTTTAAACCCGCCCTATCAGCAGGCGTTGAGTCTATCGGGGCTATGACGGTAAGCAAATCATCTTTAATACCAATTTCAATTCCTATGCCTCCGAACTCGCCTTCCGTATCAATCTTCATTTCATTATATAAATCCGGGTCCATAAATTGGCTGTGCTTGTCCAAACTTAAGAGCATACCTTTGAGTGCCCCGTATATCAGGTCTTTCGGCTTAACCTCTTCCACGTAATCAGACTGAATAGTAGTAATTACATCGGCAAAAAGTTCCAGTTCAGTGTAAAAATCAGCTGGCGAGCTTTTCTTTTGAGTCTCACAGCTTACTGTTTCCGGTGCAGATACTGCTAAAAGAGCGATGACCATACTAGCCGTTACAACACGGATAAAACCCTGCACGTCTTTAGATATATTCATTACGCCATCCTTTGTACATAAGGTTATTAAATTTTTTTGAATTTTTTTCCCAGATATTCCCTAAGGAGTTCATTTGTTTTCTGGGGATTAGCCCTGCCTTTTGTTTCTTTCATAACCTGGCCTACGAGATATATAAAAGCATTCTTTTTACCGTTCATATAGTCCTCTACCACCGACTGATGATCCTTCAGCACCTTTTCTATTACGGTGCCTATATACCCTTCGTCAAGTATCTGGGTAAGACCCTTTTCGTTTATTATTGACAGCGGTTCTTTCCGGGTCAGGAGCATTTCATTAAAAACCTCTTTGGCAATCTTACCGCTTATCATATTTGAATCGATCAGTTTTAAAAGCTCAACAAGAGAACCGGGCTCGAGCGCTATCTCGGTTATTGAAAGATTGTGCTCATTTATATACATCAAAAGTTCGCTCATTATCCAGTTACTTACAACCTTTGGATTGGTATAACCGAGTGCGCATTTCTCAAAGAAACCTGCTAAATGTTTATCTTTGGTAAGCACCTCTGCATCGTAGGGAGGCAAATTATACTGCATGATGAAACGCTCTTTTTTTTCCTTCGGAAGCTCAGGTATTGATGCCCTTATGGCATCAATAAGCTCATGTGCTACCTTAAAAGGTACAAGATCGGGTTCCGGAAAGTACCGATAATCCTGCGCTTCTTCCTTGGAACGCATCAAGACTGTTTTTTTTGCATCTTCATCCCACAACCTGGTTTCCTGTGCCACCTTTTCATTGTTTTGCAGGAGATTTTTTTGCCTCTCCGATTCATAGTGAAGGGCTTCTTTGACAGCCTTAAAAGAGTTCATATTTTTTAATTCTACTTTATTGCCTAAAGGCTCGCCCGGTATCCTTACTGAAATGTTTGCATCACAGCGTAATGAACCTTCCTCCATATTACAATTTGAAACTTCAATGTATTCAAATATAGATTTCAGGCAGGAGAGATATTCATGTGCCTCTTCCGGTGAGTTAATATCCGGTTCGCTTACTATCTCAAGAAGCGGCATGCCGGAACGGTTATAGTCCACTAAGCTCACGCCGTTTTTTTCATCGTGTATGAGTTTACCCGCATCCTCTTCAATATGCGCCCTTTTAATCCTTATTTTCTTTTTTCCTTGCGAGACTTCCGCATAACCCGCACTAGCCAACGGCATATCATACTGCGATATCTGATAGTTTTTTGGAAGATCGGGATAGTAATAGTTTTTTCTGTCAAATTTCATCATAGTAGCAATCTGGCAATTAAGACTAAGCGCGGCTTTTATGGCACATTCAAATGCCGTTTTATTAAATACGGGCAGTGACCCCGGAAATCCAAGACAGACCGGACAGGTGTGGGTATTTGGCGGCGCCCCGAATTCAGAACTGCACGCACAAAATGCCTTGGTCCTGGTTAAGAGCTGCAGGTGTACTTCTAAACCGATTACGACTTCAAGTTCCATCACATATCCCCGTCACGCAATAATATACTATTTATATTACACACTACAGTGGCTAGATATTCGGTTTTTTCTTATGAAAATCCGTAGCTTGTTCAAAGGTATACGCTACCCTAAACAAGAGTTCCTCGTCAAACGGTCTTCCGATTATTTGCAGTCCTATAGGTAAATTTTCGCTGTTAAACCCGCACGGTATCGAAATTGCAGGCAGGCCCGCAAGATTAGCCGGTATGGTAAAAATATCCGATAAATACATCGCAAGCGGCGTGTTTATTTTTTCTCCCAACTTAAATGCGCACGTAGGCGAGGTGGGTGTAACCAAACAGTCACATAGCTTAAATGCCTCATCAAAATCCTGCTTGATAAGCGTTCTCACCTTGAGGGCCTTCAGATAATAGGCATCGTAATAACCGCTGCTTAAGGAATAGGTGCCCAGGATTATTCTTCTTTTCGCCTCTTTTCCAAACCCCTTGCTTCTTGTTTTTTTATAAAGGTCTATTATATTATTGAGGCTTTCTTGCTTTAGTCCATACTGGACCCCGTCAAATCGTGCAAGGTTTGAACTTGCCTCCGAAGGCGCAATAATATAATACACACTCACCGCATATGCACTATGAGGCAAGCACACTTCTATCGTCTTAGCACCAAGATCTCTAAAGAGTTCTAAGGCATTAAAAACGGCTTTTTTTACTTCGCTATCAAGACCCTCGATAAAATATTCTTCAGGGATCCCTATCGTCATACCTTTTACGTCCTTTATCAAGGATGCTGTATAATCCGGCACATCTATATTCA
The DNA here is from genome assembly GCA_043800345.1 of Candidatus Omnitrophota bacterium. Lineage (GTDB taxonomy): Bacteria > Omnitrophota > Gorgyraeia > VGKN01 > VGKN01 > JAZDNB01. Next base: position 41,965 of record JAZDNB010000035.1, read on the forward strand.
CCGAAGTAGAATCCCGCTCGTCATAGCCTGCTATTACGTTCAAAAGCATGGCAGCATCTTCAACGCTTTTAGTAAGGGGGCCTATTTGGTCGAGGCTTGAGGCAAAGGCAATAAGTCCAAATCGTGACACACGGCCATAGGTTGGCTTTAAACCAACTACTCCGCACAGACTCGCCGGTTGTCTGATGGAGCCGCCGGTATCAGAACCTAATGCAAGAATTGTTTCGTCTGCCGCTATGGCTGCCGCCGAACCGCCGCTTGAACCGCCGGGAATACGGCTTTTATCCCACGGATTGTAGGTAGGGCCGTAACAGGAAGTTTCGCAGGAAGAACCGAACGCAAATTCATCCATATTTGTTTTTCCAAGCAAGACCGCACCTTCATTTTTCAATTTCTCAATTACGGTTGCGTCATAAGGACTTTTAAAACCTTCGAGTATTTTCGAGGAGCAGGTAGTAAGTTCATCTTTAACACAAATGTTATCTTTTATTGCTACGGGAATACCTGAAAGCTTTCCCGAACCTTTGCCTGCGTTATTTCTATTGATATGCACAAAGGCTTTAATGTCGCCATCTACGCTGTCTATCCTGTCGATACAATCCTTTGCTACCTCAGGAATAGAACCCCGTGTTTTGTCTTTTAAAATTTCAGCTGCGGTAAGAAAATTTAATTTCATAATTATCCGTGGGAAACTATACTATTCTCGGTACTTTAAAATAATTATTCTGCCGATGCGGAGCATTTTTAAGGGCTTCCTCCGGACTGAGAGAATCTTTCAGCGCATCATCCCTGAAGATATTGCTTATCGATACAACATGACTCGTGGGCTCAACATCATCCGTTGTAAGCTTCCGGAGCGTCTGGAAATAGTTTAAGATATCTTCAAGTTGTACCCGCAGAAGTTCTTCTTCCTCGTTTGAAAGTTCCAATCTTGAAAGATGGCTGATATAGGTAATGACATCCTTTGAAATTTTCATAATACCGCCCCGGTTTATTGCTGTGGTGTTACAACATAAAAATCTTCATAACACTTTATAATATTTCGAGTTATAGATTAACATAGCGCACTTCTTATGTCAACCCAATAAGATTGTCACCTATTGTCTGTCGAATCCCTAATGATCAGTTGTGGGTTAAATAATTTCCTTACAACCAAGCGGGATGTTTTTTGAAAGGAGATAAGTTCAATTAACCGCAGACAGGCCTGATAAGCTATCTCACCTATAGGCTGATATACCGTGGTCAAAGGCGGGTCAATGTGTTCACAGAGCGGATGATTATCATACCCCACGAGCGCAATGTGGGAGGGGATTTTCTTTTTGCTTCTTTTTATTGCCTGTATGGCACCGATGGCCATTTTATCATTTGCCGCAAAAATAGCATCCGGAGGGATCTTAAGTGAGAGTAATTTTTCCGTGGCAACCCGACCCTTGTTGCAATCAAAATATCCGAATTGCACATATTTTTTCCTAAAGGGTATGTGAGCCTCGGCTAATGCCCGTTTATAGCCTTTAAATCTATCATCGGCATTTATCCAATTTTTATGGCCGTGGATAAATGCGATTCTTTTTCTGCCGTGAGCTATCAAATATGCGGTTGCCGCATATCCCCCCTTTATGTTATCCGTATCAAATGAATTAAACCCTCTGTATGAAGCATTGATAAGAACGAGCGGTATGCGGTTAGACTTCATTTTATATAGTTCGGGGTAATCGTCTTGAGCACTGGCGGTAATAAGTAATCCTGCAACCAGTCTGCTCTTATATAATTTTAAACATTCATCATTATTGTATCTTTCCTGCGCAAACAACATAAGTTGATAACCTTTTTCTTTTACTGCTCGCTCAACCCCCCGGAGCACCTCCTGGATATAAAATTCCGGTTCTCCCCCAAAGGCACCGCGGGGAAACAATAAACCGATTACATTCGTCCTCTTTGAGGCTAGTACCGAAGCATAAAAATTAGGGGTATAATTATTTTTTTTTAGACATAAAAGAATCCTCTTGCGCACGGCGGAAGAAACATATCCTTCATTTTTTATTGCTCGCGAGAGTGTCCGGCGGGATAAACGTAGTTTCCTTGCAATTTTTTCCAGTGATAACTTCATTGCGCAGATATCGCTATTATTAATCTTCGGTTACACTGATAGAGTTCCGATAAGGTAAACTTCTGAATTCTATCGGTTTCTTACCGGCCTTTTTAAAAGGTATTGTAACTACAAAACCGTCGGGCGGGGTGGCATCTCCCTCTATATTAAGAAGAAGTTTCCTGTTACGATAACTAATGCTATAACTGATAGTCCCATAATAGGTGGGCAAATTTTTGACCGAGACTTCTTCCCCTCCCTCTAACCATGATGTACTTATCCCGTCTGCTAAAATCAGTTTTCCTTCTTTTTCATATACAAAAAGATTTCTTACTGCGGTTATGTATTCCGCTCCGATCCACGTATGGGGCATATCGCCAACATATTGGCCCAACCTGTAATCACTTATCACGACTTCTGCCCAATGATTCCAACTGCGCGGGCGCATTACGGTGAGGAAGTACCGCAACATCTCCAGGGCCCTCTCTTTTTGTCCCATCATGAGGAATGCATTAACCGATCTGATCTCGTAAGGAGTAAACGAGCCTTTCCAGTTTTTATTAGACCTCGGAAGAAACGTTTCAGAGTAGTATTTCTCGAATGTATTACTTATCTGTGGTTTTGGCAAATTCTGGTATTCATCGCAGGGAAATATCGCGATTGCGGTTGAGGTTGGGTCAAAATCTCCTTTTTCGGCACACCCGGGAATATACCCGATGTGTTTTACTTGCATAACGAGGTTTAATGAATCATATAAACTCTTTTTGAAATCGGCCATCTCGGTTTTTATCCACTGTAAAGCATTATCCTTTCCCAGTAAAGTTGCAATCGCCTCTGCATCTTTCCACCCCTTCAAGACCCAAAAATCGTCCCAATAACTATGCTGCGGGGGAAAATACCCCTCATGACTATTGGACTGCGGAAGTATTCCATAAAAAATCTTCTTTTCTGGTGGGCCGTTTTTAAATTCATCCGATAATCTTTGCTTTCTTATCTCAATAAGAAATTGCAAGGCTTTTTCTATATATGGAAATTTTTCTGACAGAAATACCTTATCTTTTGTAAACTTATAGTATTCTGACAACGCATAAATAAATTCGCCTTGCGAATCATATTCCTTCCAATCTTTGCACCATACGGGCATACCTTCTTTTTCCAATATAAATGGGATCATACCGTTTGCGTATTGGAGGCGTGATACTAACTCCAAAAAATTTTTTACTTCCTTCTGATGTCCCATTCTCAAAAGTGCCGCCCCGATAACCGCTCCATCGCGCATCCATCCGCGCTTATAATTTCTTGAGCCCGGCTGAATCATTTCACCGTCGTTGTTTATGAGTATATAGGCCAAGTTGGCCTTAAGGGTATTTATTATTTCCGTCTCCGGAATATTAATCTGGACCTTGCTTAGTTTTTCCTCCCAGTAGTCCCTGGTTTTAGCAATGAGATCGTTGAAATATGCAGGCAAGTTTTCGTTTGCAGAAAGATCAAGTTGGATCTCACCGTGGAGCGGAATAACGTAAAAAAAGTCCATTGCTGGCAGTCCCCGCGGCGGGAGGGTAAAATTATACTCCAGCGCCCCTGAGGCATATCCCGCTTCGTCATTCACTATTGCATTTTTGGGAAGCTTCCCTTCTCTGATAACATTTATAATATCCCCTTCTGCAAAGGTAACCGCACCAAAATTATCGGGTTTTGAGAGCGGTTGCATAAGTATCGTTTTGTTTGCCTTAACGACAGCACCGTCATACTCAAGAGAGCGCAGTTCTGTTAAACCCCCGAAATGCCAGGGGGGATTCACCTGAAACGGTCTTATGGTCAAATAAAGTTTACCTTTTACCTGTTTTTGAGAGGTATTCTCCAATGTATACCATACAAACGTACTGGACTTTCCTCTCTCGCCATATGCACATAACTTCTGAGTGAGCCGTATTCCGTTATATTGCCACGTCACCGTAGGAATAGGAAGGTAACCGTTTTCCAGAGACTGTGTCACCTTAGAATTCATGGCGGTAATAAATTTACCGTCTATGTACAAATACGGCATTAAAGAACAACTTTTACTATAGGGTTCAATGGTCCCGTCTTCGCATAAAAGACTTTCTCGCTCATCGCCGTCAACGCCTACCACTGTCCAATAGGCCTGCTTCCTATACACCCATTTCGGAAAATACCCCGCAGGGGATTCTTCCGCTAACACCTCGTAATATTTTTGAGGGGAGGCAGATTCATCCTGCCCCTTGAGGGTTATCTCTTTGACGCAGTAACGGGAGCCTGAGGATTGCCTGCAGATTATCTTTAAAAAGCGCACCCTGGTTACCGGAACGTAAAGCAGATCCTTTGCGCCATTACCGTCCTTCTTGGAGTACATTGATTTCCACATGATATTATCTAAAGAACCATATACCTCATATGATGTTGCATGGGTGCTTCCCCAATTTATCTGGATACCGCCTATATCCTTCTCTTTTCTTAGGTCAATCAAAATCCATTCCTCGTTACCTCCGGTACTTATCCACGCGGTATTCATATTACCGTCCATGACAGGCTCGGCATCTTTATGTTTCCGACTTGAAGATACGGTTATAGCAGGTTGTTCATCCGCTCCTTTTACCTTAATTTCCCATAAGGAATACCCCCAGGCGGTTGAGCGTTTTTTACATAAAATTTTAATGTACCGAACGGTCGACTTTTTAAAATAAATATCATCCGTCTTCCCGTCGCTATCATCTGTTGCGTATACAGTTTTAAACGTACGTGCGTCATTCGATAACAAAATTTCATACGACTGGGCAAAAGCCTGTTCCCAATGTAACGTTAGGCCCGATATCGCGCTGGGGCTTCCCAAATCAAGCAGCACCCATTGAGGATCCGAAAACTCACTTGACCACCGGGTATTTATCTTATCGTCAATCAAATAGTCGGAGTGATACGAATCATTTTCCAGGGAAGATACGGAAACTCTTATTGCGGTTGCAAGGCCGGGAAATGATAAAAGGAAAGTTGCTAGCAAAACTAAATGGAACACCCCACGGGCAAGCCCGTGGTACCTAAATTTACCCCGACTCGTAAGATATGCAGAAATTCTCTTCGATAATTTCTGCATACTCGTAGGGGTTATCCCCCTACTTTGTGAACAGCTTGCCCATTTAGTGACATCCCCCGAAGCAGTTTTTTCTTCGCATTCATCCGCGTGCATGCACGCGGTCTTCTGCGAAGGGGGATAAAATATGCGTATTTTTGTGCCCACGTGGGCATATTACAACAAACCTTATATGTTGTCAAGGACTTTTATAATAAAGTGGTATACATCAACTTCTTTATAATCACGGGGGGTTATTATGTTTTTAAGGATTATTGTTAATTTTGTTTTTAGCATGGGGATCATGCGCCTTTGCCAAAATTCCGGTAAGCCTTACGTAGTCCTCAAGCGAAAGGTCTTCGGCCCTTTTTTTATACTCTATACGCGACATATCCAATAAATGCATAAGACCTTTCTTATTTCTTTTCAACATATCATAACTTAGGAGGGAATTGGCTATGGTCTTCCGGCGCTGTTTGAAACCTAAATCTATTAATTTAAAAAGCAGGGCCTCATCACCTACCTTATAGCGCGCTACGTCGGGTACGGTCAATTTTAGTGCCGTAGAATCAACTTCCGGAACGGGAGAAAAACAATTTTTTGAAATATCAAAAAGTTTTTCAACTTCAAAATGAAATTGGACCAGAAGAGTCAAGAAACCGTATTCTTTTGAAGACGGTTTTGCTACAAGCCGCTGCGCCACCTCTTTTTGAATGGTGAGCTGCATCGAATACAAGCAGTATTTGTGCTTAATTAAATAAAGGATAATGGGGGTTGTCAAATAGTACGGCAGGTTTCCTATGACCTTGACTTTTTTGCCGAGGCGACGCATTAACGCATCTATGTCGAAGTCCAAAATGTCCGAACAGACAACATCAATAACGGATGAGTTAATTTTTAGATATTCATATATCATGACGCAGAGTTTTTTGTCTTTTTCGACCGCAATTATCTTACCCGCCTTTCCTATCAGATGACGGGTAAGGCTACCAAAACCGGGCCCTATTTCAAGCAGATAATCCGTTTCTTTTATATCTGCGTAGCGTGCAAGTTTTGATAAAACATTTTCGTCTATTAAAAAAACTTGGCCCAACTTTTTGTTGGGCCGGAAATCAAATTCATTGTATAGGTCCTGTAGCGCCTTAAACTTCACGGGCTCCTCTTAGCTTATTATTGCAAGCCCTTATGGCAAGCTCTATGGCAGCAAGCATCGAACTTTCGTCCGCATTCAGCATTGGCGCAATATCATGCGCGGTACCATGGGCAGGTGATGTTCTGATGAACGGCAGACCAAGTGTCATATTCACTACCCCTGAAAACCCAAACATCTTTATCGGTATCATGGCTTGATCATGATATAAACATACCACAGCGTCATAATCACCCCTATATGCTTTTAAAAAAAGCGTATCGGACGGTAAGGGTCCTGTAACATTAATATTTTCGTTTCGAGATTTTTTAACGGCGGGTAATAAAACTTTTTTTTCTTCTAACCCAAAGATACCTTCCTCGCCGGCATGAGGATTAAGGCCGCATAACGCAATCTTAGGTTTACGGACACCAAAATAGGTCTCTAGAGCAAGGTGGGAAAGTTTAATTTTCTTTACCACTTCATCTGTTTTAATTAAAGCGGGGATTTTACTGAGCGGGACATGGGTGGTAACCAGTATAACCTTAAAATGTCTTGATACCATCATCATCGCAAATTCACGTATCTTGCAAAGAGCGGCGAGATATTCCGTATGACCGGGAAAATCAAAACCGATACGGCTCATGCTCTTTTTATGGATAGGGCCTGTTACTATGGCATCCACAGAAGAGGAGCGGGCAAGTCTTACCGCTTCATCAATAAAGTCTTTTGCCGCTTGGGCTGTCTTTTTATTAGGCACCCCTCGCACATAGTCTTTTTCAGAAATATTGTTTAGATCTATTATATTAATACAATGCTCTTTGAATGCATAAGAGGCGCTACTCTTTTTTAAGACATGAACCGGCAGATCCTTCTTTGTGTACTTTTTTAAACCCTTCAATACCGCTAGAGTTCCGATGACAACAAAAGTTGCTTTTTTGTGCATTGCATGATGCAAAAGTGCTTTATACGTTATTTCGGGCCCTATGCCGGAAACATCTCCGAGCGTCAAAGCGATTTTGGGTTTCTTGAACATTCCAACTCCTTTTGCCAGTACCAATATAGAGCACTTCGGCCCAACTGAAGGATGGCTTTTTGCGAGAAACTACTTCTCTATTGGATGGATAGAACTACTTGATTGAAATATATGCATCTTTTTTTAGCTTACTAATCCACTCGTTGAATCTTTCTTTCAGTTTTTTCTGAAATAAAATATCATGGATAACCTGTTTTACCTCGTCAATATTACTTTCTTGTTTTTCGGATTTATCGGTAACTAAAAATATATGAAAAGCTGACTCAGTTTCTATGATATCGGTAAGTTCGTCCTTCTTTGTTTTAAATAATACTTTGTCAATCTCATCCAACATCTGACCTTTTTTGATGAATCCAAGGTCTCCCCCGTCGCTGGCATTCGGTCCTTGCGAATACTGTATGGCCACTTCTTTAAAATCCCTGCCTTGTTTTAAAAGCGATAGTGCCTCTCTTATCTTCCGGTGTGCGGCGAGACGCTCGGTAGAATCTTTAAATTTTACCATTATGTTCATTACCTTTACTTTTTCTGGCTCCAGAAACTTGTCAGCGTTACTTTTGTAGTAATCGGTGATTTCTTGAGGATTCACCAGGAGACCCCAACGTATTTCTTTATCAAAAAGCCGCGCCATCATAAGTTGGTCTTTTATTCTGTCTTTTAAATTTTTTAAAGTCATGAAGCTTGTACGTAACGACTTTTCAAATTCTTCTTCTGATGGAAATTTTGCTTTCAATTCTGAAAGTTTTGTTTTTATTTCATCGCTTGATACAAAAACCTTCTGCCTTTTCGCCTCCTGCAGTATTAATTTATCCTCTATAAGTTGCTGTAATATTTCTTTCCTTGCATCCTCAAAATGTATTTCAAGTTCATCCCGCGGAGAGGTCGCCTTAAGCTGTTCGTAAATAGGGTTTAGTGCGTCATTGAGTTCACTCTCGGTTATCACTTCATTATTCACAACCGCAACAGTCCCATCGACTACAGCGCCGTAAAGGGAATGGCTGCCCATGATTGCGATTATAAGGGTTGCTATGAAGATATTGTTAGGCGGGTATTTATTCTTGTTTTTTTTCATCGTCTTCTGCCAGAAGTTTTTCATTTATTGTTATACTTACGGATTTTTTTAAACTACCCATAAGCTTATCAAGGTTAACTTTGCGTTTTTTCGTTAACAGCGTATTTTTTATATCCTCTTTAACCTCTTCAAAGTTTTTATTTTTACCGGGTATTCTATCATTAAGCCGTATGATATGGAAACCAAGAGGACTCTTGATAACATCGCTTATTTCACCGGGCTGCAACCGGAAACATGCATCTTCAAATTCGGGGATCATCTGGCCTTTCGTAAAATAACCAATATCGCCGCCATTAACCTTGGAGGAATCCAGGGATTTTTCCCTTGCAGCTTCCGCAAAATCCTTACCATTTTTTATTTCTTTCAATAGCGCTTTTGCCTCTTCCGATGTCCCTACGAGAATATGGCGTGCGCTTATCCTTTCCGGTTCAACAAATTCATCTTTGTGAAGATTATAATAATGCTCCGCATCTTCATCCGTCACTACGACTCCCTTATTCATCTCATCTTCAATAAGCTTTGAGATAAGGATTTTCTTCTTTGCCGCCAAAAGTAAATCCTTCATTTCGCTATCATATTCAAGGTGCCTTTTTTTTGCCTCCTCAAAAAGCAACTCTTCTTCTATAAGGTTATTGAGGTAATCACCTTTTCTTTTATTTATCGTGGACTGGTATTTAGCCGGTAATTTAGATATCCTTTTTTCAAATTCTTTAAGCGTGATAATTTTATTGTTAATCCTCGCAAGGATTGGCGAGGAATTTCCGCAACCGCTCAATGCAGTAGCAACTACAATAATAACGGCTATGATAATTTTGTTCATACTATTATACCCCTTGTATGTTATGCCGCATCTACCTTTTTAAAAAATGTTTTATTTTTTTCTACGGATTCCCTTAAAAGTCTCAGATATAAATCAAAACCTACTGATGCTATAAAACCATGCTGCTCTTTGCCGAGCATATTACCGGCACCGCGTAGTTGAAGATCGGCCATTGCAATTTTAAAACCTGCGCCTAGTTCCGTATATTTTTCTATCGCGGTTAATCTTTTTTTCACATCACCCGTCAGCGGTAGCGACCGAGGGGTAAAAAAATATGCAAATGCTTTTCTGTTAAATCTGCCAACACGTCCGCGCAGCTGATAAAGATCTGATAGCCCATAGGTATGGGCATTATTTACAATAATCGTATTTACGTTGGGTATATCTATGCCGGATTCTATTATAGTCGTAGATAGCAAAATATCAAATTTTTTATGTACAAAATCGGGCATAATAGACTTAAGAGCCCTTTCCGACATTCTGCCGTGTGCAAGACCTATTGTAGCAGAAGGAAGTAAATTTGTTAAATTTTTTTTTATCTTTTCAATAGAGACTATTTCATTGTGCACAACATAAACCTGCCCCTTTCGCTTGAGTTCCTGTCTGATCGCATTCTTAATAAGCGCATGATCAAATTCTCCTACATGCGTGTATACGGGAAGCCTATTCTCAGGAGGGGTGTCTATAATGGAAATATCTTTAACATTCATCAGGCTCATATACAACGTTCTCGGTATAGGGGTAGCAGTAAGCGTCAGCACATCAACAAGCAACCTAAATTTTTTCAACCTTTCCTTATGTTCCACCCCGAACCTTTGCTCTTCATCTATTATTACAAGCCCCAGATTTTTAAAACCGATGTCATCGGAAAGAAGTCTATGTGTCCCTATAATAATATCAACGGCCCCCGCCTTTAGGTCATTCACTATGTTGTACTGTTCCTGTTTTGTTTTAAATCTTGAGAGCATCTCTACGCGGATAGGGTATTCTACGATACGTTCTTTAAACGTGGTATAGTGCTGAAGTGCAAGGATGGTTGTCGGAACCAAAAAAGCTACCTGCTTATTATCCATCACTGCCTTGAATGCAGCGCGCAAGGCAACTTCAGTTTTACCGTATCCGACATCTCCGCACAAGAGTCTGTCCATCGGCCTTTTAGACTCCATATCGCGTTTTACATCTACGGTTGCCTTTGCCTGACCGGGCGTCTCCTGAAATTTGAAAGAACGCTCAAACTCCTTCTGCCAATCGGTATCAGGGGAAAAACGAAACCCTTCGAGTGCCTCCCTTGCAGCTTGCATGTGCAGCAATTCAAGCGCAAGGTAATTTACGCCTTTTTTTGCCTCAGATTTTACCTTACGCCATAATTTTGAACCAAGCTTATATAACTTCGGAGGACTTCCTTCAAATCCTATGTATTTATGCACAAGATCAAGTTTGTCCCAGCTTACATATAGTTTTTCACCTTTGGCATATTCTATGACAAGATGATCAACCGGTTTTTTATTAATCCGTATCTTTTCTATACCTCTGTATATTCCGATACCGCATTCATCATGGACAATATAATCACCTGCCTCCAAATCGCTGAAATCTTTAAGCAGGCTTTTATATTCGGGCAGCATAACCGTGTCTTTGACTTTTATGGGCTTTATTTTTTTAAAAGGAAGTATTATTACCGAATTAAAATGAGCCGTAAACTTTTTTGTAAAGAGATCGAAACTACGTATTGTTTCAATAACATCATTAAACGTAAGTTCGACCCTTACGGGAGATTGAAATCCTATGGGGAATATTTCAAGCTGTCCGCCTTTTATATTAAACTCGCCCTGTTGGGAGACGGGATCTATCCTGCTATAACCAAAATGTACAAGTTCGGATAAAATATCCTCTACGGATACCGTGTTTCCTTTAGCGAGTTTGATTGTTAAAAAGACCATATACTATCGTTATCGGGGCTCTATTTTTACTAAAAATCCTATAGTGAGGGCATCATAACTTATGTGCGTTTGCTACATCTCTTCGGGGGCAGAAACTCCTATAAGCATCAGTCCGTTTTCCAGGACTATCCGCACCGCTTCAACCAACGCAAGACGCGCTACGGTAAGTTCTTTATCCTCACCGATTACTTTATGCTTATCATAAAAACTATGGAGTGACTTCGCCAGGCCCTCAAGATATGGTATCAATCGGTACGGCTCAAGTGCTCCTGCTGCCTGTTGGACGGTCTCGGGAAATCTCATTATAAATTTTATAAGGTCTATTTCCTCGGGTTGAGTAAGTAAAACAAGGTTCGAATCGAGAAAAGCGGATTTTTGTATGCCCGCATTTTTAAGAATACTTGAAATTCTTGCATGGGCATATTGCACATAAAACACCGGATTTTCAGGACTCTGTTTTTTTGCAAGCTCGAGGTCAAAATCGAGATGACTATCAATCTTTCTCATCAGGAAAAAATATCGTGCCGCATCCTTGCCTACCTCGGCAAGCAATTCTTTAAGCGTTATAAATTGGCCTTCTCGTGTAGACATAGGAACTACCGCTTTATCCTTATAAAGGGTGACCAATTGGACAATAAGGACGGTGACAGAATCATCGCCAAAACCTAATGCAGAAACTGCTGCTTTAAGTCGAGCGATATATCCATGATGGTCGGGCCCCCAAATATTAATGAGCCGGTTAAACCCCCTTATAAACTTTTCTCTGTGATAGGCGATATCAGGCGTAATATAGGTAAATGTGCCGTCACTTTTTACTACAACCCTATCTTTATCATCTCCGAAAGCGGTAGATTTAAACCATAGCGCACCTTCCTGTTCATAAATAAATCCTTTTTTCTTAAGCTCGCCGAGAGATTCATCTATTTTGTCGGTATGAGACAACTCTTTCTGGCTAAACCAGGTATCAAAATGTACACCGAACTCTTTTAGGTCTTCCTTAATCCATGCAAGTATAGCGGTAGCGCCATACGCTGCAAAAAAGCTTAACTCTTTTTGCAGGAGCGTGTCCTTAAATTTTTCGATAAGCATGTTTGCCATGTCATATATATATGAACCTTTGTAACCGTTTTGCGGAAACTGAGCTTCTTTACCGAGCAATTCCCGGTAGCGTGCCCGGATTGATTCGCCGAGCAGATTGATCTGATTGCCTTCGTCATTAATATAATATTCTTTGGAGACGTTCCACCCGGAAAATAGCAAAATATTGGAGAGCGAATCACCCACTGCGGCCTGTCGGGCATGTGCAATACTCAAAGAACCTGTAGGATTTGCGCTCACGAATTCTATGAGTATTTTTTTATCTTCTCCTATGGCAGATCTGCCAAAATTTTTTCCTTTTTTTAACACCTCATATATACCATTGTATAAAGAACTTTCATTGAAATAAAAATTAATAAAACCTCCTCCTTGCACTTTAATAGCCTTTATATATGCTTTTAGCTCCTTGCTTTCGACCTTTCTTTCAAGCGCATCCACTATAAGGCCTGCTATTTCTTTTGTATCCTTACCTAAACTTTTTGCAATCTGCATTGCTATATTTGTTGACAGATCGCCGAATTGTTTATTTTTTGGAATCTCGAGATAAATTTGAGGGAGATTTTGATTTTCCGGTTTGAAGAATAGCGTATTAACCGTATCGGCTAATACGCTGATTATTTTTGACTTTAACGCTTCCATGTGCATGTTAAGATATTGTAAGTACACATTACTACTAAAAAAAACAAAAACTAAAATATTGCTCTTTTATTAAAGTTATACAACAACAACCTGGAAGGAACAAACCTAGAGGTTAGTATCCGCAACGTACACAGCCCGCTTATTAATTATCGATACCTACCTTAGGGGCATCGCCCCATAACCTGCTTAGACTATAAAATTCTCTTTTGTCAGGCTGAAAAATATGGACAATCACATCGCCCAAGTCTATCAGAATCCATTCTCCCGCCCGATAACCCTCAATATGTGATTTCTTCGGTTTATTCTTTGCAGTAGACGCAACGATGTGCTCAGCTATCGTCTTTGCAGTTCTCTCCGAAGACGCCGAGCATATCACAAAATAATCCGTATAGTCTACAAGCCCTTTCATGTCCAGAACTTCTATATCTTCCGCTTTTTTATCCCTGGCGAGACGGGCGATAGAAAGAACTTTTTTTGTGTCTTCGGAAATACTACGTAGTTTTGTTTTCTGCCTAGTATAAGACCTGGGCATTACTTCATGATGCCTTGTTTAATATCCTATATACACCGGTACCGCAATCTGGACATTTTCCTTTCATTGCATTTCTTCCGTTTTTCATCGTTACCCTAACGGCATCTTTCATCTCTTTCTTCGATTTACACTTTACGCAATATGCATCCATGTAAACACCTCCTCGTTTGATTATGAAGCTCCACGGCTTAACAGCCGTGGTTTCTGACTTTTCGGTCTCGTGCCATATGGCACAGGCTCACGGAGCGGAATCCCGCCAGAAAACCATTTATCTATGCCTTTACAGACATGGTTTTCTGGGTACGGGATAAAAAAATTTTAACATATTAATCTTTTTTGTCAAGAATAGTTATGTATGTAAAAATTCCTGTCTTTTTTCATCCTGGCTCTGAAACAATTTTATTTTTCTTTTTTTTAACCAATAAACTCTGCTCGTCTTCCATCTCTCCGATTATTTCTTCGGTCAAATCTTCCAAAGTAACAAGACCAAGAGTATGATTGTTATTGTCCGCCACTATGGCCATATGCATGCGTTTTTGTTGAAAATCTCTCAGTAACTCATTTACCTTCTTTGATTGATTAACAAAAAAAGGCGGATGGATGAGATCCTGGATTATGATAAGCTGCTTGTTTAACCAGATATGCAAGAGATCGTGCGCATATATAACTCCGAAAATATTGTCAAGATCCCCTTTATAAACGGGGATGCGGGAATGGCCTTCTTCAACAAATAGGTTCAGAAGCTCATCGGGGGTAGCCTCTACGTTTACCGCAATAATATCTTTACGCAAGACCATTACCTCTGATACCACCATATCGCCGAATTGGAATATCCGATGCAACATCTTTCTTTCTTCGTCGAGAATAACACCTTCCTCTTTTCCTATTTCTATCATAAGCTTAAGCTCTTCTTCCGTAATCAGGGGGGAGCGTTTGGTTTTCTCTATGCCGAATAAACTTATGATAAAATTACTCAGTATAGTGAACAATTTTACGATAGGATTAAGCAAGCGTATCAACAGGTGCATAGGCCTTGCGGAAAACAAACTTACCTTATCTGCCCTGTGGACGGCGAATAGCTTGGGTGTTATCTCGCAAAATATAAGGATAAAGGTAGTAATAACAAGTGTGGAGAGCGCCACTATGAGAAAATGATTTCCGAAAAGAAAAATAAATATGGACGTACCGAGCGCCGAGATTGCTATATTGACAAAGTTATTACTTACGAGTATTGTAGCAATAAGCCTGTCAAGGTTCGTTATTAAGTCATAGGCAAGCTTTGCAAATTTAACTCTCTTATCAACGAGGTGACGCAGGCGAATTTTGGAGACGGCGATAAGCGCACTTTCTGCACTTGATAAAAATGCCGAGATTACAGCAAGTACGCCCATTATTATAAGAAGTACTAAAATTATATTAAACTGCATAGAATATTAAATCATACCTCCTCGCGGTAACTCTAATAATAATACTGGCCGGTACTTTTCTGTATGCTATCGTACGATTAAAAAAATTATCTATAGAGCCGTTTTTTTATAATATAATGCCATATGCTATCGGGGACAAGATATCTTATAGAAAGACCCTCTTTGATACGTTTTCTTATCTGAGACGAAGAAATCTCAATGGGTGTAATAAGTACCAGTTCCGCCTCTTTAGGCAAACCTTTGACGGGGTATCCGGGCCTGTTTGCGACCACAAACTGCGAAAGCTTAAAGATATCGTTTATATCTTTCCAAGAAAAAAGTTCTCCCAGTGAATCAGAGCCGGTGATAAAGAAAAGTTTTGTAAATTTTCCAAATCGTTTTTTAAATTGTCTTAACGTGTCAATTGAATACGACTTTCCTCTGCGCTTTAATTCTATGTCAGAGATTTCAAAATTAGGATTATCCTTAATTGCCAATTCGATGAGTCTATACCTATGATTGGGATCTACTAAATCTTCATCGGATTTATGAGGGGGAATAAAGGTAGGAACAAATATGACCTTATCCAGACAAAGTTTCCCCAGGGCTTCCTCTGCAAGTATTAAATGACCCGCATGTATGGGATTAAACGTTCCCCCGAGAATTCCTATGCGCATATTACTCCCTTACCTGACCGCTTCCAAATATGATATACTTATATGTCATAAGTTCCTTAAGTCCCATGGGTCCCCGCACATGCAGTTTCTCTGTACTTATTCCTATCTCGGCACCAAAGCCGAATTGTCCGCCGTCAGTAAAACGCGTCGAGGCATTAACGTATACGCACGCAGAATCAACCTTATGCAAAAATTCCATTGCATGTTCATAGTGATTGGTAACAATGGCATCGGAATGGCTTGAACCGTATTTTGTAATATGCGAGATAGCCTCATCAAGGTTATCCACAATTTTTATCGATAAAATTAGATCAAGATATTCTTCATACCAATCCGCCTCTTTTGCCTCTTTAATCCCTTTTAAAATTTTTCTGGTTTTTGCACAACCGCGTAATTCGACATTCGCCTTTTTATATAGCGCGGCGGTAAGAGGAAGAAACCTGGACGCAATATCTTTATGAACCAACAATGTCTCCATCGCATTGCATACGCCGGGTCTTTGAACCTTTGCATTATAGCAAATGTTAAGTGCCATATCTACTGAGGCATATTTATCAACATAGGTATGACATACCCCCTTATAGTGTTTAATTACGGGAATTTTTGCGCTTTGAGCGATTTCATTAATCAATGATTCGCCGCCGCGGGGGATACACAAATCGATATATTCGGTAAGCGAAAGAAGTTCACCAATAATTTTTCTATCTTTTGTCATCACCATATTTATAGCACCGCTGGGAAAACCTGCTTTTTCCGATACGCTGCTTAACGTTTTATATATAGCAATATTTGAATTAAGGGCCTCGCTGCCGCCTCTTAAGATAAGGGCATTACCGGATTTAAGGCACAGGCCTATGCAATCGCTGGTTACATTAGGCCTTGCTTCATAAATTATTAGGATAACGCCTATGGGTATCCTGAGTTTTCCTATCTTGAGGCCGTTCGGCCTTTGACGCATCTCGATTATTTCGCCGAGGGGGTTATCCAAAGCGGCTATTTCTCTCAAGCTATTGCTCATAGTTATAATCCGGGATTTATCCAATATGAGTCTGTCGATAAGAGCTTTTGAAAGTTTTTTTGCCCCTGCCTCTTTGATATCTTTGGCATTTTCTTTAATGATATAATCGCGGGTTTTTAAGAGCAGATCGGCCATAGCCTGCAAAACCGCATCTTTCTTAGAGGCAGACATACCGGACAACTTCCCTTTTGCTTCCCTGGCGCGGCTTGCTATTTTTATGGCTTCATTGTATATGGAGTATACGGGCATTTCTCTCCCCTTTTTATTAAAGTATAACCAGGTTATCCCTGTGAATTACCTCATCATAATATTTATAGCCTAATGTTTTTTCAATAAGGCTTGAATTTAACCCTTTTATTTTCTTTATTTCTTCTGTCGAATAGTTAGTAAGGCCTCGGGCATATTCCCTGCCTTTTATATCTACGATGCTTACTATATCTCCTGTTTTAAAATCTCCCTTGGATTCTACTATACCGCTTGAAAGAAGGCTTTTGCCCTTGCTCAATAAGGCGATCTTTGCGCCCTCATCAACAACAAGCTGACCGGATGTCCTTGAACCATAGGCGATCCAGCGCTTTTTAGAATCTAACTTTGCTTTTGGCAGGAAAAGGGTTCCCGTTTCGCCTTCGCGCAAAATTTTTATAAGTACGTTGCCAGTAGCTCCGTTATGTACCACTACGGATATACCTGAATTAGTCGCAATTTTTGCCGCTTCTATTTTCGAGGACATGCCCCCCACGCTTATTTCTTTTGTCGTACCGCAGGCAAGCGCTTCGATAGCGGGGGTAATTCTCTCTACGACCTTAATTAAGCCGGATCCCTTGGCATACAAACCGTCCACATCGGACAATATGATAAGTAGTTGCGCATCGGCGAGATTGGCAACCAGGCTGGACAAGTAGTCATTATCACCAAATTTTATTTCATCTACGGAAACGGTATCGTTTTCATTCACAATGGGAACGACGCCACGGCGTAAAAGCGCATTCAGCGTATTTCTTGCATTGAGATATCTTTTTCTATTTATAAGATCATCTTTTGTAAGTAATATCTGGGCCACCTTGATGCCTACTGCGCCAAAGGCTTTTTCCCACATCCTCATAAGTACATTCTGTCCGACCGCTGCCGTTGCCTGCAATAAAGGAAGGTCTTTCGGCCTGTTTTTTAAACCTAATATATCCATTCCGGCACATATAGCACCTGAGCTCACAACGATAACTTCGATTTTTTCTTTTAAAAGTTGAGCTACTTGACCCGATAAGTTATTAAAACACGCCTGGTTTAATTTATTTTTTTCGCTCATAACGCTGGTGCCTATCTTTACGATAAGTCTTTTTACATCCTTAAACAAATTATATTTCAATTTATCCTGCCTTTTTTAATCTAAGAAAAATTGCCTTTAATAAATTGTCTATACCTTCTCCGGTTGTACACGATATAGGAAATATCGTCTTTTTTATCTTGGTCTTAAATCTAATAAGATTTTCTCCTGAGGTATCTATATCCATCTTATTTGCAACCACAAGCTGAGGTTTATCGGCCAAAGATTTATCGTACAGAAGGAGTTCTTTGTTCAAAGAGTTAAAATCTGCTATGGGATCTCTACCGCTTAAGCCGGACATGTCTATCATATGTACAAGAAGATTAGTCCGTTCGATATGCCTAAGAAATTCATATCCAAGGCCCTTGCCGGCATGCGCATCTTCTATCAGGCCCGGTATATCCGCAACTACAAATTCACCTTTTTCATAACACGTAACTACTCCAAGTACCGGACTCTTCGTAGTAAACGGATAATTCGCAACCTTGGACTTTGCATGTGAGATGCGGTTAATAAGAGAAGACTTTCCTACATTAGGGTATCCTATAATGCCTACGTCGGCTAAAAGTTTAAGCTCTAGAAGTATTTCTCTTTCCTCGCCTTCGTGACCCATTTCAGCGGTGCGTACAACACTATTTCCTCTCCCGCCTCTTCCGCCTTTGGCTACCAGCACTTCTTCTTCGGGTTTAGTAATATCTCTTATTAACAAACCTGTTAGAGAATCTCTGAGTATGGTTCCTACGGGGATGAGTATTACGCACAGTGCGCCGTTTTCACCGCGTCTTTTGTTTCCCGATCCATGTCGTCCGCCTTGTGCGCGGAAATGTTGCCTGTATTTAAAATCTAGGAGCGTTAATAAATCTTTACTTGACTTAATCACTACATCGCCGCCATCACCGCCGTGACCTCCGTCCGGCCGGGGATAGCGGGTATATTTGTCCTTATAAAAACTATTACAGCCCTTACCTCCGCTGCCTGCTTTAACAAAAATCTTAGCCCTGTCAACAAACATCAATTAACCATTATGATACTGCACAACCAGCCTCCGCAGTATTTTCTTTATCGATAGCTATTAACTTTTCGTCTCCTGGCGCGGGATGACGCTGATAAACCGCGATCTATTAAAAGTAACCATACCGTCTCTTGAGGCATATAAGGTATAATCTCTGCCTATTCCGACGTTCGGACCGGGTTTGAATTTGGTGCCTTTCTGCCTTAACAGTATGGACCCAGCAACAACGAATTCGCCCCCATAGTGCTTTATGCCGAGATATTTGGGATTTGAATCCCTACCGTTTTTTGCGCTTCCCGAGCTTCTTTTATGTGCCATGTGTTTTACTCCTTTTCTAACACCTTTTGCCTCAACGGATAAATACACAGACGCAGGATAATTGAGCGTTACCATAATACGCACGCTATGGGCTATGGGATAACAATCTTCTCGATGCGTAACCGCAAAAGGTGTTGGCGATGACCGGTTTTTTTCTTTGACGCTTTTCTTCTTCTGAATTTAAATATTATGCTTTTTTTTGATTTTACGGTTCCGACTTTGTGGCAGATCACGTGGGCATCCTTAAGAAACGGTTTTCCTATAAGTACCTTATCTGCTTCGCACGCCAGAAGAACCTTATCGAGGGTTATCTTCTCGCCTTCCGGGGAAAGAATAAGTTCTACGTCGATTACATCGTTTTCATTAATCTTGTATTGTTTTCCGCCTGTTTCAACAACCGCGTACATATAAACCTCCGATTTTTTGAAAAAAAGTTACATTAAAATAGCATAAGAACGTCATCATGTCAATATAATCATATAAGACTAAGAAACTTCTATGCTTATATCCTCAACATGTCTTTTTGAATCACTATTTATTACAATCTTTGACCTATACCTCTCTTCTAGATACGATATAGCGGAACGCTGTTCGTTTAATAATTTCCAAGCCACGTCAGGATGAACAGAGAGACAGGCGCTTGAACGTCTGTGCAAATCTTTCAAAACATTTTTTACCTTGCGTATTGCTAAAATTGAAACCGTAAGAGCACTTTTTATGGAACCTCTTCCCTTGCAGTATCTGCACGCCTCGTACATTTTGCTCTCAATCGAACTCCTTATCCGCTGGCGCGTCATTTGAATAAGCCCTATCTCCGATACGGGTAACACGCGGGTCCGTGCCCTATCAAACTTCAAAACTTCCAAGAATTTCTGATAAACCCTATTCCTGTGGGATTCTTTGTCCATGTCAATAAAATCTATGATTATGATACCGCCAAGGTCTCTCATCCTTATCTGTTTGGCAATTTCGTCTGCAGCTTCCATATTGACATTAAAGACAGTATCCTCTAAATTTTTCTTACCCACAAATTTTCCGGAATTCACGTCTATTGCCGCAAGGCCTTCCGTAGGTTCGATCACTACGTAACCGCCCGATTTAAGGTCAACCCTGGTTTGGTAAAGCTTATCTACTTGTTGCTCTACAGAGAATTTTTCAAATACATCTTCATTGCCCAGATATAATATGACTTTTTTCTTCAGATGGGGGCACAATATGTGTACAAAATGCATAATCCTTTTAAACTGCTCCTTGGAATTAACAACAAATTTATCCACATCTTCCGTAAACGAATCTCTGATGGTTCTCAAAATTATATCATACTCTTTATGCAGTAAAACAGGTGCGGTTTTAGAACTCGAGAGCGTCTTTATGTTCTTCCAAAGGTTTAAAAGATACCGTAAGTCTCTTTGAAATTCTATTTTACCTTTACCCAGGCCGGCCGTCCTGACGATAAACCCCATTCCTGCAGGCACCTCCAGGATTTCCAGGATATCTTTAATCCTCCTTCTCTCTCTTTCGTCATCTATCCTTCTTGATATTCCAAAATGGGCCTGATGCGGCGTGAGTACCATATATCTGCCCGGAAGACTTACGTTGGTCGTAATTCTCGGCCCTTTTACGCCGTATGGTTCCTTCACAACCTGCATAATTAATTCCTGGCCGGTTTTTAAAGCATCACTTATCTTCTGCTGGTTTTGGCCTTTTTTATTCCTCGTAAACATATCCGTATCTAAAAGATGAGGTTCGTCCTCCAGGACAAAAGGGCTTATTTTTTCCGATGTAATCAAAAACCCATTTTTATGTATCCCTATATCGATGAACGCACCCGCTATGCCGGGAAGTATGGTTTTTACTTTTCCTTTATAGATATTACCGACCAATCCTTCGGCCTCTCCTCTTTCTATATAAAATTCTTCTAAGACTCCGTTATTTAATATGGCAACCCTTGTTTCTTGGAATTCCTTATTCACTATAATCTCTTTTTTCATCTTGACCTCAGGTTATAACCAAAAGTAAAAAATTCTATTTCATGAGATGGTATGTTATATCACCTATGCTATTACTACGGCGTATACATTAAAGGCCGTGGTTCTTTGCGGTAGAGGGAACTTCTTCTATAGTCTTTAGTGCTATACCGCGGGGTAGCCCGGCTTCAAATCTTTGTTTAAAATCATCCAAAGGCATAGGGGCAGAAAGCACGATAGTCACATATTCACTTTCAGATTCGTTGCCTAATTTCAAGGCACGCTTGAAGAAGATTAACGGATGGGGGCTAAATCCTTCCGATAACTTAAACGGTATGGACCCGCGCCGCAATGCCCTTTCAAAAAGCCTAAGTAAGTCAAGGTGGGAAATAAATTTAATCCATGACTGTTTAGCAAATTCTATTTTTATTCTGTAGGTATTGTTCATTTTGTAACGTTAGTTTTAGCGTTTGATTTTTTCTTCCCTTGGGCAGGCTCCATTTCTCTTTCAAAACGCAGTGCCTTCATAGGTTTAGTATCTATATATTCGCTCTTGAGCTCTTCCTGAGGAACTCCTTCCTTGACAATCCTGGGTGTTATAAAAACCAAGAGGTCCGTCTTGGTGACAGATTTAGATTTTTGCCCGAAGAAAAAACCAAGCAGCGGTATATCTTTTAAAACAGGCACCCCCGTTCTTGAATCAGTAAGATTCTCCTTTATAAGCCCTCCGATTACAATAGTGTAACCATCCTTAATCATCACTTCTGTAGTTGCCTCTCTTGTTGATATGATAGGAACGCGTATGTCCTCGGTAAGATTTTCCCATCTCAAAAGTTCGCTTACCTCGGGATGCAAGTTTGCTACTATATAACCCTGTTCGTTAATTGTGGGCGTCACGGTAAGTTCTATTCCGATATTTCGTTCGGTATATCCCGTTATTTCCATCTGCCCCGTATTGGTATTTCTTTCATATTTAGGGATATAGAGTACCTCGCCTACCAGTATATTCGCTTCTTTACCGTTTAAGGTAGCAACCCTTGGGTTGGAAATAATCTTGGAATCGCCCGTCGTCTTTAATATCTCGAATACTGCCTGGGCAGTTGAAAAATCCAATGTCCCAAAAGTGAAATTGGTCGCCAGCGTATAGGGAAACTTGGTATTAGAATCAATCGGAAAAGCCGGTTCCGTTACCGCGGGGTCTCCGAGGGGGTAATATGTACCTCCGCTTTGCTTATGGTTAAAGGGAAACGTGGTAGGACGTTTCGAACCTACGGCGGTCACCCGTGTCGCCCAGTCTATGCCGAGCGTTTCTTCGGAAGAGAGCGTGGTTTCTATGATTTTTGCCTCAATCATTACCTGCGGAGTCTTACTATCAATCCTTGAAATTACTTCTTTTATCTTAACCAAATTGGTGGGGATATCGGTTACGATTAACACATTTGACCTTGTATCAACATTAATCTTCCCCCGTTCGCTTAACATATCTTGTACGGATTTACTTATACTCTCTGCTTTTGCAAAATTGAGCAGAAATACCTCCGTAGTTACATTCTCCGCTTTTAACGCCTCCCTGGTGGTTACCCTAACAATATCCCCGTCCCTCACATAGGCATAGCCGTATGCCTTTAAAAGTTCATCCAGGGCCTTTTCCCAGGGTATGTTCGTTACCTTAAACGTAACGGCACCGGTTACGTCTTTACCCGCAATTATACTGACTCCCACCTTCGTCGCAATCGCCTCCAGCACTTGCCGGATATCGGCATCCTTAAAGTTCATAGTAATACTGTTTGATGTTGTATCAATCCCAACCGCCGGGGCCGGAATATCTTCCGAGAAACCTATAGTACAGAAGAGAAGTATGAAAACAAAACATATACAGAACCTACTCTGTTTTTTCATTCTTTTTTCCATTATCTTTCACCTCCCTAAATTCAACATTAAACTCTTTATTATGGCAGAGGAGTATAACAGAGTCGGTATTAATTTTTATCACTTTGAAATCTTCGTACTGTTCTCCTTCCTTAAGCACAGTTCCGTTAATAATGCACGTAGAGCCCCCCTGTGCATCATGTACAATCCCTTCAAGTTTAACCTCTCCCAGTACGCCGGGCACCGAGAACATTTTTCCGTCTTTAGTAATATACGGCACAAACGGGTCTCGCTTATCGCTAGAGTTATATATGAATCTGCTCTCTTCGGAATAGCTTAACGTGAAAGTTGCAAATAATAGAGCACCGAAGAAAACAAGAAAAATATGATACCTCATTGCACCATCTCCTTAGGTGCAAAACTGACAAATATAAGTCTGATTTTATGCATGGAGGGCGAACTGTCATCTTCTTCAATATTCAATGAAACAAGCTTAATGAATTCGTCCATATTTTCAAGTTCATTTATCAATGCCCCCGCTTGATGAAAACCACCCAGCGCCTCGATTTGGAAAGGAAGAATTTCATATAACCTTTTTGGCTGTTTCTTTGATGCCGCTTCACTTGCTACAACAAGCGGTTTTATGCCTATAATTTTTACGTCTAATTTTTTTGCGATATTTGAAAATTTAGAAACAAAATTCGGGACATCCTTTGAATTTATAAGGTTGCGCTCAAAGGCCTTACCCTCGTTTTTTAAGGTCTCTATCTTCTTACTATAGCCATCTATAGCCCGAAGCTGGGTTTGCATATCCATCATATTCGATTTTAAGGATTTCTCCTTGGATTTTAAATCCAGCAGTTTTGAGATACTCGGCTTTATTAAAAAATTCACATAGAGCATAGAAACGATAATGACTGCGGCAATTTTTATATATTTTTTGTTATAGGTTATGTCCTGACTCATTGCACTATTTCTTCTTCTTTTAAAGAGAGGACGACAGTAAAATCCTGCACCTCTTTATCGGCTATCTTCTTAGACTGCACCGATGTTAACTCTATTGTTTTAAAATCCCTGGAAAACTCTTCATCGCGCTTCAGATTCCCAATAAACTGATTTAAGGAATCTATTCCCGTATCGGCTATTGAGAAAACACTTCCGGAAATGACCATCGAGCGGATTACGCTTTTTGAAGGAAGCGTAGAAATTTGCGAAGCAGGAGCGCCCCCGGAGCCGATGTGTAGACTGGTAAACCATATGCCATCAACAAGATTACCGCTGATACTGTTTAATTTTTCCGACCAAAAAAAACTTCTGGTAAAAATTTTTTTATAGGCAGTAATTTCATTCTCAAGCTGAACGGCCTGAGATTTAAGCGCCTCAAGCTCTTTGTTCTTTGACTGAAGAAGAGACCATTCTTTATTTATCTTTCCAAGTCGCACAATTTTTGCCTCAATCGTTATCGTTAAAAAAAGACCGAGCATAAGAAACAAGCCGAAAAACCATAAACTTATAAAAAATTTTATGCCCTTCGGAAGGACCAATATCCTTGTTTTTTTTATCTTTTTATATTCTTCCGGCAACAGGTTTATTTCTATCATATATAGCTACATTCCTCTCAGTGCAAGACCCATACTTACCGCAAACTGCCCCGCACTATCAAGTAAACCCCTATTTAAAATACTCTTGCTGGTCCGTATATGTTTTAGGGGATTCCATAATTTTGTCTCCACCCCTAGGGCATTTGTAAAAATTTTATCAATATTTTTTATAAGGCTGGTTCCCCCGCTTAAAAAAACCGCCTCTATCGGCTTCTCAAAATGGCTTTCATAATAATCCTGCGAGAGTTTTAACTCATTAAACAACCCTTCAAGCGCATAGCCTACAGCTTCCTCAACCGCCGTATCATTATCTTTCGGGTTACATTTAAACCGTTCTGCCTCGTCAAACGGAATACGCAATTTATCGGATAAATAGCGCGTGATAGCATTACCCGCTATTTCCAAATCGCGCGTAAGATACGAGATATCTTTCGACATTATACTAATATTACTGACTTTCGCTCCGATATTAATTAATACGTAGGCGTTATTTTTTTCAAAATTAAAATTAGTGTGAAAGGCCTTTGCCACCGCAAATGAATCTATATCTATCACTGCGGGAGTAAGTTCGCATTCCTCTAAAAGCTTTATGATATATCGGATCAAATCCTTTTTTGCGGCAACAAGTATTACCTTAATCTTATGTTCAGCCGAATCGGTTTCTATAATCTGAAAATCCAAAATAACATCCTGGACGCTAAAAGGAATATGTTTTTCCGCCTCATAGGTTAAAGCGCTTTTTAGCTCCTCACTGGTCATGGCGGGAAGTGTTATGTATCTTACGACCACGCTTTTTCCGGAAACGGAGGTATTGGCAAATTTCGATGTTATCCTTGCTTCTTTGATAGCCTGTTTGATAGCATTTGATGCGGAAATAGTATGCGAAAGAGGGGCTTTGCTAAAATTTAATACCTCGATCTGCGCAGATCTTTTGATAAGTTCTACGACCTTTATAGATGAGCTTCCTATATCAATGCCAATGGAAGATTTGGTATCTCTTGGTTTAAAAAACATTGCTACAATAATACAATGCATCGCTCAATTAGTCAAATAAAAAAGCCCCGCTTGTACAAGCGGGGCTTTTCCTCTAGGCAAGCTTATGACTACTCGATAGGAGCGCCAGATGCATCGTCAAGCCTGATTACGCCTTCCTGATCTACAAAAAATGTCCTTACGCCGGTAACATTTGGGGTAACAGGGGCTGCGGTGCACGTATACGCATCAGCAGTACCAGCATAGGTATACGTATAGCCTTGCCTTGTACCAGATCCCAGGGCAGAGTCGATATAAGGCGGGGTTGCGCCAGAAAGATCTGTCAAAGCCGCAGCATATGTCGGCGGGGTCTGCTGGGCCCTGTAACTTTCACACGCAGTTGATAATGTCCTTACATTAGCTATAGCGGCAGCCTCGTTCGCACTTATCCTTGTACGCAGTAGGTTCGGGATGGCTATTGCAACCAATAGAGAAATAATGGCAACTACTATCATAAGCTCAACCAAGGTGAACCCTTTACGATTTAGTCTCATCATTTTACTCACCTCCTTTCCTTTTAATTATTTAAAAATAGTAAAATATTCCTATTAAATAATACCACAAAAAACCGTAATTGTCAAACGCCTCCCATGTAAATAATTAAGCTAACCTCAATATTGATAAATAGATAAACCACTAAAACCAATATTCAAAACTCAAAAAAAAGTGCTACCTTCCCACCAGCTGTGTTAACTTTAATATCGGCAAGAACATGGAAAGCACTATAAAACCTACCACAATTCCCAAAAATCCGATGATAAGAGGTTCTATCATAGCCGTTAAGCCTGTAACCGCAGCATCTACTTGTTCATCGTAAAAATCAGCTATTTTAGTAAGCATTTTTTCAAGTTCCCCCGTTTTTTCGCCTACGGAAATCATTCTTATGACCATGGGCGGAAATAAACCGCTTCTTTCCAGAGGTGCCGAAAACGGCTCTCCTTCCCTTACATTATTCCCCGCAGCCAGTACGGTCCGTTCAATTACTTTATTTCCGGAGGTTTTGCTTACAATCTCAATCGCAGATAATATGGCAACGCCGCTCTTGACGAGCGTAGAGAGAGTCCTAGAGAATTTAGCAATAGCAATTTTTCTAAACAACGTTCCAAAAATAGGCAGTTTCAGCATGACTCTGTCAAAATGGAATCTGCCGATTTCTGTACGTATAACCCTGCCCAAGAGAATACCTATTACTATGAAAGCGCCTACCACGATTAAAAAATACCTTCTCAAAACATCGCTCGTGGATATCAAAATCTGTGTGGGAAGCGGTAGTTTGCCGCCCAGTACGGTAAAAATATTTTTAAACGTTGGTACGACAAATAAAAGAAGCGCCGCGGTAATCGCAACAGCCATAAGAGAAACAACAAGAGGATATATAAGTGCGGCACGTACCTTTCTGGCTAAGGCCTGTGTTTTTTCAAGATAACTGGCAATTCTGTCAAGTATGGTATTTAAGGTACCGCTTGTTTCGCCGGCCTTTACCATGTTGATGAAAAACGACGAAAACACATTCTGATGACGGGCAAATGCATCAGATAAACTCAAGCCCGTCTGGATGTCATCATTGACTTTTTTTAAGACTGCCTTGAAGCCGATATTTTCCATTTCTTCCCCGAGTACTCTTATAGACTGGGAAAGAGGAATACCCGCATCTACCATGGTCGCAAGCTGCCTTGAAAATATCACAAGTTCGTCCGGTTTTATTTTTTTTCTAAAAGTAAAAGTGAATTTCTTTTTAGCTTCAAGCTTGCTTTGTTCTTCGGTAATAGATATTATAACAAGATCCTGTTTTCTTAAATTTTCTATTAAACGCTGGCGGTCCTCCGCCTCGAGCACTCCGCTTACCGTTTTACCTGCAGAATCCTTTGCAATGTATTTAAATATCACACATACTCCTTGTTTTTATTCTAATCTTTGCTCGTAACCCGCAATACCTCATCGAGTGTGGTAAAACCGGAAAGGAAATTCTTGACCGCCTCATCCCGTAATGTTTTCATGCCTTTCGCTACGGCATATATCTTGATCTCGTCCGATGAGGCCTTCTTTATTATAAGCTCTCTTATCGAATCGTCAATCAATAAAATTTCAAGTAGCGCCATCCTGCCGTAATAACCGCTATTATTACAGTACCCGCAGCCCTTACCGCGATAAAAATCCTTATCGTTAGCCTCCTTGCTTGTGATACCAATTCTTTCAAGTACGGAAGCCGGTATATCGATTTTTTCTTTGCACCTCACGCAAATCTTCCGCATAAGGCGTTGGGCGCCTATCATTTTAACAGACGACGCTATAAGGAATTGTTCTATGCCCATATCGATGATTCTTGTTACGGCCGAAGGCGCATCATTTGTATGAAGCGTACTCAATACGAGTTGTCCTGTCAAAGAAGCCTTTATGGCAATATCCGCCGTTTCCGAATCTCTTATCTCTCCTACCATAACTATATCGGGTGCTTGGCGCAGTATCGAACGCAGGCCATTTGCAAAACTCAGGCCTATCTCGGGCTTAACCTGTATCTGCGTCGTTCCGTCAATTATATATTCAACGGGATCTTCGATTGTTATTATGTGCTTTTCGGGGGTATTGATCTTATTTAAGATAGCATTAAGCGTTGTGGACTTACCGCTACCGGTAGGACCGGTAATAAGCAACATTCCGGACGTATTTGACGCACCTATTTTAACCTTTGAAAGCGCTTCCTCGGAAAAACCAAGGCTTTCAAGATTAAATGCCGAACTTGTTTTATCAAGCGCCCTTAGCACAATTTTATTACCATACGCTATCGGTAATACCGAAACTCTGAAATCAACTTCTTTATCGGAGAGCTTCACCTTAAACCTCCCGTCTTGCGGGAGGCGGGATTCAGTTATATCAAGCGTCGACATTATCTTCATTCGGGCAAGTACTGCATTTTGATTTTTCTTCGGCAGGCGTAATACGTCCTGTAGATTCCCGTCTATTCTGTACCTTATCCTTACATCGCGTTCTTGCGGTTCTATATGTATGTCGGAAGCCCTGCGGTGCAGCGCTTCCGTAATGATGAGATTCACCATCCTCACAATCGGCACCTGCTGGCTCTCTATGGCTACTTCGCCGAGGTCTAACTCCTCCGCCTCCGACACCAATTCGATATCTTCCAATTTTGCTTCGTCAAAAAGTTTTCCAAAATCTATTCCTTCGGTTATATAACATTTATCAATAACCTCGAGTATTGCTTCTTCGGTACTGAGTACGGGCTCGATTTGAAAACCGGTCAAAAGCTTGATGTCATCCATAGCAAATATGTTAAGTGGATCGCACATCGCAACGGTCAGGACCTTCTCAAATCTTGAGATGGGGATTATAAAGTAGTGGCGGGCGGTTTTTTCGGGAATTATCCGAACGGTCTCGAGGTCAATTTTATATTTTGCAAGATTTATAGGCGGTATGTTTAAGCCCTCGCTTAAAACCGACATAAGTTCCTGTTGCGACATAGCCCCTTGCTCTACAAGAATTTTGGTAAGGTTTCCGCCCTTCACCTTCTGTATGGCAAGGGCCTTGTCAACTTTGCCCTGATCTAAAAAACCGCTTTTTATTAAAAGTTCATTTAAAATTTCCTTTACCGACTTAGGCATAAAAACATACTCCTTTGCATCATCATTCTTTTGCCATAACCCTTAGAATTTCCTCAATACTTGTTAAACCTTTTTGGGCTTTATTAAATCCATCGTCCCGCAAGGTAAGCATGCCTTCTTTACACGCCTCGTGTCGAATAACTGCTTCCGACGTTTTTTCTAAGATGAGCTTTTTTATTTTCGGCGATAACACCATCAGTTCAAATATCCCCATACGTTCCGAGTATCCCGTCCCATGGCATACCTCGCAACCTTTCGGTTTAAATAAGGTAACAGGAGGCTTAGGAAACGCATCGGCCTCAAAGAATTCTTTTAATAGCGACGGTGCTGCAACATAAGAAACCTTGCAGATTGGGCATAATCGCCGCACCAACCGCTGCGCAAGTACCGCTATTATTGAAGAAGTCATAAGAAACGGCTCTATCCCCATATTGATAAGCCTTACTATGGAACTTGCGGTATCGGTAGCATGCAGGGAACTGAGCACCAAGTGCCCCGTCAAAGCTGCTTTTATTGAAATATCCGCCGTATCAAAATCCCTTATTTCTCCGACCATAATCACATCCGGGTCCTGGCGCAAAATAGACCTGAGCGAGCCTGCAAACGTCAACCCAACGTTTGGCCTTATCGTCACCTGATTAACCCCTTCCAGATCAAATTCCACGGGATCTTCGACGGTTATAAGATTTTTCTCCACCGAATCGACAAATTTTAACACGGAATAAAGGGTTGTGGTTTTACCGCTACCGGTAGGGCCGCATACCAGTATCATACCATACGTTTTCATCGCTACTTTTTTTAGTTCATTGGTAACCTTCTCATCAAAACCAAGCTTATTAACATCCAATAGAACATTAGATTTATCAAGCACTCTTAAGCATACCTTTTCGCCGAAACTTGACGGCACAATTGAAACCCTGAAATCTACTTCTCTCTTGCCGTATTTTATTTTAAATCTTCCGTCTTGAGGAAGACGATGTTCCGCGATATTAAGATCCGACATAACCTTTATTCTCGAAACAATAACACCTATCATTGACTTTGATGACCTGTGTAAAACCTGAAATACGCCATCTATCTTAAGACGAACTCTGAGTATCTTCTCAAGCGGTTCTATCAAAACGTCCGATGCCTTTAATCTCACGGCCTCCGCCAAAAGATAATTCGTAAGTTTTATAATAGGGGTTTCCCTGACAAGTTTAAAGAGCTCTGCCTCTGTAGGCATTTCCATATCCCTGCCTTCTTCAAATACGCTCAAGGGGTTTTCGTCGATATCCTCAAGCAGTTGTTTTATCTCTTTTGATACCTCGGCCGTGGATTGGCTTTTTATTATCTCCATTATCTGTTCATATGAGGCAATAACTACTCTTATATCAAAACCGGTGATAGCTTTTAAATCATCGATAGCAAAAAAATTGAACGGGTCAGCCATAGCTATGGTAATAACGTTTGAGAGGTTAGAAATCGGGATGAGCCGGTATGCGCTGATAAGCTTCTTGGGAATAAGAGAAAGTGTCTCCTGGCTTAATTTCAGTCTTGAGAGATTTATGGGCGGGATATCTAATGTTTCACTTAAAAACGCAAGCAGGTCATTTTGCGATATAAAACCAAGTTCTATCAACGCCTGTATAAGGGGTATATCCTTTTCTTTCTGCTCCTCCAGGGCTTTTTTTAACTCGTCTTCGTTAATGAGCTTTGATTCTATCAGGAGTTGGCCGAGCTGCTTTCTTAACGGTATTACCATAGATTTACCCCTACGAAAAATACGGATTACTCGTTTTGCCTAAATGCTATTAAAAAAATTAACATTAAAGCGCAGTAATTATTTCCGGGGGAACGAACAGCACATCCTTTAAAGATATTATCATAGACCCTGCTAGTCCTAGTCTTGATAATAACGCTTGCAGGCTTCTTTAATATCGGAAGCAGTGCTCACAAAAAACTGGATCTTTAAATTCGTGAGCTTCTCAAGCTCGCTAATCACTGCCTGATCCAAGAGGTCGGTTATAGATACCGTTAGGGTATTGCCAATCCTGTCTATAGGAATTAAGGAATACTTAAGGGCAAGCGTTTTGGGGACAATCTTTATCACCTCGGGATTTAATTCATAATTTTTTAACGGCAAGTAGGGAAGGCCATATTGCATGGTGAGCGCCTGGACTATATCTTCTTCTTTGGCAAACCCCGAGTCTATCAGAATCTGTCCGACAGGTTTCTTGTCATCCTTCTGCAGTTTTAATGCCTTGAAGAGCTGCTCTTTGGTGATAACCCCTTTTTCTATCAGAATCTCTCCGATAGGCTTTGTGATAAATCTCCTGTAAAGGGCCATATTAAGATTTTTCTTGTATTGTTTCGCTCGGCTTATCTTCGCTTTTATCTCCGGGAACCGGTTCGCTTTCTTTCTCCATAATCTCCCTTACGGAGGTGTTATAGGAAAGATAAAGACCTACTAAGCTCATGATAATTCCCAGCCCAAGGAGGCCAAACACATGCATACTCGGCATTTCTATATGGAATAAATAATTCAATCCTACGTATGTGGAAATAAGGAGGGGCAGGATAAACATAAAACTAAAGGCAATCCTGTATTTTGTTACAGGCTCCTGAGGCTCAATAGAAAGTTTTTGCAATATACGTGCATCACTGCTACTATTTGCCATAATTAGGGTTAGTGTACCACAAAATAGACACAAGTCAAGAAAAATGCTGCAACTGACTGATTGCACACAATACTATGTATTGACAACGGATTGAGCGCATTCATTTTCTTTGATTAAAAAATCTCTGCCTATGCCGACATCAATAATATCCCAACTCAGCGGATCGGCAAAATCTTTATAGCTGGTATATTTATAGGGGTCAATATTTTCTTTTCTAAAAGCATCCAGCCACAGGGTAAAATTAAATCTATCGGTCCAGTTATCGAATCTGCACCCGCTTTTAAAAGCGGTTAATAAAACAGCCCCCAGCTTGCGATCTCCTCGGGAGAAAACCGCCTCGATAAAACTTGATTCTATATTATGGCTGTCGACTTTAAAGATATTTTTCCTTAGCTTCCTCTGGATATTGTTTATTCTCTCTTTTAAAATTACGCTATCTTCCATCTTTTCCCACTGAAAAGGCGTATGTGGTTTCGGTATGAATGCCGATAGGCTTATCGTAATATGGGCAGGGCGGTTATCATATGCCTTTTTTAAATCGGATAAATCCCTCACCAATCGCACAATACCGTCAATATCCTCCATTGTTTCACCGGGGAGTCCTATTATAAAATAAAGTTTTAGATGTTTCCATCCCGCCTTAAATGCTTCTTGCGCAACACTGAAGAGATTATCCATATTTATATTCTTTCGGATAACATTTCTTAATCTTTCGCTGCCCGCTTCCGGTGCAAAGGTAAGCCCTGTTTTCTTTGTCTTTGCGATAAGAAACGGCAGATTTTTTAGATTCTCCTCGACCCTGAGTGAGGGTAGCGAGATACTAACACCCTTCTTATTAAAACATTCATTCAGAAGGGTAATGATATCGGTAAGGCAAGGGTGGGCTATGCTTGAAAGCGACATGAGCGATATCTCTTCATAACCGGTAAGCGCATATGTCCTGTTTGCAATCTCGAGGATTTTTTCGGGCGTTCTATACCTCAGAGGCCTTGTCACCATGCCGGCCTGGCAAAATCTGCACCCCCCGGCACACCCCCTCATAATTTCAAGCGATATACGGTCGTGGATTATGCTTATATAGGGGACTATCTGGTCCGCGGGATAATACGCATTATTAAAATCGGAAATAAACCTTTTTTTAATTTTTTTCTGGGGGGTGTATAAGCTTGGTACATAGATACCCTCTATGGCAGCTAACGCTCTAAGGATGCTGTCTTTTTTCTTTTTGCAGGATTTACAAACTTCTATAATCTCCGCAATAACTTCTTCTGCCTCTCCTATTACAAAAGCATCAATAAAATCTGCTATGGGTTCGGGATTAACGCACGCGTGCCCTCCTGCAATCACTATGGGCTCATCATCGCCTCTTGCATCACTTTTTAATCCTATATTGCCGAGTTTAAGTATGTTTAACATATTTGTGTAATTTAATTCATGGGACAGGGAAAAACCGATTACGTCAAATTCCTTAAGAGGCTTCTTTGACTCCAGGGAGAATAGCTCTATCGAATTCTTTAGCAAAAGCTCTTCAAAATCAGGCCATGGAGAAAATACTCTTTCGCATACAACACCGTCCATGGAATTTAAAATTCCGTAGAGTATCTTAAAGCCCAGATGGCTCATTCCGACTTCATATATATCGGGAAAGCACAGCGCGAATTTTATCTCTTGTGCATCAAAATCCTTTTTAACCTCATTGATTTCTTTTCCGATATAGCGGGCGGGTTTACTTACGGCTAAGAGATTATTGAATAAAAAATCTTCGATATCTATTTTATGTTCCACCTTCTTGCCTTCTTTAGAGTTTTGAGAACCTTGTAATCCGTCATGTCAAAATGAAGCGGCGTTACGGATACATATCCCTCTAAAACCGCTTTTTCATCCCCGTCAAAACCTACAAGTCCGCCCCTGAGCCAGTAATACTCATTACCCCGGGGGTCAACCCTTTTGTCAAAAGATTCCCTTGATAGTGATCTTGTCTGATGCGTTATTTTTATACCTTTTATTTTTTTTGAGGGAACATTGATGTTAAGCAATGTCTTGTGCTTAAGCAGGTCTTTTTTGAGGGTGGCTAAAAGCTTTCTCGTAACGTGCGCACCAACGGTAAAATCCATAACCTTGGAAAATTCCTGGGAAACTGAAAATGCGCTTATGCCCGAGATTGCCGCTTCAACCGCAGCAGATACCGTCCCGGAATAAATCAGATTTGCCCCGACATTCAACCCCCTGTTGATACCGGAGATTATAAGGTCTGGTTTCTTTTTAAGAAGTGCTTTAATGCCTATCTTAACGCAGTCGGCCGGGGTCCCGCTTATTGCGTATCCAGTTATGCCTTTTGGATTAGTCAGCTTTCTGGCCCGCAGGGGATGCAAAAGCGTTATCGCATGCCCTATCGCGGAATTCTCCCTCTCAGGGGCAATAATGACACAGTCGTGCTCCTGGGAAAGTACTCTATAAAGAGCCATAAGCCCCGGAGAATGCACGCCGTCGTCGTTGGTAAGGAGAATCCGCATTTTGCACATCCCTTAAATCCAAAAATCAAAATGCAAAAATCAAAATTACAATTTAAAATCCAAAGTTAACTTTACATGTTTTTTAAATTTTGCATTTTGATATGTCATTTTGAATTTTAATTTTTGATATTTGAATTTACTGTATTAGTGAAACTCTAACCTTTTCTACAAATTCCTTCAAAAGCCCCGCATCTTTTTTTCCGGGAGACCTTTCAACGCCGCTACTTACATCCACCGCATATGGTTTGAGCTGCTTGATGATTTTCAAGACATTCATTCCGTTTAAACCGCCCGAAATCATTATGGGTTTTTTAATTAAAGCGGTAAGTTTTTTAGCAAGGTTTAAATTTATAAGTTTACCCGTCCCGCCATATGCACCTTTTACAAATGCATCAAACAAATATATATCCGCATCATAGGCCAGGGCATTTTTAATGGTGTCCATATCCTCTAATCTAAACGCCTTTATTATTTTTGCTACACCTTTAAAAGTATCGCAATACGCGGGGGATTCACTGCCGTGAAATTGCAAAAAATCAAACCTGAGTTTTTTCTGAATGTTCTTTACAACGCCTTCTTCTTCATTTACAAATACGGCACATTTCTTAACGGATTTGGGGAGTTTTTTTAAAATTGCCCATGCCTTTTCCTGCGTAACTTTTCTGGGGCTTTTAGCAAACACAAAACCCACCATATCAGCACCAAGCTTTACTGCCAGTTGTGCATCTTCCAAATTAGTTATCCC
>JAZDNB010000020.1:0-50402 GCA_043800345.1 Candidatus Omnitrophota bacterium
TATATATATACCTATATATAGAGGGAAAACAGGGGATGATTTTTTGTCCGGGATATGAAATTTTAGATATATGCCAAATCCAAGATTTAGGGCTGATAATACCGCTAATATGCTCAACGCGTTCATATGGCACATAAGGAGCAGGCTTACCAAAAGGCCGCCGATGGTTGCTCCGAGTGCTTCAAGCATATATACGTAACCGATTTGTTTGGAACCGTTGTCAGCGCAGGTTTGACATGCCTTACAGCTTAATGCAAAAAGAAAACCAAACATACTACCTAACAGGCACAGGGTAAAAAAAGCCGAAACGAGAATGGGGATAATACCTAAGGTCTCAGCCGGAGATACCCCCATACTATGCCTTATAGACCTGATGAAAATTAACGAAACAGGCAAAAGGACACTTACCGACAACAGTGAGACTGAAATGGCGCGCAGTGGATGGGTGATTTTTTCGGTTAAATGACCGAAGAGTCCGGCTCCTATTGCGCCAAGCATAAGCCACACGCCCAGAAAAAGACCTATCGAGAGTTCATTTCCGTGAAATACTACAAAGAACTCCCTTGCCAGAACAATCTGGCTTGCCATACTTGATAAACCTAACAGGAGTATTGAAAAGATAAGTGTTTTCTTCAATGCGGAAAGGGTTTGTTTATTCCCACAGGCCTGCAATTTTCGTGTTGCAGTAACCGCAGGAGCCGTTTTTTATTTCATTTTTAATGATGCTATAACCAATTCTCTCTATAACGGTTTTTTTGCAATGGGGGCAATACGTGTGTTCCGCTTTGCTACTAGGGATATTTCCTATATACACAAAATGCAGACCTTCTCTAAGCGCAACATCCCTTGCCTGTTCTAATGTTTCAATAGGGGTCGGATAAAGATTGTTGAGTTTATGCTGGGGATAAAACCTAGAAAAATGCAGCGGGGTATCCGGCCCTAACTGTGTAGCTATCCACGATGTCATCTCTTTTATCTTGTCCATATTATCGTTTAATGTGGGAACCACAAGATTTGTCAGTTCCAGCCACACCCCGTTACGTTTCAAAATGGTAAGCATTTCAAGCACAGGTTCAAGCTCTTCCTGGCACGTCGTTGCAAGATACTCTTTGTCAAATCCTTTAAGGTCAACATTTGCTCCGTCCAAGAATTTCGTTACATACCTACAAGGTTCAGGATTTATAAAACCGCCGGAATGGTACACATTCCTTATACCTTTTTGCCTTGCAATCTTCGCCGTATCAACCATATATTCAAAGAATACGGTCGGCTCCGTATAGGTATACGCTATTGTCTTACAATTATTTTCAAGCGCCGATGCTACAACTTCTTCCGGAGAAACCTCCCGGTTATCTACTTCTTCCGGCCTGGACTGAGAAATCTGCCAATTCTGGCAGTACTTGCACCGCAAGTTACAGCCTGCCGTCGCTATTGAAAACGAACGGCTTCCGGGCAGCATATGAAACAGAGGTTTTTTTTCGATAGGGTCAATATGTATTGCTGTAAGCAACCCATAGACCGCACTATATAATACCCCATCTTTTGGTTCTCTCGCCCGGCAGAAACTGCGCGTCCCGTTGGTAAGCATACACTTTCTGGGACATAGTTCGCACTGGACGGTTGCTTCGTCTACTTTTTTATAAAACATAGCCTCATGCAGGCCAAAGCGGGTAAGGGGTATGTCTGCCCATAGCTTATCAAGCGTTATGGTAAGCAGGCCGCTTGCACAAGCTGCAAACATACAGCCTTTTTTAAGAAAATCTCTCCGTGACAGGCGTTTTTTAAAAATCTCGTCCCACATTATAATAGCTAAAAAGAAAGGTCTTATTCAAATTTAATTACATTTACAGGACAATCGGATGTTGCCTTCTTTATTAACATCTCATTCTTGCTTAAATCGGCGCCGCTCTTTACCTTGGCAGTCTCATCAGTAAGCTCAAAAACCTCGGCACACGCATCCACACACAGACCGCAGTTAATACACCCTTCTTCTATCCACACTTTTTTTATATCCACAACATCCTCCTTATGTAATTGTACTTATAAGGCAGCACCGTCGATAACTGCGTTGCAAAATCTGCACTTAGAATCTGTTATATTATTTTCCAAAATTTGAAAACCGAATCTCCCTATAAGCAACTTACCGCAATTATAACACAACGTATTCTCCCCTTCGTCTCCGGGGATATTTCCGGTATATACATACCGCAGTCCGGCCTTAAAGCCTATCTCTCGTGCCTTCTGGAGTGTCTTTACCGGCGTAGGGGACTTGGTTGTCATATTATAATCGGGATGGAACCTGCTTATATGCCAGGGAATTTCTTTTCCTGTATCGCTTAGAAATTCTGCTATGTCTTTTAGTTCTTCCTCGGAATCATTTTCTCCGGGCACCACCAGCGTGGTTACCTCAACCCATATATTAAGTTTCCTCATATACCGTATTACCTCAAGGACAGGCTTAAGACGGGCTCCGCAGATTCGCTCATAAAACCCTTCTCTAAATGACTTTAAATCCACATTTGCCGCATCAAGGATACCTTTTAGCATATCAAGACACTCAGGATTCATATAGCCGTTTGTGACAAACACATTATAGAGCCCTTTTGCTTTGGCGAGCTTTCCAATGTCATACGCGTATTCAAAAAATACGGTGGGTTCTGTATATGTATAAGAGATGCTATTACATTTATGAGACAGGGCTTGAGCAATTATTTCTTCCGGTTTAACCAATGTATTTGTGATAGCGATATCTTTCCCTTTTGAAAGCTGTGACAGTTCCCAGTTCTGGCAGAAATTGCACTTAAAATTACAGCCGGCAGTGGCTAACGAATAAGAGCCTGAGCCCGGCAAGAGGTGAAATATCGGCTTTTTTTCTATCGGGTCGATATGTAATGCAATGGGCTTGCCGTATACACGACTGTATAATGTACCGCCTTCATTCTGCCTCACACCGCAGATACCGAATTTCCCTTCGGTGATGTTACAGCTATGGGCGCAGAGCCTGCAGAAGACCGCGTTATTTACTGACTTTGTATAGAGCAGCGCTTCTTTAGGCATAGTAAAAAAGGGGGTATAAATACAACAAGCGGGTTTTGTTGTTTTTCAACATTAAAAGACGGGGTATGTTAAAATTGATATGAAGAAAGCTTGCCTACTGATTTTGTTCTCTCCATGAAAGTATTGTCACGCTCGGTGTCATCGAAAGATTATCACCGCCCAAACCAAGACACTCGTCATAGTGGATAGTTACCGAGCTATTGACTTTAACTATGTCGGCTACGGCCGCCCCATAGAACGTGCACTGCTTGAGCGTAATTTCGGAATCCGGGGCATATACTATGCCGTAGAACGTAGAATCTAGGTCTATGTTGACCGTACGGTCGCCTATTATCTTTATGTTTAGCTGTGTCGGATCCTGTCCTGATGTATTGACATATAATCCTTTGACATCAAAATTACCGTCTACATAAAACGTAACATTACCTTCACCGCTTACCTGAATAGTCGGAGGCGGTTTCTTGCCTCCGACAGAAGTCTGCGCGGATATACCGGTAAAATAATAATCACCGGCGGTGAAAATGGCGGTGTCACCGGATTTTAATGACAGACTTCCCTGGTTTGAGGCACCCGAAGGGACTACTATCGAATTCAATGTTATAGACGCATCAAGCGAGTCCTTACTTGGCGGTGAAGGAGTTATTGAACCGTTTATACTAATTACCGTTTCCGGATCCCCGCCGTAACCGGCATACAACGTACCGTAAACCTGGGCAGTTGTGCCGGTTATGTTCAATTTAAGCGCGGCGTCTTCTGTGCTGTTTGTCCCTATATCCCCGTTTGAACCTACATTGCTGCCGCCATAAGAGCCCTCTTCCGAGTTATAACTATCCATATAAAGGGTACCATTAACGTCGAGTTCGGTTTTACCAAACATCGCCCATCGCGAACCGCAATTAGGAAATGTTACTTCGGCATACATTTCCAGTTGCCGCCGTGCATACCCGTAAGAGCTTGAATTATTATCAGGATAATAGCCCGTGGCAACGATTTTCCTCCAGGTTGAATTAGCATCAGGGGTAATCACGTCGATTGTATAGCCTCCCTCCCCCAGGGCAGTATAACCGACTCCGGTGTAGGTAGCATCTAACCGAAGAGACGCTATAGCAACATCGCATGCTGCTTCGGCTAGATAGAAAGCAATCTTAGAGTTTCTGTATCGCTCGGTAAATTTTGCTTCAAAAATCCCAAGCGTAATAAAACCGATCCCCATGGTAACTAAAAGCGCAAGGACAAGGTAAAAAAATATAAGTACCAGACCTTTATTATTTCTCAGTGTAACCATTGTTTTTTCCTTACTATTTACACCGTTAATTTCTCAAAAGTACTTCGGTTCCCGCAGTAAACTGTATTTCTCTTCTATCTAATGCAGTCTTTTGGGCTGTTATGGTTATGAGCACCTTATTTTCATCCCGTGTGATCTGAAATTGGTTTATATCATTTGCTATAACGGTGTCTGCGCCCTGCTGCGATCCGCTTGCATCAAAAACCCTCTTTATAACCTGCTCGTTATCTGTACCTCCTAAGAGATACGTCATTGACCAGTTAAGATTCTCATCAGCGCCCCATTCAATATCTCCCGAATTATCAATAATATCTTCATCAAGATCCCAGTCAACAGGCACCTGAAAGTTAATGGAATCCCCCTCCGGTGAAATCATCACGGTGGTGCTTCTTGAAGATTTAAGTTCTCTTTCCATGCTGTCAATTATTTTCCGCGTCTCCTGCTGCAATTTTATTTTGTCCTGACCCTCGCTTATTACCACCCTGTTTGAACTTATGGCAACGTAGAGCATGCCTATCATTATTAAAAAAATAACGGCGGTTATTGAAAATTCAACAAGCCCCGCACCATGCTGGTATTTCAAAAATTTCTTCAATTTCTACCTCTCGGTAATTGCCGTGGTTAAAGAAGTACTTCTGGTGCGATTTCTCTCGCTCCAACTTACCGTGACGATCACTACTGTCGGGTGGTCGGCATCGGTTACTTGAAAATTTGTAGATATTGCTTCGTTGTTTAATATATTCGCACCGTTATCCTCAGCCCACGCTGTCCAATCGGTCGTAGTAAGGGAGCTAAACGTTACATTTCGCATTTCCTCAAGTACCCTGCTTGCATCATTGAGCGCTATGTTCAGATTTCTCGAACCTTCGCTTAAAATGAGCGCGCTTATATAGGCCCCCAGCAGCGAAACTACGGCAACTACAAATATGGAAAGCCCGAGCATAAGCTCTATTAAGGTAAAACTTTTTTCTCCTATCTTCATTTTCCCTCTCAATTAGATTATATCATCTGCTGCGCGGAATATCAATGTTATGCAAAGCAAAAATCCGTGCAGATTAAGCACGGATTTTTCTGTAGTTACTAGCATATGTTACAAATAAAGCTTTTTCATACCATCAAGCGTCCGAATAATGACATCTCTGCTGTGACCTGCTGTATTAAACTCCGTCATTCTTTTTTTAACTATTTCATATATGGCATCGCGTGCCGGTCCGAGGTATTCCCTTGGGTCAAATTTCTCCGGGTTCTCAACAAAAAATTTACGTATTGCCGCGGTCACTGCCAGTCTTGTATCGGTGTCTACATTTATCTTGTTGATCCCGAGATTTATTGCCCGCCTTAAACTTTCCAAGGGGACACCCATCGTATGCTGCATATTCCCGCCATACCTATTAATAGCTTCTATCAGATCTGCCGGTACGCTTGAAGAGCCATGCGACACAAGAAACGTATCGGGAAGCAATTCTCTTGTTTTCTCAATAATATCAAAGGCGAGTTTTGGTTCTGTCTTGAATTTATATGCACCATGAGAGGTTCCTATCGCGATGGCGAGGGCGTCTACTTTTGTCTTTTTCACAAAATCCATCGCCTGGAGAGGATCAGTAAGATGTATTTTCCCGGATCCCACGCCGTCTTCAATTCCCCCTAATGTCCCGAGTTCACCCTCGACCGTCACCCCGAAAGAGTGCGCATATTTCACCACCTCGCCCGTCACCCGTACATTATATTCATAGGAAGAGGCCGTTTTGCCGTCCTCTTCAAGGGAACCATCTATCATCACGGAGGAAAAACCGAGCGCAATAGCTTTTTTTACGGTATCCAAATTATTGCCATGGTCAAGGTGCATCACAATAGGAATATCCGGGTTTAACTCAATTGCGGCAAGCATAATATGTTCTATATAGTTCATCTCGGCATATTTTAATGCGCCGCGGCTTGCCTGTATGATAACGGGGGAGAGCGTCTCCCTTGCAGCGCGCATTATCCCCTGCATCTGCTCCATATTATTCACATTATACGCCCCAACCGCAAAAGGCCTGCCTTTTTGATAGGCACCAAGTGAAGCTTCTAATACAACTCTCATGGGAACAAGTGGCATGTAGATAACCTCCTTTTTTAATTTTGAATGCCATAGATTATATAATAATGCCTGAGAGCTTGCAATCTATTTTATTTCGTAGGACACTACTAACGATACGGAGAATTTTTGGAAAGAATTTTTATCTATATTTATCCGGCATGAAATACATTCCGATTTTTTGACCGCTCAATACCTTGACAATCTTATAGTTATAATTCTTCTTCTGTTCATCCATATCGGATATATCCACTACTCTTGGCTGGCTTAATCTATTTCCTAATTTATCAGTCAATAGTTCAACCATGGGCCTTTGGATATCGGGATTGGCTCTTACTACTACAGCCAGTTCCCCCGAGTCAAGTTGTACCGCACATCCCGGCGGGTATACCCCTATTGCCTTGAACAGTTTATCGAGCACATAGGGCTCAAATACGTCTCCTGCATACCTCATCAGAGTAGTATAAATATCTCCATACTCTATTTGAGAATGATACGCCTGCAAAGCAAGCGTATCATAATAACATGCAATGGCAATTATCATACTTGCAAATTTCATTTTTCTGTCCTGAGGCATGCCGGTTGCGTGCAAGGGATGATAGAGTATATTCTCATATGCAACTACGGGGGTGAGTTTACCTATTCCTTTTGTTTTTACCAGGATTTTGGCTACTGCATTGGCATACAGGCGCCTCTGCAGATCCTGCATCTGCTTTGTTTCTATCTCTTCTAACATACCTACCTGCTGGGCAATTTTTCCTATCTCGTGTAAAAGCGCTGCTTCTCCTAATTCCGCATATATGGCCTTGTCAATTCCAAGAAAAATAGACTGGATAATTGTCAATATTAATACATTTATACTATGAACTATCATGCCTTGATCACGTTCCCGTATATTGGCAAAGAGAAGAAGGATGTCCCGGTTCTTTAATATAAGTTT
Source organism: Candidatus Omnitrophota bacterium (assembly GCA_043800345.1). Taxonomy (GTDB): domain Bacteria; phylum Omnitrophota; class Gorgyraeia; order VGKN01; family VGKN01; genus JAZDNB01. The sequence continues at coordinate 7,360 of JAZDNB010000020.1, forward strand.
TAGTATATCCATTACAACCTGCCTGGGCCCTTCAAGCATAATCGTTCTGTCTCTCTTCATAATACTGACAAACTCTTTCATAATAACAAAGGACTTGTCATATATTTTCTTAGCAGAAGTTATTATATCTTCATCGGCCTCACCGGATATGGCAATCTTACTAATGTCTATATTCTTGACTCCATAGGAAGCAAGTGCGTTTTTATAACCGCCTTTTTCAAAAATCTCACCTCTTTTTAATACAATAACATCCAGGAATCCTTCGAATTCAGCCTTGCTCGTGCCGACAGTAAAACGTATTTTCTCAATACCTGCCTCAGTCAAGTCTTTAATGAACTTGTCCATCGTTGTACTAAGGGTGTATAAAGGTAATTTATCAAACACTATTTCATTTTCAATAAATGCTATCGTGATCTCGCTGCGCAGTTTTAATAACCTCGTAAGCATTGAATACAAATCTCCGAGTATTCTCTTTGTAATATGATGCTCTCTTCCGTAGATGAGGCGTGTATTACGCATCACCGACAATGCCAATATGAATTCTTCTATCCTTTTATTTACATCAATCGTTTCATCCGCCATTACCTAGACCTCATAATGTTCTTATGGAACACCCCACGGGCAAACCCGGGGTTATCCCCCTACTTTGTGAACAGCTTGCCCATTTAGTGATATCCCCCGAAGCAGTTTTTTCTTCGCATTCATCCGCGTGCATGCACGTGGTCTTCTGCGAAGGGGGATAAAAAATAAGGTTAAGTTGCCGCAGATAAAATAATATATAACGTGCTGCAATAATTACTCGTTACGGATTATTACTTATGACATTATGTTCCGCCTTCCCACGATGCAAGGTACTTTTTCTGTTCAGGCGTAAGTTCATCTATCCTCACCTTAAGGGCTTTTAATTTTAACACTGCAATTTTACTGTCGATATCTTCCGGCACCTTATATACCTTCTTTTGAAGCCTGCTTTTATTCCTAAAAAGAAAATCTGCCGACAGCGCCTGATTGGCAAAACTCATATCCATCACAGATGCAGGATGCCCTTCTGCGGCGGTAAGATTTATAAGGCGGCCTTCTCCTAACAGGTATATCTTCTTGCCGGAGCGCAACGTATATTCCTCCATAAAATCTCTTATGGTCCTTTTTTTGACGCTTATTTTATTAAGGCCGTCTATATCCAGCTCAACATTAAAATGGCCCGAGTTAGAAATAATGGCGCCGTCTTTCATGGTAAGAAAATGCTCTCTTCGTATCACGTTGATGTCGCCTGTAAGAGTGACAAATACATCTCCGCGCTTTGCAGCTTCAGCTATCGGCATAACCAGATAACCGTCCATGACCGCCTCAAGGGCTTTAAGGGGATTTACCTCGGTTATGACGACATTTGCACCCATACCCCGCGCGCGCATTGCAACGCCCCTCCCGCACCAGCCGTATCCCGAGACCACAAAGTTACTTCCCGAAAGGAGTACATTCGTCGCACGCACTATACCATCGACCGTCGATTGGCCCGTACCATATCTGTTATCAAACAGATGTTTGGTATCGGCATCATTAACCGCTATGATGGGAAAAAGTAATTTTTTTGATTTTTCGAGGCTTCGCAGTCTTATTACGCCTGTAGTAGTTTCTTCGGTACCGCCAAAAATAAACGGCACAAGCGCTTTTTTTGTTTTATGTATGGTGGATACCAGGTCGGCCCCGTCATCCATGGTAATATTCGGCTTTTTATCAAGAACGGCATTGATGTGCTTATAGTAAGTTTTGTTGTCCTCTCTTTTAATGGCAAACACGGGAATCCCAAAATCCTTTACCAAAGAGGCGGCAACATCGTCCTGTGTGCTCAAGGGGTTAGAGGCGCAGAGCGATACGTCTGCACCTGCCGATTTTAATACATCCATAAGAACTGCCGTTTCCGTGGTTACGTGCAGGCAACATGCGATACGAACGCCTTTAAGATGTTTTTTTCGTAAAAAATCTTCTTTTATTAATTGTAACACGGGCATATTTTTTGATGCCCACTCAATGCGAAGCCTGCCCTTCTTTGCCAAGGTTGCGTCTTTTATCTGATAGTTCAAAATCTCTTCTCCTCTTTTATAGATGTTCGAATGACAGGTTAATCAACATAATCCAGGTCCCTTACGTCATCTCGCAGGGAATCATTTGAGGCTTCTTCTTCGCTCAGAGATGTTTTATCCCACCATACTTTTCCTGAATGTTGTATAAACGATATACCCGTCAATTCCTTATCCTGTATATCAAGATCGTCGGTCGGTATATCAAGCCTCACCCATTCACCTTTAGTCGGCAGAAAACCGATATACCATATATCCTCGTTTTCTTTTATTTCAAATACCTCATTCTCCCCTTCCCAATATACGCCGGTTTCCTTTCCGTCAGACAGTTGAAATTTCATCATTAAACCGTTTGGCGGACTTTTGGGGTCAAGGTATACGTACTGAATTATGTAAGAACCTGCCTTAATCTTAATGGGGTTTGTCAGCTTAAGGCCATGTTGGTTTGGCCCTTCTTTTTCTAAAGCGATATGAGACGCCGTACCTGAAAATTTCATGTTGGTATCCCATATCCATTCTCCTTCCTGCTGGCTACCGGACGGCAGCGCATCTTCTAATATAACTGTCTCGGCAGGAGCCGCCTTTTCGGGGGGATTAGGCGCAATATTCTCCTGGGCATTACCACGGTCTATATAAAAAATACCTACGGTTATCAGGACAAGAATAATTATGACATTATATCTCTTCATGCACACCTCCGTTTTAAAATGAATACTCCTTGGGCTAAAACCCGGGGATTGCTCACTTGAGTATTCAAACATGCCAAAATGAAATACCTTAAGAAAACATACCTTCGTAATCCCGATGCACTTCTTGAGAAACTCCTGCGCCGGGATAAAATCCAAATGTCAAAATTTTAAAATATTTTTTAACCTTCTGACTTCAACCGTACTATTATTATTGCGGACTTTGATATTAAAACCTTGAATTGTTCAGTATATTATACTAAAAAAAACACAAAAGTAAATTTTTATTTCTCTTTTTTGATTATAACGATACAATATAGTCATGCGTTTTTTACCAACCACAATAGAGGAATTAAAACATCTCAAGCGGGATAGTTTCGACATAATACTCATAACCGGCGATGCCTATGTCGACCATCCCAGTTTCGGCGCCGCGCTTATCGGCAGGCTCCTCGAACACCACGGTTTTACCGTAGGTATTATCGCGCAGCCGGACTGGCGCAGCGTCTCAGATTTTAAAAAACTGCTCAGACCTACGTTATTTTTTGGTATAACCGCGGGAAACCTTGATTCAATGCTCGCACATTACTCCTCCAATAAAATTCCAAGAAAAACCGACGATTACTCTCCCGGCTCAAAATCCGGAAAGCGGCCGGACAGGGCAACCATCGTATATGCAAACAGGATAAAAGAACTTTTTAAAGACTCACTTATCGTAATAGGCGGGATAGAAGCAAGCCTGAGGCGCCTCTGTCATTATGATTTCTGGCAGGATTCCCTAAGGCGCTCTATCCTGCTTGACTCGAGGGCGGATATCCTGGTCTACGGCATGGGAGAGCACCAGACGGTAGAGATAGCGCGCAGACTAAAAAATGGCGAACCTATAGAAAATCTCCATAACATTAAAGGAACGTGCGTAGCAAGAAAAGAATTAAATGTATCAGAACATTATATACATCTTCCCTCTTATGAGGAAGTCAAGGACGATAAAAATAAATTTGCCGAGGCGTTTAAAATATTCTATCAGGAAAATGACCCTCTGCGCGGGAAGACTCTTGTTCAAAAGCATGCCAATATATATGTGATACAAAACCCGCCTGCGCTGCCGCTTGAGCAAAAAGAACTTGACGGTATCTACGAGCTTCCTTTTACAAGAAGGTATCACCCTTCCTATGAAAACGCCGGCGGAATAAAAGCCCTCCAGACAGTCAAATTTTCCATTACAAGCCACAGGGGATGCCTGGGGAGTTGTTCATTTTGTACCATAGCCGCTCACCAGGGAAGGATTATCCAGTCGAGAAGCCAGGAATCAATATTAAGAGAGGTAAAAAAATTAACGGAGGATAAAGATTTCAAAGGCACTATTACGGATATCGGGGGCCCAACCGCAAATATGTACATGGCAGACTGCGACATACAGCGTACATACGGGAATTGCAAAAATAAAGACTGCCTGTTACCGGCTATATGTAAAAACTTAAAACTTGGCGACAGAGAATCTATTAAACTTTTAAAAAAGGTACGGACGACGCCGGGCATAAAACACGTATTCGTATCCACGGGGGTACGTTATGACCTTTGCCTTGCCGATAAGCAACTCGCTTATTTAAAAGAACTCTGCGCACATCATATAAGCGGACAACTTAAGGTTGCGCCGGAGCATACAGAGCATAGCATCCTTACTATCATGAATAAACCATCTTTCAAGACCTATGAACAATTTTTAAAAGTTTATGGGGAAATTAATAAATCGCTCAACAAAAAACAATACCTTGTCCAATATTTTATCGCATCCCACCCGGGCTGCACTTTAAGCGATATGCTCAAGCTTGCATTATATATAAAAGGTTTGGGCTATTATCTTGAGCAGGTACAAGATTTCGTTCCTACGCCTATGACTATCTCAAGCTGTATGTATTATACCGGGAAAAACCCGTTCACCATGAAAAACGTCTATGTCCCCCGCCTGAGGGAGGAACGCCGCATGCAACGCGCCCTCCTTCAATTCAGGAATAAGGAAAATTACAGATATGTGTACAAGGCACTCATGATACTGGAGAGAAACGATTTAGTCGGGAAAGAAAACAGATGCTTGATCAGGGAAAAATAACTATAACTTATTTTTAAATACTACCGGAGGTTATTTCGTCTTTAGATAACTTTCCAGATCTTTTATCTCGTCATCTATGGAAGTATGGGCCGTATATTTGAACAAATTTATATCGCTCTTACACATCTTAAGATACTCTAAGATGGTGTTTTTATCATACCCCATTTTAATCATACAATCGGTCGCCTTCCTATTTGCCTCTTTCTCTTCGGCTACCGTATATGCGCGCACTATCACCGGATTAACCGCATGGTTTAACCATCCCAGGCCCGGAATAAAATAGTCGCCGATAAGGAAGGCACCCGTAATGGTAGTCGATAAAATTCCCTGCTGCAGGCGGTGTTTGCACTCTATATGCGCATATTCGTGGGCGATGAGCTTTAATATATCGCTATCGGGATAAACACTAACGGCCCTCCTGCTAAGATACATGGAGTTTCCCTTTGCAAAACCGCCTATCCCGTCAGGCAGATCTGCGATAAAAACTTTTATTTTATGTTGAGGGTTATCCGAAACTCGTATTACCTGATTTGACAATTCTACAATATGATTATATTCTGGGTAGTCTTTTACAACCCGGTAAGGCATAGAAGCGCATCCTGTCCCCATACATAACAGGCAAAGGCTAATAAAACAAATAACGAATATTTTTTGCATTACGGTTCTCGGAAGCTTATTTTCCAAATGTCACAAGAAAACCGATAATCGCGCCGAAAAGTGCACCGCTTAAGGGGCTAGAGGTAAGAGGGCACGCGCCGCTTGCACATTTACCGAAATAACCGGTAACGGCACCTATGATGCCGCCTGCAATCACCGCAAGGATAATTTTTAACGAAAGGTGCATTCTATATAGGCTATTTGTTCTTCGCCTTATACCACATCTCCTGTACCTGTGCGAGATGGTTATTCGTGGCTATCATTAATTTTGTAAGGGTCTATTGTAACTTTAAAGAATCAGATTCAACAACTTCAAAATATTTATTTTCTATCAGTGTCTTTCCCGCATCCAATGCCACGGAAAGCGCATTTATAACAGACATATCTGAAATATGCGCATTATCGATTTCCTTCTTTATGCAATCAGTGGAGCCCCCTCGGCCTAAAGACCGAGGCTCCCTCCTTGAAGCAGAAATAAACTTCCGCAACCCCTCATCCCCGGTCTAAAGACCGGGGATTTCTGCGGAAGGGATTAAACGTTTTTATGGCTTCGGCTCTAAATCTATTTTCTCTAAAACATAATGAACCGTTCTTGATATATAAATAAAACTCGTTTATCCGTCTGGCATGCTCTTTTTCTTCTTGTGACAAATCATTCCAAAACGTTTTATCCCAAACCCAGTCCCGCTTTGCGGGACGGGCGGGATTCCGCTCCATGAGCCTGTGCCATATGGCACGAGACCGAAAAGTCAGAAACCACGGCTGTTAAGCCGTGGAGCTTCATACCCAGGAAATTTTTTGGCATACGTTGCATAAAGCTCACTCATCGTCTTTTCATTCTGTATTAATAATTCGACTATACGAAGCCGATAGTCTTTTGGTTCCATAGTCAATTGTGCGTTAGGAAAGATTACTTATATATCGTCTGCGATCTGTTTGAGCCGACCGAGATAATCTTTATTCCTGCGCCCACAAGGTCGGAAAGACCATCGAGATAATCTCTTGCTTTGGAGGGAAGTTTTGAATACTCCCGGACAGCACTGGTAGCACACTTCCACCCCTTGAAGGTTTTGTAAATGGGCTTACATTTATCCAGTATTTCTATATTAGCGGGAAAATTTTTAAATATTTTTCCTTTATACCGATACGCACTACAAACCTTTAATTCATCAAGACTGTCGAGAACATCCAGTTTCATAACGGCAATTTCATTAAGGCCGTTTATTAAAACCGAGTGTTTTACGATGACCGCGTCAAACGCCCCGCACCTACGCGGCCTGCCGGTAGTAGCGCCGAATTCCCTGCCTATATCCCTTACCTTTTCTAAAAGTGCTTTCGGAAATTCTGTCGGAAACGGGCCCTCTCCTACTCTTGTTGTGTAGGCTTTTACCACCCCTATGACTTTATCTATCTTAGTCGGGCTAACGCCCGTGCCTACGCAGGCACCCCCTGCGGTGGCGCTGGAGCTTGTCACATATGGGTAGGTACCGAAATCTATATCAAGGAGTGTCCCCTGAGCCCCCTCAAAAAGAATATTTTTGCCCTGTGATACTGCCTTGTTTAAAACTACGGGCGTGTCGGCAATATATTTGGAAATATTTTTTCTATACGTGAGGTATTGGCTGAAAATCTCATCAAATGACACTGTATCCATATTATATAACCGTGTAAAAAGTTTGTTTTTTTCTTCTATATTAAATCGCAACTTTCTTTTTAATACCTCCGTATCCAGTAAATCAGCAACCCTTATTCCGCATCGTGCTACTTTGTCGATATAACACGGTCCTATGCCACGGCCTGTGGTGCCTATACGGGATGCGGCATGTTCGGCTTCCCGGGCTTTATCGAGCATTTTATGGTAGGGAAAGATAAGATGTGCTTGATCACTTATCAGGAGGTTACTGCCAACTTTAATTCCTTTTTTATGCAGTGTTTGTATTTCATCCAGTAGTGCCTGTGGGTCCAATACGACACCATTACCGATAATACAAATTTTACCTTCATGAAGTATACCCGACGGAACCAGATGCAATATAATTTCTTCGTTTGATACCACTACGGTATGACCTGCATTGTTACCGCCTTGATATCTGACTATATAATCAGCATCTTTGGCTAAAATATCTATAAGCTTTCCCTTACCCTCATCGCCCCATTGGGCACCTACTACAATTATATTAGCCATCAGTCTTTTTCCTTACCATAAGCCTTTAACTTTTCTATTGCCTTTTTTGTCCAAGGATCGTCCGGTGCACCGCAAGAAGCGCGCTTTTGCCAGTACGAAAGTGCTTTTTCGAATTTATTTTGTTTCTCGTATAAAAGTGCGAGATTTGCATAACCTGCGACAAAGTTTGAGTCAAGCGTTATTGTTTTCTTATATTCTTCCTCGGCTTTTCCCAAAAGGCCCTTTTCTTCATATATAACCCCAAGGTCATTATGAGGAGAAGCATAATGCGGGTCAAGTTGTATGGCCTGCTCGTAACACTCAAGCGCCTTATCTATTTTATCCTCCATCAGATATGTATACCCCCTGTCTCTGAGGGCTTGGGCTTTTTTAAGCGCACCTGAGGGCCTTTTCTTGAGCCTTGCCGTTAAAACTTCTTTTTCTTTCGAAAGATTCGCAATTTTCTTTTCATGTTCGGCAAGAAGCTTTCTTAGGTCTTCTGTTTTTTTTACAAGTTCATCTAACTTTTTTGTAGTACTATCCGGGAGGGTTTCGGTTAGAGTTTTTTTTTACTTGGTATGGGCTTTTTTTCCGGCTCTTCCCGTATCGTTTCCTGCGCAGTTTGAGATTCTTGTTTTGTAATGAGTATCACCCCTAAGTCCTCTTCGGGCAGAGTAACTTGCCTTTGTATATTCTTAGGTTCATCTTTTTTAGCCGCCATCTTCCTGTTTTGTTGTTTTTCTTTCTTTTTTTTTGCTGATTCTTCTTTCTTGATTTTTGCTTCTTGCTGCACTTTAAGTTTCTTTTCTCTTATTTCTTTTTTCTTTGCTTCATCAGCTTTAAGCTGTTTCTGTCGTCTCAGGCGGTTTTCTTCGAGTAATCTTTCGCGTTCTAAGTTTGACAGGAGTTTTTTGATAACCTCTTCTTCTTTTTGCCACTTAACTCGCGCCTTCTTTATGAACTCTATGAAATCCTTTTCTATGATACGTTCGGGGCTATCCTCTTTGTGTTTTTTCTCTTGAGGAGCTTCAATCTCTTTATTCCTTTTTCCTGAAAATAGTTTAAGCAACACTTTATTATGCTTTTTCTCTATTTCATACGCTAAGGGTTGTTTAAGCTCTACTACCAAATGACTGATTAAAATTTCATTCTTCTTTGCGGATTCTTGTGTTGTTAAAAGTTTTATTCTCTGGATGGGGGAATTTTTCTCAAGCAGGATCTCTTTTTGCGTCCGATAGATAAGCGGACTTTTAAACTCAATTTTTATTACCGGAGGGGCGGTCGAGCCTGATGAAAAAACTTGTACCGGATGTGTTGTTTTAAGAAAAAGTTCGGAGCCTCCTTTATATTGTTTTAACCCGATAGATTCTATGGCGTTACGCGGTGCCTGGCTACCGTAGCATATCTGAAAAGTCAGCACCGTAAGGCATACTAAAAGACAGGATCTAAAAAAAAGTTTTTGCATTAAGTTAAGAATATGGTTATTTATAATTCCCGAGTTTTTCGTCAGCCCTCTGTTTCCATGCATCATCGGAATCACCGAGTAGGGCACGCTGTTTCCAATAGGGGAGCGCGTCGGAAAGCTTACCCTGTTTTTCGTATAAAAGAGCAAGATTGGAATATGCGGGCGCATATTCAGGGTCAAAGCTAATTGCCTTTTGGTATTCCTGGGCGGCTTTTGTCAAAAAACCTTTTTCTTCATACACAATACCAAGATCGTTATGAGGAGTCGCATACTTAGAATCAGTTTTTATAGCCTCTAAATAATATTTCTGTGCCTCGTCAAATTTCTCCTGAGTCTGCGCGGCATACCCTTTATTACGAATTTCTATTGCTTTTTTTCTCCTTGGCGATACCGGCGATTCCTCTTTATAATACCGCTCTGTTTGTTTGCTGGCTTGTTGTGTTTTCTCTGTTTCTTTTTTTGCTAAAAGTTTTTCTTCTGTCTTGGGCGCAGAAGGCTGGGACTCTTCTTTAACCACTTTCTTTGCTACAGCCTTAGGTTTTTCTTTTATGGGAGCCTTTATCTCTTGGGTAGTATCTTTCGTCTCTGCTTTGGGCGTGGTCTTGGCCACAGTTTTAGCTCTTTCTTTAATCTCGATTTTTGACTCGGCTTTAGGTTGTTCTTGTACTGTTACCTTTTTAACAACCGGGGCAATGGTTCCCGCCTTTTTAACTGGTTGGGAAGGTTTTTTTTCCTCAGATACTGCTTTTACTACCTCGGGCTCCGCAGCAACGGCTTCTTGTTGAACGGGGGCCGGCGACGTTTCTTTCTTTGTCCTTAAGGCGCCTATTTCAATGACTGCTTTTGTCTTTCCGGTTGTCAGCTCATACTCCTTTGGCGCAGTAAGTTCTACGATAAAACAATCTATGGGATAATATCCCTTGGGAACAGATGAACCCATCCTGAGGGTATCCTTTGAGACCAGAATCCGCTTTAAACCTCCCTTATTGACAACAAGCTGCTCCTTTGTTTTTGAGTACGCATCTCCCAGTATGTCTATTATAATTTGGTTTGGGCTTTTTACGTCATAACAAAACACCTTTGCGGGCTCATTAGTCGTTAACACAATCTTTATATTCCCCGCTTCTTCAGCAAAAGTAATATCGTCAACCAGGATAGCCCCTCCGGACTGGGCACATGCAACAAGCGGTGCAATACATAATGCCAACATACAATGGAACACCCCACGGGCAAGCCCGTGGTACCTAAATTTACCCCGACTCGTAAGATATGCAGAAATTCTCTTCGATAATTTCTGCATACTCGTAGGGGTTATCCCCTTACTTTGTGAACAGCTTGCCCATTTAGTGACATCCTCCGAAGCAGTTTTTTCTTCGCATTCATCCACGTGCATGCACGTGGTCTTCTGCGAAGGGGGATAAAAAATATACTTAATCATCGCCAATCTCCTTTGTAAGTAGTGATTAATTGGCTTAATTATTACTACCCTATGCCTATGGCAATATAAGAATCTCTATTGCAAAACTATATACACAATGAGCTATCATATACGTTATACTTAAGGAGACATCGTAAATATCTTTTTTGCGATGTCCGGATATGTCGCTATAAATTTTAACTCGCCGTCCGTAAGAGGTTTCTGTGTATGAACGTTAGCATATCGTACCAACTCAAGGATTTTTGTCGCTTCTTCTTCGTTCTTAAACTCAACTTCTAATTTTTCATATACATTTCTAAAACCTTTTATCCCGCTATATTCCCCTGCCGTTATCTGACGTCCTGTTTCGATAATCTCCGGTTCTCCCCTTCCCAATTCTTCAAAATCGTATAGCTCATAGTTTCTTCTATCTTTTAAGGCGCCGTCAGCGTGAATACCCGATTCATGGGCAAAGGCATTTGCCCCTACGCCGGGTTGATTTATCGGGATGGGTACGCCGAACGCGTACGAAGCAAATTTTGCAATTTGCCACGCCTTTGAAAGATTTATCTTTTCATCCAAAAAATACTTATCCTTGAACCCGCTTGCATACTTTATCGCAAGCACTACCGATACAAGATCCGCATTTCCGGCACGCTCCCCCATACCATTAACCGTAGTATTAATATAGGCGTCACTACCCCCGTCAATCGCTGCTCTTGCCCCTGCTATTGACGTGGCAACAACAAGTCCAAGGTCATTGTGACAATGTAACTCAATCGGAATACTTATTTTTAAGGCAAGCTCCTTTATCCTGTCGTAGACTGTGAAAGGATCGTCACAACCCAGCGTATCGCAGTATCTGAATCTGTCTGCGCCGTTGTCTTTAGCCGCCTTTGCAAATTTTATCAGATATTCCATATCCGTTCGCGATGCATCTTCCGCGTTTACCCCTACGCTCAGTGCCCCTTTGGATTTTGCAAGGTTAAGCGCAGCTACCATCTCTTTTATCACGCTTTCATGGTCCAGCTTACCTTTAAATTTATGCACGATCATCTGGTCGGAAGTAGATATGGAAATATTCATATGCTGCAATTTTGGAACTCTTTTAAATGCGGTTTCTACATCCTCAGAGGTAGCCCGCAGCCAACCTCCCAATCTTATGGGAGAGAGCCCTCCCATGTGTGCAAGTTCAAGGTTTGCATTGAGATAATTTGTTTCATGCCTGGTGACAGGAAAACCAAATTCGCTTTGAAAAACCCCAAATTCATTCAAATACCAGTTCAGCATCGTCTTTTCCAACTTGGAGAGACAAATACGGGATGTCTGCACACCGTCTCTGTTGGTTACGTCTATTATGTATATTTTATTTTCTTTTTTCATATGTATCCTATAATTTTATCAGTTTTGCATCCGTAATATTCTTTCCTTTTTTAACTTCTTCTAAGACTTCTTTAGAAACATCGTTATCCACATTTAATACCGTAATCGCTTTGCCGCCGGGGCTTACCCTGCCGAACGTAAGGCCGGCAATATTTATACTATGGGTTCCCATTAATGTTCCAATATAGCCTACAATACCAGGTTTGTCTATATTAGAGATAACAAGCAAATTACCCTTCGGTATAAGGTCAACATAGAACTCATTAACCCTCACGATTCGCGGATCTTTTTTCGTAAACAATGTCCCGTATATACTGCATTTTCCCTTGTCCGTTATTACTTCAACTGCTATTAAATTTACAAAATCTCCGGTATCGGTTGATTTTGATTCGGTAATAGTGATACCTCTTTCTTTCGCCAGGCATGTCGCATTTACATAGTTGATGTTGTCGACAAGCACGGCGCTTAAGAGTCCTTTGACGAGCGCAATGGTTACCTGCTTTGTATCATGCGCCGTAATATCTCCCGAATAGGCTACCTTGACCTCGCGAACCCTTCCTTCCGAAAGCTGTGCAATAAAAAGACCTATTTTTTCCGCAAGGTTTATAAACGGCTCTATATGTTTTAAAAGTTCCGGTTCAATACACGGCACGTTAACCGCATTTCGTATCCCTCTTCCTAACAGCGCATCCAAAACCTGCTTTGCAATATCCACCGCAACGCTTACCTGTGCCTCTTCCGTAGATGCCCCCAAATGGGGTGTGACCACTACATTCTCTGCTTTTAAAAGAGGGCTATCTTTGGGAGGTTCCTCTTCAAATACATCTAATGCGCATCCTGCAACCTTTCCCGAAGTGAGTGCGTTATAGAGCGCTTTTTCATTTATTAAACCGCCCCGCGCACAGTTTATAATCCACATGCCATCTTTCATCAGCGCAAATTCTTCTTCATCAATAATATACTTAGTTTCATTTGTCAAAGGGGTATGTACGGTTATATAATCCGATCGCTTAAGCAATTCTTTCAGATCAACAAGCTCTACCTCGAGCTCTTTTGCCATTTCTTCGTTCAGGTAAGGATCAAAGGCAATCGGTTTCATACCGAAGGCAACCGCTCTTTTTGCCACCTCCGTACCGATTCTTCCAAGCCCCACTACTCCCAAAACCTTTCCGAAAAGCTCTATCCCCATGAATTTTTTTCTTTCCCATTCACCTTTTTTTAACGATGCATCCGCTTGAGGTATTTTTCTGGAAAGCGCAAGAATCAGACTGAATGTATGCTCGCAGGTAGAGATAGTGTTTCCGCCCGGCGTGTTCATAACTATTATGCCTTTTTTCGTTGCTGCATCCGCATCAACATTATCAAGACCCGTACCGGCCCTTCCTATCACTTTTAGACGCGAGGAGGCCTCTATTATTTCTTTCGTAACCTTAGTAGAACTCCGGACAATGAGCGCATCAAAATCCTTAATAACTTCTTTTAGTTCTTCGGGTTTGAGTTTCGTATTGACCACTACCTCTACAGCTTTTTCCTCTTTTAATATACTGAGCCCTTCTTCTGCTATAGAATCGCTTACAAGTATCTTCATCTTTAATTTCTCTCCTGTTAATTTCAGATCATTTTTTCATTAATTCTTGCATCAACGCATTGATACCGGAGGCAACATCACACTTATATCCCATTTCCATAAGCGCCATTGTCAATACGTTAATCGCCGTTACGATATCGGTATCCCTGATAAATCCCATATGCGCGATACGGAAAACCTTGCCTTTTAGTTCTGCCTGTCCGCCTGCTATACCGACGCCATATTTATCCCGCATGAGCTTTACCAATTTTTCTCCGTCTATACCTGCAGGAACTTTTACCGCGGTCACACAATCGCTCGGTGCGGTCGGCGCAAATAATTCAAGCCCCATGGCCTTCATCGCAGCCCGGGTTGCGTTTGCAAGTTTCCTGTGACGTGAGAAAACCACGTCAAGCCCCTCTTGTTTCATCATCCGCAACGTTTCTCTTAATGCGATTACGAGAGTGATTGCCGGGGTAAAAGGGGTATCGGTTTTTTCAATAGCCTTTTTTGTCGCCTTAAAATCAAAATAGTATTTTGGGGATTTCGATTGTTCAACCTTTTCCCAGGCCTTCTTACTAAGGCTGACAAATGCCAAACCCGGCGGAATCATCAAACCTTTCTGCGAACCCGCAACGACGCAATCAATGCCCCATTCGTCAGTCTTTATATCAACCGCTCCCAGTCCTGATATCGCGTCCACGACCAAGACCGCATTATATTTTTTCATCATCTCGGCTATTGTCTTTACATCAACATGAACCCCTGTTGACGTTTCGCATAACGTGGTAAAAACGGCCTGTACATCAGAGTGTTGTTTTAATAGCGCCTCGATATCTTTCGGGTTTACCGCTTTTCCCCATTCCACATCAATGGGCAATGCCGTAATATTATATGCCCGGCAAATCTCAGTCCACCTTTCCCCGAATTTCCCGCCCTGGACGGTAATCGCCTTATCTCCGGGTGAAAGTAGATTACACACCGCTGCCTCCATGGCACCGGTCCCGGAAGCGGTAAATACGAGCACATCATACTGTGTCTGAAACACATATTTTAAATTTTCACTTACTTCTTTAAATATTTCCATGAACTCCGGTGTTCTATGGTGAATAATTGGCTTCGCCATAGAAAGCAATGCATCTTCAGGTACGGGAGTAGGACCGGGTGTTAACAGATAACTTTTTGTTAAAGCCATTGTGCGCGTTCCTCCTTGTTCTTATTTTTTCTTTCCGATTATTACTTCATCTATAAGACCGTATTCCTTTGCCTCCTGACTGCTCATATAGTAATCGCGGTCGGTATCTTTCTCTATTTTCTCAAGAGGCTGATTGGTATGCTGCGAGAGCAGCTGGTTTATTTTATCCCTTAATCTTAAGATCTCCTTTGCCTGAATATTTATATCGGCAGCAGCGCCTTGTACGCCGCCCCACGGTTGGTGCATCATAATCCTCGCATGAGGTAGTGCAAAACGTTTGCCCTTGGCTCCGGCACTCAAGAGAAGCGCTCCCATACTTGCTGCCTGCCCTACACAATAGGTACAGACATCGGGTTTGACAAACTGCATCGTATCATAAATGGCAAGACCGCTTGTGACAATGCCGCCGGGGGTATTGATATATACGTTGATATCTTTTTCGGGATCTTCCATCTGAAGAAATAGAAGTTGCGCAATCACGAGATTTGAGACCACATCCTCCACGGGGGTTCCAATAAATACAATTCTATCCTTCAAAAGCCTCGAATAAATATCGTATGCGCGTTCGCCTCTTCCTGTTTGTTCTACTACCATCGGAACTAACATTTCCATCTTCCTGCCTCCTTAATTAAAAAATATGGGCCTAGCTTGCACGGGACATAACCACGTGCATAGCCTACATTACCTCTAAAGGATCTAAATCTTGCTCTACCTTAGATTTTGTATCAATCTCTTTTTCCTCAATCTGGGCCTTTGATATAATAAAATCAAATACTTTTTCCTGCCTTATAGTTAGTTTTATGTCATCCAATAAATCATTTTTCATGATGTGGTCTCTTAAGGCCACTACGTCCTGTTTGGTAGATAATGCCATAATCTCTATTCTTTTATCCGCCTCGGCTTCGCTCGCTTCTATCGAATATTTATCGGAAATCTCATTTAAGATGAGATGCACCTTGACGTTTTTTTGAGCATCTTTTTTAATTGAGGGTTCGACCTTGGCCATCTTTTCGTCAAGCAATTCTTTTTTCACGTTCGATTCTGAAAGCCTGTGTTCTAATTCATGCTTTATCCTCTCTATTTCTCTTGCGATCAGGGAACTAGGTATAGAAAAATCATATGCACCGTCTAATGCATCAATTATCTGGGTTCTCATATCTACAGCCTGCATCCTCTGATATTCGGCCTCTAATAACTTCCTAAGATGGGCCTTGAGCGCATCAAGCGATTCGAAGTTGCCAATAAGCCGGGCAAATTCATTATCCAGGGGGGCAAGGTTTTTCTTTTTTATTTCTTTGACCGTTATACTGAACTCGGCGTCTTTCAAGCGCATATCCTCCTTAGGATAATCATTGGGCAATTTTTTTACCACCTTGGTAACGACTTGGCGTGCACAACCTATCAGGCTCTTTGATATTTCGTCTTTCGTATTCTCTTTTGCGACAAGCCAGATATTCTGGGCTTTTTCTTTTGAAATACCGTCAATAAAACACTCTACATCTGCTATTACATAGTCAGTGTCCTGGACAGACCTATCTTCTACACTTACGAATTCCGCATTTGTCTCTCTTAAATAATTAAGCCGCTCTTCAACGTCTGAGTCTTGTACTGCATATTTTTTCTTTTCTATCTTTATCGAAGAAAAATCCTTGAGTTTAATCTCGGGCTTTATTTCGACTTTCACATTGTAGGTGAGCGGTTTTTCTTCGTGAAATTCAAGGTCATATACCTCCGGAGCACTCACCGGTACAAGCTTCATCGAATCAATCATTTCCTGATATGAATTAGAAACGATCCTTTTGAGTGCCTCATCCCGCACCTTATCACCGTAGTGCGCCATGACCAAATCTTTCGGTGCCTTACCCGCTCTGAAACCGGGGACGGACGCATATTTCAGCATTTCAAGTAAGGTAGAATCAATTATCTTCGCAACTTCTTCCGTGGGAACTTCTACGTTTACTACCCTTAGGCATCCTTCTTCTTCTTTGACTTTGGTATGTATCATAGTGTATATACTCGTTTTTTAAAGGTTGATCTCGACGTCTTCCTGAATCTTTTTTTCTTTTTTTGCTTTTGTACGTTGAGCTGTTTTTTTCATCAGTCTCAGCCTATTTTTCAGCTTTTTATCCATGTACTTTATGATTCTTTCTTCCAATAAATCAAGCGCAATGTCAAAAGACGTATACATATCGGTGGTTTGTGCCTTAGAGGAAATCGAAAGCTTCTTCCCCACCAGCAAGATTTCGGCAATATGCCTATCCCTTTCAACGGAAAGTACTATATGTACCTCGGTCATTTTAATAGCAAATCGCTTGAGCCTTATAAGTTTTTCATCTATATGCTGCTTAAGCGCCTTAGTTACTTTTATATGCCTTCCTGTGATGGTATAGTGCATATCGCCTCCTTACGATGTAATTTCTTTATACGTCATTGCGCTCGTTATGAATTTTACATACTGAAGTTCTCTCCGAGATATATCCGGCGGGCATTTGAGTCATTTATGAGATCCGACGCGGTTCCCTGAATAAGCACTTCCCCGTTCGCCATAATATAGGACCTATCGGTTATTGATAGCGTCTCTCTGACATTATGATCGGTGAGTAAAATTCCTATACCCCGCTGTTTTAACTTTAAAATAATCTGCTGTATGTCGCAGACTGCGATAGGGTCTATTCCGCTGAAGGGTTCATCTAGTAATATAAGCTGCGGATTTTTAACCAATGCCCTCGTTACCTCAAGGCGTCTCCTTTCCCCTCCCGATAATGTATCGGCTTTATTCTTAGCCAAATGACCGATGCCTAAGTCGTTTAAGAGATTGACAAGTCTTTTCTTTCTTTCCTTCCTGCTTATCTTGCACGTCTCAAGGATAGCAAGTATATTTTCTTCGACAGTAAGCTTCCTGAAAATAGACGGTTCCTGGGATAAATACCCTATTCCGGACCTTGCTCTTTTATGCATAGGAAGCGCGGTTATGAATTTATTCTTAAACATAATCCTGCCTTCTTCCGGATTGACAAGTCCCACGATCATATAGAAAGTCGTAGTCTTTCCTGCGCCATTCGGGCCAAGAAGACCGACTATCTCTCCCGGTTTCACCATGATCGATACGGAGCTTACCACGCGTCTTGACCGGTATGATTTTACCAGTTTATTGGTCTCTAAAAGATACATTTATTCTGGTTCCTTTATATGTGCGGTCTGTATAACATATTAGTTAAGGGGTAACGCCTCCGCCTGACTCCCCTTGGGATACAACTCTACCTTAGGTTCCCCCGTAAGCACCACTTTATTTGTTAACGCATAATATTCTGCCTTCTGGCTGAATGAACAATTATTACCCCGGATAATCCTTACATTTCCTATCGCTATTGCTTTCTCTATCTTTTTATTTTTCGGATCAAAGTATGCGGTAATCTCGTCTGCGTAAATATCCCCCTTGATATCGGCTACCTTCACATCATTATGGAATACTGCTATATTATTTTCATAATCAACCTCAAGAGGGCCCTTGCACGTTATCACCGTATTCGGCTTCACATTAACCATAACCTCGGCTTTAAGTTGCGCCTGTTTTAGCTGCGGATGCGCCTCCCCTCCTTTACCAATAGCTTCCAAGTTTTCCTTTTCTATCTTTACCGTATCATCCGTTTTGACTATCTGATTCTGGGCATCCCAGTTAAGCGTATCGGTAGTCAGTCTTGTGCCTTCGGTAGTAACGACAACTACATTTTTCTGTAAATGAACATCATTAGTCGACCTATTAAACGTTCCCTCGTCTGCCGTGAGTTTAACATCTATCTCCTGACCATATGCCTTTCCTATTATATTGGTTAGGTTCACTATGTTATCTAAAATATTGGCGGATTCTCCTTCAACTTCCCATTTTTTCTTCCCCGTCTCAGTAAATCCTGCGAGGTTAAAACTCATTATTTTATCTTCGGAAGAAAGCAGTTTATCGTCTTGATACTTACTGTCAATGGTATTATTATTCGAACATCCGCACAGATAACTTAAGCTTATCAAGACAATAAATACATATACTAGAGTATATTTTGTATTCTGAAACCGCATAGTCAATTATAAGACGTAATGGTATATATTATTATATTACAAGATAAAGATATTAACATAGCTATTCTTACTAAGTCAAGCGAAAATGGTTAAAAACGTATAATCATAAGACAAAAAAGGCATGTTATACCAAAATAAGAATAAGACGGGATTATCCGTTTTTCCAAATGGCAGGTATGTTCCGCGGGCAAAGCAAAAATAGAAACCGTGCATGTTAATCTGCACAGTTTCATATAGTGTTTTTAATGAACGGACGAGCGAATCTTAATAATCTGGAGTTCCTTCTTGAGCTCTTCTTGATTATCGAGTATCTGATGCAACAAAACGTTAAGTTCAGCCTGAGATTCTCTGATTTCCTTTAGTTCTTTGGAGATATGTTCTTGTAACGGTATATCCTGCTGGGCGAGTAAAAGTTCGCCCATAAAGATTATAAAAAGTATAAAACATAAAACTGCGCTTATCTTTTTTATTATTCTCTTATGTTCCATATCTCTCTCCTCTGTAATAGCGCTCAACTAAAATCTTTGCGCAGGCTATATATTACCTATCAGCCATAGTACCGGCAAAGAGATTCTCTTAATGATTGTGCGCTTACCATGACCGGTTCAATTGATAAAGCTGTTCTGGCCCTAAGCTGATTGAGCACGGTTTCATTCTGAGGTTCTACCATTCCTACGGTCAATACATCTTTAATTCTAAAGAGGGGAATAATAAGATGTTCTTTTGCAAATCCCCCCGGTATAAGACGTATGAGCGTTTGATCAATTATATAATGTGTCACATCTATATAAGGGATTCTGGAAAGGTCACTGAAGGTTTGAGCGAATATTTCTTCCGTAATATACCCTAACGTTACCAAACTTTTTTCGATAGGCTCATTACGCCTTGTTGATTCTTTTTCTGCTTCTCTTAACCGGGCTTCTGTTATATACCCCCGTTGCAGGAGATATGTTCCTATTGATATTTGTTCTTTTTTGCTATCTGTCATACAACCCGATGATTTGATCCCACTTATCCTGGCTTTTCAGTATCAGTTCTACGAGCTCCCTGACTGCTCCTTTTCCGCCCTCGCTTTTGGTTATGTAATGACTACGGGCTTTTACCTCGCTTACCGCACTGGGCACACTTACGGCAAACCCTACCTTATTTATAACCGGCAGGTCAATGAGCTCGTCTCCGATAAAACATATCTCCTCATCTCTTACTTTAAATTTTTTAAGTATCTTGTTGTATACCTTGAGCTTGTCGCTTACATTCTGATATACTTTTGTTATCTTCATATCGTGTGCGCGTTTTTTTACAATCTTTGAGGCCTTCGCGGTCAGTATGGCGGAGCGTATGCCCGCTTTGTTTAAGAGGACGAGGCCAAAACCATCATATACGTTAAAATTCTTTAACTCGTCTTTGAAATTATCATAGATAATAGCGCCATCGGTGAGTACACCATCCACATCCAGAAGTAACAGTTTGACTTTTTTGATTCTCTCGTTAAGCTGTGAAAGCTCAATAAAGGTTTTTTCGTTAGACCCCAAGTCCATAATCTATAACAAACCTTCTTTTAATAGGTCCTGTACGTCAAGAAGACCTACAAGCCTGTGCTTTTTATCAACCACGGGTACTTCGTCTATCTTTTTTTCCATCAAAATCCTTAGCGCCTCTACCGCAAGACTATCTTTAGAAACGGTAATCGGGTCCTTTGTCATAATATATTGTATCTTCTGTTCTAATATATGGGGGCTTGTTTCAACAGCCCTTCTTAAGTCACCGTCAGTAAATATGCCTTTCAGTATCCCTTTTTCATTTATTATGCACGCGCATCCGGCACGCGCTCCTGTTATTTTAAGAAGCACCTTTTTTACGGCCGCATCGGCATATACCACCGCATTATCTTTGCCCTTCCTCATAATATCTTCTACTTTAAGCAGTAATTTTTTGCCGAGGCTCCCGCCGGGATGAAAAAAAAGCAAAATCTTCTATCTTAAAACCTTTTTTTTCTGCGACCGCGAGTGCCAGGGCATCTCCCATCGCAAGGGTTGCGGTAGTACTGGCAGTAGGCGCAACGCCCAAATGACACGCCTCTTCTTTTACTGAAACATCAAGCACAATATCGCTAAACTTTGCAAGGGTCGATTTTTTATTTCCCGTAAACGAGATAAGTTTTGTACCTATTTTTTTCACGGTGGGAAGTAATTTCGTGATCTCCTCGGTCTCTCCGCTGTTGGAAATAGCAATAAGCACATCTTCTTTCCTGACCCTCCCTAAGTCCCCATGAATCGCCTCCGCGGGATGCAGCCATAAACTCGGAGTGCCCGTAGATGAGAGCGTAGCGGATATCTTCTGGGCAATAATGCCGGGTTTACCCATTCCCGTCACCACGACTCTTCCTTTGCAGTTACATATAATATCAACCGCCTGTTCAAATTTCCTGTCAACCTTGTTTATGAGCGCCCTGATAGCGGCTGATTCTATCGTCAATACTTCCTGTGCTCTTTTGATAACATTACTTTTCATCAATACCCCTTTATAATCGCGTCTATCTTTTTTAACTGAACCAAAAGATCTTTTAGCTGTTTTATACTGATCATATTAGGCCCGTCACACAATGCCTTATCGGGACTCTCATGAACTTCCAGAAAGATACCGTCGCACCCCATCGCAAGCGCAGCCCTTGCAAGACCTGCCACAAACTGGCGCTGTCCTCCGGAAGAAACACCCTGACCGCCCGGAAGCTGTACGCTGTGGGTAGCATCATATATTACCGGATAATGAAATTTCCTCATCAGAGGGATTGACCTTAAATCGCTCACCAGGTTATTGTAACCAAAGCAACTTCCGCGTTCGGTGATAAGAATATTTTTATTCCCGGCCGATTCTACCTTATGAATAATATTTTTAACATCCCACGGGGCAAGAAACTGGCCTCTTTTTATATTTACCACTTTTTTTGTTTTAGCTGCGGCTACGATTAAATCTGTTTGTCGCGAAAGAAGAGCCGGAATCTGAATTATGTCCAAAACATCCTTGCAGTACGTAAGTTGGCTTACGCAGTGAACATCACTTAATACCGGAATATCAAAACGTTCCTTTACCAGATTTAAAATCTTCAGCCCTTCTTTGACTCCCGGACCCCTGAAGGAATGTATAGAAAGTCTATTAGCTTTATCAAAACTTGACTTAAATATAAAGGGAACTCCCAACGCCTTGGTGAGTTCCTTCAACTGTTTGGCATGGGAAAGACAGGACGCCTTGCTTTCTATCACGCATGGCCCGGCAATCAATACAAAAGGTTGCATGCCTCCGATGTTTATATCCTTTACCTTTATGGTCTTTGTTTTTATATTCATTTGGAATAGTTATAGTTCAGTCTGTGTGATGTTAGTATATATGCAGGTCAGTTGGATTTCTGTGTCTTGGCTATAAACTCTTCTGCCTTTTTTAAATCTTCGGGCGTATCTATCCCTATGGTCTCATATTTTGTTTCAGGTACTTTGATATTATATCCATTTTCAAGGGCACGCAACTGTTCAAGACCTTCGAGTTTTTCCAAAACACTGAGGGGAAAATTCTTAAATGTAAAAAGGAAATCTTTGGTATAGGCGTACAAGCCGATATGTTTAAAGTAAAAATTATGCTTTAAGAATTCCTTGTTTACCGTTTGGCCCTTGAGGAAATAATCCTTCGGATAAGGAATGATAGAACGTGAAAAATATAGGGCAAATTCATTCTTGTCTACCACCACCTTCACCACATTGGGGTCGGTCAGTTCCTCAGGCTGGGTTATTCTCTTCCTGAGCGTTGCAATGCTCAGCTTTGGATCTTGAAGCAGGGCCGAAGCGACCTCATCAATCATGGAAGGTTGTATCAAAGGTTCATCCGCCTGTATATTGACAATCACCCTTACATCAAGGGGGTTTACGATTTCCGTCAAGCGGTCCGTGCCAGAAGAATGTTCTTTTGCAGTGAGGGTAACTTTTGCGCCAAAATCTTTAACCACATTAAAAATCCTCTCATCATCACAGGCGATAATCAAATCGTCAAGGGTGCTTGCCTTAAGTGCATTTTCCCATACATGCTGAATAACGGGTTTTCCGCATAACATCTTGAGTAACTTTCCTTCAAAACGTGTTGCCGCAAATCGTGCCGGAATTATTCCTATAGCTTCCATTTTAACTCCATATATTTAAAATTTTAACCGTTAGAGATATATCCTAAGACACTCCTATTGCTATGTGCTATGTCTCTTATTATTAAGTTTTACAATTTTTTCCTTGAGCTCCTGCGGCGTTACCACCGCAACTCCTACTTTGCCCACCACAATACCTGCCGCATAATTCGAGATATATGCCGCTTCTTCCATAGACGCCCCCGCAGTAAGCGCGATAGTAAATGTCCCTACGACAGTATCTCCCGCACCGCACACATCAAAAACTTCCTGGGCAACGGTGGGTATATGGATAGGTTCTTTTTTAGTTTTATCTTGAAACAGGCACATACCGTTTTCCCCAAGCGTAATAAGTACCGCCTCGCTCTTAAACATCTCAAGAAGTTTGTAACCTGCCTGTTTTAATGTAGCTCCATCTTTTATCTGTATACCGCTTGCCTTGGAGGCTTCGTTATGATTCGGCGTTATTACGGTAACGCCTTTATAATAATCAAAATGCTCTTCCTTAGGATCAACCGCTATTATTTTATCGTGCTTTCTACCGAGATGTACAATTTCCTGTAGCAAGCGTGGCACTATCAGCCCCTTCCCGTAATCTTCGATTATTATGGCATCTATATCAGCTATCTTTTTCCGTACATAACCGATAATCCTGTTTATGATATTATTATCAAGCGGGGAAACTTCTTCTCTGTCAATACGCACTACCTGCTGATGATGCGCTATCACTCTCGTTTTTAATGTTGTGATTCTTGAGCTATCCACTATGACGCCTCCAACATCGATATTTTTCTTGCGCAGATCTTTCTTTAACAGTTGTCCGCCCCTATCAGAGCCTACTACCCCGCACAGATATACCTTCCCTCCAAGAACACACAGGTTATTTGCCACATTGCTTGAGCCGCCGGGCATGAATGATTCGGAGTTAACCCATACAACCGGAACGGGCGCTTCGGGAGAAATGCGCGAAACCGTTCCCCAGATAAATTCATCAAGCATCACATCGCCAATAACCAGTATCTTTGATTTTTTAAATTTTTGTATATACTGTACCAATTTCTTTTTATTCATGTACCCAGCTCCTCTATCAGAAATGCGGCTAATAGCGGTAACATAATCTCATGGTGGCCCGTTATCGCATACCCCCTCCCGCCGAGTGTTGTCGGCCGTGCAATCACGTTTTGGGTTGGCCTGTAGTGACGTATCATATCAAAATCAACAGCCGTGAATTTTCTAACCCTATGGCCAAGATTTCTTGCAATATTCAGGGCCTTCAAAAACACTTCCGGAAGTATGACCGCGGAACCCCAATTTATCACTACTCCTCCCTCAAGACCGGAAATGATGTTTGCTAAAAGATGGAAGTCCGCAAGGCTTGTTTTTCCGAGCGATGCGCCATCGCAACTGGGATGTTGATGAATTATATCCGTGCCTATGCCCACATGGATAGTGACGGGAATTTTTTTAACGGAGGCATTATAGAGTATGCTTAATTCCTTGAAAGGAAATTGTTTTTTTCTGGCAATGATAAAATTTCCTATACTCTTACCCATGCCCATATTTCTTTTTGCGCCTTCTTTTATAGCAGCGTTTATATACCGCGCTGTCTCATCGGCCATGCCAAAACTTCCGTCTTCCAGCGCACTCGCCACATCTTCAGAGGTCGAACCTATAAGCGCCGTTTCAAAATCATGTATAAGACCTGCTCCGCTTAAGGCAATAGTGCTTATGATATTTCGCTTAAGAAGGTCTATAATGATGGGGTTGAGGCCGCATTTTATCACATGCGCCCCCATCATGAAGATAACCGGTTTTTTTCTTTTGTGCGCAGAAACAATATCCGCTACAATATCCATCAAGTCTTTTGCTGCCAATATCCGGGGAAGGCTCATGCGCAGGCCGTTTATACCGCTCTGTTTTATATAAAGACGGGAGAAATTTTTTGTATTCACCTTATTTTTTCTTTTTAACAAAGGGTAGGTTTTGACTTTTTTTATATCTAACATCATACGCATGCCCTATTTGTAACTTATTGATAATTAAAAGATTATAACAGCCCGGATATGTAATGTCAAACTAAAACTGCCCCTGCTGCACGAAGTTATGGCCTGCCGCTCTCGGTTACTCATTATCATTAACGCTCTAGCGCTTCTATTCTATATTCGTAAGCACGACTGCCAGCGAACCTATGACAGGGAATTTCAATTTCAGAACCAACGGTAACCTTCTTTCGTCAGCAGAAAACCACACCAGCAACTTTCCTTTTCTTACAAATATCCCTTTAAATTTGGCTAACGGCTCAACCAGAAATGCATTAAATCTTCCCTGATTGGCAACCTCTACAACCTGGGCTTCGATGGCCTTTATTTCCAATTTCCAGTTTTTTTCATCCGCATTTACATCGACAAACACGGATTCACCTATTTCGACGTTCTGGAATCTGTAATAATAAAGGCAGCTGAGCGCGTCCTGAGAACCTCTGGGAATGGTCATGGCCAATTTTTTTTCGGGGGTTTTATATATGCCCATGCCGGATTCCTGGTCATATTCCATTATCTCATTACACCTATAACCGCCTTCTCTTAAGTTTTTCTCAAATCTAAGGGAGTGAAAATTTTTGCAGTCTATAAAACTATGAACCTCATCTTTTACTTTATATATCTTTGAGATAATTGCGTTTGATTCAACGGTCAATTGTATATGATAGGCCTGCCTGCCTTCATATTCTACTATTTCCTTCACCCATAAGGTGGCCTCTCCGGCCTTCAAACCAAGCCACCGTATCTCGTACATAAGTTTTTCCCCTACCCTAAGCGGTACGGACGGCGTGGGGATTTTTTTATCGGCGGCGATAAAAGAACGGGTTTTAGGGTCATACATAATACACCTGTCTTTTATCCATAAAGAGGAGGCGCAACCGCCGGCAATCAACAGAAAAAATATTACAGCGGTAATTTTACATATTACCTTCATATTAATGCTCCATGACCTTTCTAAAAACGGCGAGGGTTTGCGCCGCACATGTGAGCCAGTCAAATTCTAGCGATCGAGCATATGCCTTTTGTGCAAGCTCATCTTGCAGTCCCTTGTTATTACATAAATTCTCCAGGGCTTCACTTATGGAAGCGGGTTCACGAGGGTCCACAAGCAGGGACACCCCTTCTGCTATCTCTTTGAGTGCAGATGTCCTGGAAGTAATTACGGGAACTTTGCATCTAAAGGCTTCCGCCACAGGAAAGCCAAAACCTTCATAAAAAGAAGGATAAATAAATATATCAGAAAGATTAAAAAACATCAAGAGTTCTTCATTTGATATATACCCGGGCATAATAACCCTGTCGGAAAGTTCCAGGGTTTCAACCTGCGAAAGCACTTCTTGGTACATCCATCCCTTCATTCCTACCACCACAAGCTGATGATTTATTTTATGCGCTACTTCCTTAAAGGCTATGAGAAGGTTCTTAAGATTTTTTCTTGGCTCTATCGTCCCGACGTTTAAAATAAAATTTTCTTTTATATTAAACTTGGACAAAAATGATAATTTTTCATCCATCCCTATATCAATCTTTCTGAAATACGTGTCTACCCCCGGATAGATCATAAAAACTTTTTCTTTGGGTACATCGTAATGCGCTATAAGGTCATTGTGCGTAGAATGAGAAATCGTGATTATGGCATCGGCATATTGTATTATCTTCATGGTAGTATCAAAATTCCGTAGTACATCGTCCGTATGCCCATAGGGCCACACCTTTGGTATGATATCGCATACGACTAATACGAATTTCATACCTTTGGAAGGTTTTAAATCATAACTTAACGTGTACAGGACATCTACATTTCTGCCCAGCACGGAGCGCAGGGGAAAATTAAAATAATTTACCCTATGGCAAAAATTTTTTGCGGGAAGGTCGGGCAATTTCCTTTTTCTGTCAAAGGGTTTTACCTTACTATACAATAAAAAGGTATCTTCTTTATCTACGGCTGAAAAGGCGTTAATAATGTTAGAGGCGTATACGCCGATTCCTGTTTTGGTTTTCTTCAGTGTTGAGCGTACATCAACGGCTATATTCATGGGTTATGCAAGAGTAGTTTGGCTTTTTCGAATACGGTTTCCGGAAGCACGCCAAGAAGACATTCTTTTGTCTTACATGGAGGCATTTTAAAATTTTTATAACACGGCCTGCAATTAATCGGTGATTCCAATACAATATTCCTTTCTGCGGGCGGATAGGGGCCATAGACCTTACTGTCTACCGGCCCGAATATCGAGACGGTGGAAACACCCTGGGATTTTGCTAGGTGAAGAGGGCCCCCATCATTACAGATTACAAACTTGCACTTTTTAAATAAGGCAGCTAAGGCTGTCAGATTAAGCTCGCCGCACGTATTAACTACCCGATACTCCACAAGATTTTCTATAGCTGCACATAACCCTTTTTCATGCGCAGAGCCAAAGAGCATAACCTTTACTTTATGCGTATCGATTAAGAACCTGGCAACCTTTGCAAAATATTCCGGAGGCCAATGCTTTAGATAAGAATCCTTTCCCCAACTTTCTCCCCCGCCGGGTGCGATACCTATGAGCGTGTCGGTGTCATTGTTAATATCATGTCTTTTTAAAAACGCCTCTCCCCATATTTCAACTTCTTCCGGGATATAAAAATATAAGTTTCTCGCATTGCCGATAGGAATATCCAAGGCTCGTATAAGGTCAAGATAAAACTCCACTATATGCCTGCCGTGAAAACCCTCTAAGGGTACCACGGTAGTGAGAAACCTTCCCCTTTTTTTGTAATTAAATCCGACCCTCCGCGGAATCCTCAAAAAAAACTTCCCAAAGAAACCGTATTCCGGCGCATTCGATAAGTCAACCATTAAGCCGTATCGCCTGTTTAATTTCTTAAACAATCCGGTTAATATTTTAATTTTTCTTAAAAATCCCGAATTATCAAAACTACCTTTGTCAAAGACGATAATACTGCCGATAGCCGGATTATGCTCGAATACTTCTTTGGTGCGGGAACCTAGGAGGATGTCAATCTTACTTTTTGGAAAATTTTCTTTTAAACAATGTATGAGAGGAGTTGTAAAAAGGGCGTCTCCGATTCCGTACGGATTAACCACCAATATATGTTCATAACTATTGAGTCGCATCTTGAGACCTCAGGGCGATATGTATTGCATCAAAATACGTAACATCAAATTTAGTTTTAAGCAAGAGGTATAATCAACGGGGGGCATCTTTTAGTAACTGCTTAACTGCATCCGCAACTTCCGCAACGCTTATCGCGTCAAGACATTTCAATCCTATGCTGCAGTTATGGGCAAGACATACCGCGCAGCCTACGTCCTTATGAATATATATGCATTTTTCTCCTATCGGCTTCCATCTTTGCGGTCTAAGTCCTTTTTCGTTCTGGCCAAACAATGTCACAACGGGGGTTCCTATAGCCGCTGCAATATGAGCAGGTCCCGAAATATTTGATACCAATACATTCATCTTTTTTATTAAACAAATAAGTTCTCTAAGCGATAAAGTCCCCAGCGCCAAGACCGGTTTATGCTGCATAAGATGTGCAACAGTCCTGCCCACTTCAATGTCATTTTGGCCGGAGATTATAATTATCTTGGCGTTAAAGTCTTTCGCTAAAACATCGGCAAGTTTCGCAAAACGCTCCGGCATCCAGCGCCTCGAGGGATTACTCGCACTCGGGTGTATTCCTATTATAACATCGGTTTTGCTGAGATTGTGTGCGGCAAAAAATCTATCTATGATTAGCTCATCTTCTTTGTGCAGCGGTACAAACAATACCTTAGGATACTCGTCAACCTTAAGTCCTATATTTCTTAATATATCGAGGGTATATTCCATTTCGTGCTTTGCGCCCTGATATTTTTCATCGGGTATTTTATGGGTCAGCAAAAATCCATATTTACGGTCCAAACCTACTCGTAGAGGTATACCGGCCATCCAGGTAAGTATATTAACTCTGTTTGTCGGATGTAAGATAAGTGCTATATCAAATTTTTTTCTTTTTAAATAAAAAGCAAACTTAATTGAATCCCATACACCTTTATGAATATCATGTTTGTCATAGACAATGACTTCGCTTAAATAGGGATTTCCTATAACGACGTCTTGAACCTGAGGGCTCACCATCATCGCAATGAAACTGTCTTTAAAATTCTCTCTCAGAATACGTAATACCGGTGTCGATAAAATAACGTCTCCTATCCTGTCGGTCCGTATTACCAATATTCTTTTTATATTTGCAATGTTTACCATGGCAGACTTATGTATATATACCCATGCGTTATTGTGTTCTCGTTAAAACAGATGTTACCTGTTCAAATACTTCGTCAACCCCTATTTGCTGCATACATTCATGATTAAATTTACACTGAGCAACCTCACAGGGAGAGCAGGTAAGATTTTTTTTCACTACAGCCGAAAAGGCTGAGGCAGGGCCGTATTTAAGCGGGTCTGTCGGGCCAAAAATTGCCACAACGGGAGTATTGGTCGAACCGGCTATATGCACCGGTGCGCTATCGTTAGAAATAAGCAGTACCGAATTTTTTAGAAGACATGCAAGTTGGCAAATAGTGGTAAGGCCGGATAAGTCAAAAATTTTATTTTTGAGCGCCAGGGAAATTTTTCTTGTAACTGCTCTATCTTGTTTATCGCCGATGAGCACAATAGGTGTTTTTATTTTATCTGTAAGTTTTTCGCATAATTCTAAAAATTTTTCTTCCGGCCATCTTTTTATATGACTCCTTGCTCCGGGACTTACACATATAATTGTATCACCAAAAGTCATCCCGTATGTCCGAAGCGATTCTGATATATAAGCCTTATCCTGCTCGTCAAACATAACAGACAATTGCGCACCGTCAGTACGAATACCCAGATTTTTGAGCTTCCAAAGGTGCCTTTCTTGCATCGAGATAATACACTGCGGGGCATTATGAAAGGGACGGGTCTTTACCTTTGCCTGCAACAACAGCGGAAACAAGGTATTTCTTAAATCCACCACCATACTATAATTTTCTTGCCTTAATGATAACAGCAGTCCTAATTTTTCTTTAAACTTTATATGTTTGTCATAGAGGATAATACGTTGTATCCTTTTATCTTTTTCAAACACACCGGCTGCGTGCGGGCTTGTCATAACATGCAAGAGGGCACCGGGGAAGTTTGCCCGTAGCGCATCCACTGCAGGAGTCGTAAGAACGACATCTCCGATATTGCTAAGAGTAATCAATAATATCTTCTGTTTATTGCCATCCGTCATAGTATTTTCTTAATCTCTGTTATAACATCTTCAACGGTTATAGAGCTCATGCATACCATCTCAGGGCAACGCAGCATATAGCAAGGGATAGCGCATCCTACGTTTCTTTGTATCGTGGTTATGCGGTTGTTGTTATAGGGCCCCGTGATGCGTAGTGAGGTGGGGCCGTAAAGACCTATCGCCTTCGCGTTTACGGCACTTGCGATGTGGAGCGGCCCTGAATCTGCCGATATCACAAGCGCTGCTTTTTCAAACAACGCGGCTAATTCTTTTAACGACAATCTCCCGGCAAAAACTATAGGTCTATTTTTCATCAAACGCGCAATATCCTCTATAAGCCTTAAGTCGGAAGCAGCCCCCGCAAAAATCACCTTTTTGGAATATGTGTCTATAAGAATGTCCGCTAATGTAGCAAAATTTTCTTTCGGCCATCTCTTTAACGTCCAGTTTGCCCCAGGATTTAATACAACGCATTCCTCTTGGTTGAGTATATTTTCTTTTTTAAGAATCTCTCCAACGGCAAGCCTCTCATTATCTGTTAGGAAAAATTCTATTTTTCTATCTTCTTCGCTTACCGTAATCCCGGATCGTTCCAATATACCGAGATAAAAATCAGCTCTATGAATATGGGGGGGAGGTTGTAGTATACTATCGGTTAAAAGAAAGGAACGTTTTTTGTAATAGTACCCCACCCTCTTTCTGATGAGCGAACAATATGCTATTAATGCACGGGTAAAAGACCTATGCAATATATATACCGTGTCAAACCGCCTCCTTTTTAAATCCAGGATTAGTTTTATTTTTCCGATAAGGCTCTTGTGGATTCCGTCTTCATCATAATGTATGAGCTCATCAACGTAGGGATTATTTTCTAAAATCTCGCTACACCGAGGATGTATCAATACGGAAATTTTTGCATCCTTAAAATTTCTTTTTAAGACTTTAAAGACAGGGGTCGAAAATAAGACGTCTCCCAGCCAATTGACGTCCATTACGAGAATATTAACACTCATTGGTTCATATCCCTTTTCTTAAAAGGTTGCTACATGGCACATTAATCTTTATCTCTACGTTCCTTTATCCATGTATAAAAACCTGACGTTTCGATCCAAAATACCAGCAGGCTATCAGAGGTACGCGAAATTCTTATTCTTTTGATTGCATATATATCGTTATTCGGATATTTCTTTCCGGGATTAGTAGCGCAGGCGCCAATATAGCCAGCCTTTTTTACGGCTTCAATCACGCCTCTGTTAAAACCGCCTAAGGGATAACTCATAAGATTGACTTCTTTATTTAATTTTTCTTCCAATATCTTTTTAGATAAGGTCAACTCCTTATCCAAAGACGCCTCATCAAGCGAGGTAAGATACGGATGCGTTAGGGTATGTGAGCCGATAGTTATATCATGCAGGGACATCTCTCTTATTTCATCCCAGTTCAGATAACCTGATTTTCCCACATCGGCCACGATAACGAATATAGTAGCCGGCAGGTTATACTTCTTAAGCATGGGATATGCGTACGTATAATTATTCTCATAGCCGTCATCAAAGGTTATAACAATCGTTTTTGCCTTAAACGGTTTTTTACCTTTGATAAGACGGATAAGGGCTTCAAAACTTATCACGTTATATCCGGATTCTTTTAAAAACTTCATCTGTCTTTCAAAGCTCTGAGGTGCTACGCTGAGTGAGGATGAGGTATTGGTATCTATATTGTGATACATAAGTACAGGCACTACATATCCGGCAGGTAGTATGATAAAAACTACCGTTATAGCTACCAAGAGAACGCATGCCGCTACACTTATCGATATTTTATTAAACTTCATGTGTTAAGATAACCTCCCTGTAGAACGACAATGTTTTTGTAGCCATATCCTCGAGACTAAAATTTTTGCTTATGAAATCCTGAGCATTGCGCGATAGCGTTTTTGAAAACTCTTTTTCGGCTAATAACCTTAGAATGGAAGATTTTAAAGCCTCGGGATTGCGCGGGGGGATAAGAATCCCTGTCCTCTCGTGTTTTATTAAGGTACATACACCTCCCACGTTAGTTGCTATCACGGGTTTTCCCGCAGCCATAGCTTCTATCAACGAAAGGCCAAGTCCTTCCTGCAGGGAAGTAAGAACGAATATATCTATACTATGCAGGTATGGCCTCGTATCCAAAACTTCATCGATAAACTTCACGTTTTCGCCCAATTGATAAGACGCCACCCTCTCTTTGAGAACATGCTGGTGCGGGCCATTTCCTATAATTACAAAACCGATCTTTTGGTTTTCACGCACTAAAAGACGTGCCGCATCTATAAGATACTCTATGCCCTTGACCGGGCTTAATCTTGCTATGGTGCCGACAATAATCCGATCTTTAAGACCAATAGTTTCTTTAACCTCGGATAATTCGGCATCAGAAAACCTTTTGTTGAAATATGGTAGGTCTATTCCGTTATATATCACTTCTACGTTTGTTTTCTTTACATTAAGCGCATTAACCAAATATTCCCTCACCGGATCGCTTATAGCAATCACCTTTTGTCCCCACAGACCGAATAATTTTCGAGAAAGCTTATTTCCGAAAAAACCATGGCATGTACTTACATAGGGAATACCGGTAAGCTTGGAGAGAAAAAAACCAACCATTTGACTCACCCTGGTCTGCGCATGGATTACATCTATTTTATTATGGTTAATAAAATTTCGCAGGCTTCTTATTGCTTTAATAAGTTTCGGGTGTAGTTCACACTTAGTGTTTATGTCCATATCAATATGCAACAGGCCAAATTGTTGCAGGCTTTCTTTTAATATACCCCCGGATGAAGCAATATATACATTTTCCCCTTTTGTTTTTAGCGCCTTCGCAAGATTTATTGTGTAACGCGCTATGCCGCCGATATTCAGATGGGTAGTTATAAGTAAGATGTTCATTTGTTTTGTGTTAGATTTTTTCTGGCAATATCAAATATCTCTTCCGGGGTAATCATAGTCATACATTTCGGATTAAAACAATGACTTTTATAACACGGCATGCATTTAAAATCCTTTTTTACGAGGAAAAAATCCTTTGCAGGAGAGATATGCCGTGCGGGATCCGTAGGTCCAAAAAGCGCAATAAAAGGGATGTTCATAGCTGCTGCCACATGCATGGGGGCACTATCTCCCGTAATAAAAAGGCCGCATCTTTTAATAAGTGCGGCAAGTTCTAAAAGAGACGTTTTTCCTACAAAATTGATGGGCTTTATTTTTGAAAATGAAATAAACTTCTTTGCCAAGGAAATATCTTCCCGACTACCGGTTAGCACCGTTCGTACATTCTCTTTAGCTAACATATCCGAAAGACGTACGAAATTTTCTAGCGGCCACCTCTTGGTCTGCCATTTACTGCTTGTAGAAATATTCATCCCCACAAGAGGTTGTTTTTTTGAAACCCAATCAACCGAAAGCATTTCATCAATATGCTTACAATCCGATTCATCGGGCCAAAGTTCAAGGCTATCATCCTCAATACGTACCCCCATAATGCCCAACACCTTTGACTGGTGCGCAACAGGATCAATTGCCCCCAAGCCTATAAATCTAACCCTATGATTTAAAAGAAAACTGAGTTTTCCGTTATCAAAACCATAGCGCGAAGGTGCCCAGCTTAACAATGAAAGCAGATGACTTATCTTATTATTCTGCAAATCAACGGTAATATCAAATCGATAGGAAAAAAGTTCCTTTCCCTTTTGGAAAAGCTGTACTATTGATTTACCGCTATCCTCAAGCACTATAACTTCGTCAATATAAGGACAGTTTTGAATTATCTGCCTTGATTTTATTCCTACCAACACACAAATTTTTGCTCTGGGAAAATGTTGTCTGAGCGCTCGCAAACTCGGCACCGCAAGTATTACGTCTCCTATAGAGCTCAGTTTTATCACAAGTATCCTTTTAACGGAGAGCGTCTCTTCATACACCTTTAAGGTTTTTTTTACCATCGTATCTAAGCCAAATTTTGTATCAACGGTTTTTTTAGCTTCTTTTATAAGAGAAATTCTGAGGTCATTATTCTTCAAAACATCAATAATCGCCTGAGCCATTGCCTTAGGGTCGGCGGGCGGAACCAAAAGACCGTTCGTTCTATCATTGATTATATCCAAAACCCCTCCTACGCTTGTTGCAACCACCGGTACGCCGCTTGCAAATGCTTCTATGATAACCCTTCCGAATGCTTCCTGAGCGGTTGTCGCCAAAACTAAAAGGTCAAGCCTTGACATGACGGCGGGTATATCTTTGGTTTCTCCGAGAAACTCTACTTTTTTTTCAAGCCTCATCTTACTAATAAGCTTTTTTATCTCTTCTTTATAGGTAAGTTTGTCTTCCGGTGCCTCCCCTACAATCAAAATCTTTAAATTCGGTATTACCGTTAAAACCGCAAAAAGAGACTTTACAAAAAATTTGTGTCCTTTTATAGGCGTGAGCCTGCCTATCATACCTATTACGTAAGGACCTTTTCGTAGTATGGAGGGTTCTTTAAAATAAAATTGTTCGCCATCAACGCCTCTCCATATGAGCCGTATCCTTTCTAAGGGAAGATGAAAATCGTCAACCATATGCCTTCCTATGGAATTGGATATCACTATCACAAACTTTCCCCACCCCATAACCTTGGAAAAAAAATGTCTTGAATAGTATCCATGGCACGTCGTGATAAACGGAACTTCCGTAAGATAAGAAGCAACGGCCCCTATAATCGCGGGAACTCTGCTTCTTGCATGGACAATATCTATTTTTTCCTCCCGAATAATCCCTTTAAGCTTTTTTATTGCATACAATATTGAAAAAGGAGATTTTTTATGAACGGGCAGTTCATAATGAACTACACCCGCTTTAATAAGATGTTCTTTTTGTTTCCCGCCCGCAGAGACAATAATGCATTTATGGCCAAGCGAAACAAGTTTTTTCGAAAAATCTACCGTACCTGTTTCAACGCCTCCAAAATTTAATTCGGGTAGTATCTGAAGTATATTCATAATCGTTATAACACTCTGCTTATAAGGTAATTATATATAGCAGATGCATCCGTCAATTCCCGGAGGGGTTCTTGTTTGTGCACCAAGACATCTATTGTGGCGGCAAGCTGCGCGGGTTTTATGAAACTAATAAGCCCCTGCCGGGAAAGTTTATCTATCAGAATTTCTTCTTTGTATCTTCTCCATAACGCCTTTTTCTTATTAATCTCAAATACAATGACGGGTTTACCTGTATGCACCGCTTCCGAAATCATCGATATGCTGTCTCCGGATAAAACAATAACCGTACTCAGTCCAAGTATGCCTCCCACTGTCTCAGGGGGGTTATCTTTATTTGCTATCACCAATATACCGCAGTTACCAAAAACTGTTAGTTCTTTCTCTAATAAATGTTCTATTTCCGGAGGTGTTCGCCTTGACGTAGTTACAAGTAACGAGGCATCTAATCGCAAAGAGACTGCTTTAAGCTCCTCGAGTACCGTCTCTATCAAGGCCTTACCGAGATAACCGCGCTTGCTCTTACCCCCTAGCAGCACACCTATCTTAATCGGCTTATTCTGCGTCAACTTATTAATAAGCTTTACAGAATGTTCCTTTACATACCCATCATCAATAAGATTGGGGCTTACCGTGGTAGATATAATATTCGGCCCCTTTGGCGGCCTGTCGTGTTCGGGAATTATAGCCAGATCAAAATTTTTTAATCTTACGAAGGGGGGTTTCATAAGAACTATGGATTTTGCATTATTCTCACGTTTTAAGGCTACATTCAAAGATGCAAGAGACGAACCGCATGAGATAATTATATCCGCATAGGTATGTGAAATTTTTAAAAAGGTGCTTTCCATAAAGGCAAATCGAAAATATCCGAGATTTCCCTGAATAAAATGCCTGCATAAAATGGATAACATATTAAATATTATTCTTTTGAATTTGCTTGTAAACTCTACTTTTATGGTAATAATATGCAAGGTGCCCGTTTCTTTATATTTGTCAAGATAAGCTTTTTTGATTTGGCCGACTATAGCCATCGACTGATTTCTATGCCCTGCCTTACCATCATCCAGGACAAGGACGTGCTTGTCGGGCGTTGATTTCCACCTTTTATGTAACCACAGCCATTGCGAAGGGTATGAGCGAATATATCGCTCAAGGAGACTGGCAAAGCATTCAAAACCTTTTTTGCCCGCTAATTCCTTATCCAGAGCCTTATCAGGTTCAATAGGTTTCTCTATAATAATCTTGTGATAAGGGCCTTTGGTCCTTATTATAACGAGAGGTAGCACCACGGAGTCCAATTTATAAGCTAACTCAAAAGCACCCCGGGGAGTTGAAGCTAATCTTCCAAAAAAATTTACAAAAATCCCGTTTTTCCCCGCATCCTGATCGGCCAAAATAGCAATAATGCGATTCTCCTTAAGATTTTTAAAAAGCTCTTTTATCGACAATCCTTTTGGAATAATACGGGACCCCCGCAGTTCTCTGTACTTGTTTAACAAACTATTTAATCTTGTAAGTTTTTGTTCTCTTGCAACTATATAAAGCCGATACCCTACTATGGCTCCTACCAGAGCTGAAAGTTCCCAGTTACCAAAATGCGCGGTTAATACTATAACCCCATTTTTTTTGGCCAGGGCTTGATCTATAAATTCCTTATTTTCTATTGTTACATATTTCTTTACATATGCTTCATCTATTGTCGGGAATCTCATAAATTCTATAACACTTTGTATCAAGGTTATATATACGCCTTTTATAATCCGTTTTCGCTCCCGAGAGGTAAGCGCCTCCCCGTATGCCGCTTTCAGGTTTGCATAGGCGACAGCATATCGTTTTCTGTTTATAACATAACTTAGTATGCCGCATACCCTGCCGATGCCTAGGGCAAGATCAATCGGTAACTCACTTAGGAGAGCGCTTGCGAGTCTGGCCGCTATATAAAGTAGATACTCTTTCATTTTTTTACTTGTATGTTTAGTAGAAATCGGCTTACTTATAAAGAAGATATTTTTTTAAAAAATGCCTCTTTATTTTCTATCAGAGTAAATTCAATTTTAGTATATAATAATACTATACTGCTCTGCTTAAAAACCTTTAAAAATTCTTCTAATCTCGCCATATCCTTTTCGGTCGTAATAACGATATCGATGTTTGAACTGATACACGTCTTAATAATCTGCCGTATTTCTTCTGCCTTAAATTTGTGGTGATCAATAAATCTATAATGTGCTTGTACGGTGATATCCGATGCGCACAAAAGTTTCTCGAATGATTCGGGGTCGCCTATTGCGCAGACTGAATTTACCGTTTTCTTCTTTAGGATAGCCACATCTAGCTCTTTTTCTGTTTCTGCTTCATATATACCCTTTAACAAATGCTGTGAATATACGATGAGGGCGGACGGATTTATCTTCTGCAGAATATTTTTTGTATAGGAGACATCTTTTATCAAATCAACCTTAGTTATGACAAATATATCCGCATATTTTAATAATGAAAGGGGCGCCCTTAATATACCGTAGGGAATAAATCCTTTATTTCCGAAAGGATTCAGGCCATTTATAAGCACAACATCCAAATCTCTCTTTACTCTCAGATGTTGAAATCCGTCATCCAGCAATATCATTTCGGGTTTCTCTGTTTTTAGCGCTTCGTTTATCATTCGTACTCTATCTTTTCCGACACATATAGAAATATCTTTTAGATATCTTCTCAGTAGACATACCTCATCTCCGAGGAAATTCGTCCCTTGGCTACCTTTGATATCCGTAGTAGCATTAACTACGAGACCTTTTTCTACATAATCGCCGCCGTATCCTCTGGTAGAAATAATGACATGTTTATTGGATTTTTTAAGAAAATCGGCTAACAATATTACGAGGGGTGTCTTACCCGTACCGCCTACGGTTATATTCCCGATACTTATTACCTTTGTAGTAAATTTGAAGCTTTTATATATTCCGAACCTATAGGCAAACCTTCTGATAAAAAAGCATAGAAAATAAAGCATAGAAAAAATAAATAAAAGAGGTTTGAGAATAACCACACCTTTTTTGTACCTCAAAAATCCTTTTAAAATAATCTGTCCCATTTCCATAAAGATAACAAGCGTGCTCTATAACTATAAGCACGCTTTAATGTTAGAATAATGGTTTATTATATATTAAATAGAGACCGTTTACAACAAACTTTGGTAAGGTGCATACATTATTATACGCTATAATTCCACGTAAGGTTTAATAAAATTCATGAGTCTCATGGCAATACCTCTATTTCTGCTCACCACTTCTTTGGCGTTTCTGCCTACTGTCTCCATAATCTGCGGATTATGTAAGAGCTTCAGTAATGCTTTATATAATCCATCCTCATCTTTAACTTGGATAACGGCATCTGAGTCTAGAAATATTTTAGTTACATCCTTAAAATTGTCCATATAGGGTCCTACGAGTATTGGCTTACCAAAGACGGCGGGTTCTATAAGGTTCTGGCCTCCGTGAGGAACGAGGCTCCCCCCTATAAAAACAACATCAGCAAGACCGTAGAGATATCTTAATTCTCCTATTACATCAAGGATGAGGACATCCTCATCCTCTTTAAGAGCTCTCCCCAGGCTTGAATATAATGACCCCTTAAAACCATAGCGGATAACCTCCTTTAAGATATTATGCGAACGTTCTATGTGACGAGGGGCTATTAAAAAAAATAAACGCGGATATTCCTGCCGTATTTTTTTAAAAACGCTTATCAATTTTTCTTCTTCTTTCGGGTGCGTGCTCCCCGCTATAAAAAATTTTCTGCTTCTTGCCCTTAAATATTCCTTCAGGATGACCAATTTTTCCGGAACATACTGCTCATCCAATGTCACATCAAATTTTATATTTCCTACCACAGCTACTCTTTCTTGGGGAGCACCCAGTGTTATTATCTTCGCCTTGCTTATTTCATCTTGCATGCAAAATAAGCTTATCTTCTCCAGCACATGTTGCAACAACCCTTGTATTACCATATATCTTTTAAAAGCACCGTCCGATATTCTTCCGTTTATCAGCAAAACGGGAATGTTTCTTCTGTGACACTCATATATGAAATTCGGCCAAATCTCGGTTTCAAGCAGCATAACCACGCTTGGCCTGATCCTATCAAGAAATTTTTTTACAACCCCTTTTAGGTCAAACGGAAAATATATTACCTGTTCGGCGTTTTTGGCAATATACTTTTTTGCAAGAATATTCCCGGTTTTTGTGATAGTGGAAAATATAAGCTGGCTAGCAGGATACTGCTCCCGGATAACCTCTATGATAGGTTTGCTTAAGGAAATCTCTCCTACGCTAACGCCATGAACCCATATTATTTTTTTTGTAATTACATCTTTTAAAATATTTTTTGTAATACAAAATCTATACAATATCCCCCTGTGCAGCTTGCCTTTTACAAAAAGAAAAGGCAGGCTTATAACACTAAAAATAATCAGCAATATGGAATATATGTATACCATAGTATATGTACCCGCAGATACGATGCGCTATAACCTTTCACCTTACCATATGAAGCTCCACGGGCAAGCCCGTGGTACCTAAATTTACCCCGACTCGTAAGATATGCAGAAATTCTCTTCGATAATTTCTGCATACTCGTCGGGGTTATCCCCTTACTTTGTGAACAGCTTGCCCATTTAGTGACATCCTCCGAAGCAGTTTTTTCTTCGCATTCATCCACGTGCATGCACGTGGTCTTCTGCGAAGGGGGATAAAACTACCGACAGGGCCTATAACCGCTACGCTCTTGGATGAGCTTTCTCATAAGAATCTTTAAGACGCTCCGTAGTGATGTGAGTATAAATCTGGGTTGTAGATAGATTTACATGCCCTAAAAGTTCTTGAACGCTCCTTAAGTCCGCCCCCCTATCCAATAAATGCGTAGCAAAAGAATGGCGCAGCGTGTGCGGAGAGATATTCTCTTTCTGCGAAATATTCCTAATATATTTTTCAACAATCCTCCTCACTGACCTGTCGGTGAGTCTCCGTTTTGATTTGTTCAAAAACAAAGGGCCTTTTTCTTTTGAACCTTCCGTTTTTGAAAGATAATCTCTCATAACGCGCAGTGCCCTCTCCCCTATAGGGATAAGCCTTTCTTTTTTACCTTTTCCGAATACTTTTACCGTACCGCTGATGAAATCAACATTTTCAATATTCAGCCCAACAAGTTCACCCACCCTCATGCCGGTACTATAGAGGGCTTCTAGTATAGCCTTGTCCCTCAATCCCGCTTCCTTTCCGATATCGGGAGACTCGATCAGTTTTGTTACGTCACTAACGGTTAGAAACGTAGGAAGTTTCTTTTCAAATTTTGGGGTGGATAAACCGGTAATCGGGTTTGATTTAAGATACCCTTCCCGTAATAAAAATTTAAAAAAGCTCCTTAAGGTAGCTAATTTCCTTGCTATGGTTATTTTTGAAAAGTTTTTTTCTCTTAAGAATGCTAAAAATTTTCTTAAGGTAAGATAGTCTATCGATTCAACCGGTTTATTGCAGAGGAATTCATTAAAAAATCTTAAATCTGCGGTATAATTTATAACCGTGTATTCCGAATAATTTTTTTCAACTTTCAAATAATTTATGAATTTTTCAATATATCGCTCCATAGCTCTTAACTGGTCGGAAGCTTATTTGCCAAAAAATCACATTTGGGATAGTTTGAACAGCCAAAAAATACCCTTCCCCGTTTGGAACGTCTTTCAAAAAGTTCACCTCCGCAGTTTTCCCGTGGACATTTTATCCCGGTTGAAATGGATTCTGCACCCTTACACGCAGGGAACGTTGAACAACTTAGAAATTTACCCCTCCTGCTCCATTTAATTACCATCGGGGCTGAGCAGAGGGGGCACTTTTTATCCGTAGGGATCTGCTCTTTTTTCATGTTTTTCATTTCGGATACCGCTTTTAGAAAACTGTCGTTAAATTCTGAGTAGAAACCTTTTAGTACGTCGATATAACTCAACTTACCGAGTTCTACTTCATCCAATTCGTCCTCCATTTTTCTTGTAAACTCATAATCTAATATCTTAGAAAAATGTTCAAGCAACAGTTTTGTTACCATAATCCCCAGTTCCGTGGGAGATAGGCTACCGCTTATCCTGCGGACATAATTCCTTGTCACGATAGTTTGTATCGTAGGTGCATATGTAGAAGGTCTGCCTATCCCAATCTCTTCAAGGGCTTTTACCAAAGAGGCGTCATTATACCGAGCAGGAGGTTTTGTAAAATGCTGACTCGGGATAAGCCTGATAAGCTGTAAGGTTTCATGTAAGGAAAGTTCGGGAAGGAGAGTCCCTTTTTCTATTTCTTCTTCTAATGTGTATACTTTATTGAAACCTGCAAAAATTTCCTGGGTATCCACGGCCCTGAAGATATAGTCGCCTGCTTGTATGTCTACGCTGGTAACACGATACAGAGCCTCCGTCATCTGACTTGCTACAAAACGCTTCCATATAAGATCATATAATTTAAATTGGTCCGGCGTGAGGAACTGTTTTATGTTTTCCGAAGTTCTAAAAACTGACGTAGGACGTATTGCTTCATGGGCTTCTTGACTCTTTTGTTTTGATTTATATATATTCGGAGTTTCCGGGTAATATTCTTTTCCGTAATGTTCGAGTATAAACTTTTTGGCCTGGTCTTGCGCTTCTTTTGATATATGCACGGAATCCGTCCTCATGTAGCTGATAAGACCCGTAGGACCCTCTTCATTTAGCTCTATACCTTCATAGAGATACTGGGCGATTTGCATTGTCTTTGAAGCAGAAAAACCGAGCTTGTTAAAGGAATCCTGCTGTAATTTACTTGTGGTAAAAGGGGACGAGGGACTTTTTTTTCTTTGCGTTGTTTTTATATCAGCTACTACAAAATTTTCCTTCTCAAGAATGCACAGAACCGCATCAATTTCCTCTTTTTTCTTAAATTGAATTTTTTTGCCTTGATATTTTTCAAGTCTTGCAAGAAAATTTTTCGATTCCTTATTAGAAAGTTCTGCCTCCAATTCCCAATATTCCTGAGGGGTAAAAGCCCTTATCTTCTCCTCCTTTTCAACGATAAGCCTCACGGTTACAGATTGAACCCTCCCCGCACTAAGACCCATACCTACTTTTTTCCATAACAGAGGGCTTAAACTATAGCCAACAATTCTATCCAACACCCTTCTTGCATGCTGCGCCATAACCTTATTATGATCTATACTCTTTGGATTACTAAATGCTTCTTGCACGGCTTCCTTGGTTATTTCATTAAACGTCACCCGAAAAATATTCTTTCCGCCGCCTATTTTATCCGCAATATGATAGCCTATGGCTTCTCCTTCTCTGTCAGGGTCGGTCGCAAGATATAAGTTCTTTTTGTCTTTTATTTCCTTCTTCAGGAGGGTGAGAATCTTTCTTCTACCGGCAATTACTACAAATTGAGGTTTAAAATCATTTTCTATATCCACCCCGATGGTGCTTTTGGGAAGGTCTATAAGATGACCTTGCGATGCTATTATTTTATAGCTATCACCGATGAATTTATTGATGGTTTTTGCTTTCGCTGGTGATTCAACAATAACAAGGGAATCCGCCATTTTAAAATACTCCTCTTAAGTCACATGGAACACCCCACTGGCAAGCCCGTGGTACCTAAATTTACCCCGACTCGCCCTTAGAAATCGTTTTACGATTTCAAGGGTAAAGTCCCGGAAATTTTGTAGAAATTTCTCGGGATAAGATATGCAGAAATTCTCTTCGAT
>JAZDNB010000033.1:0-3278 GCA_043800345.1 Candidatus Omnitrophota bacterium
TATTGGTTTATGGCTTACTTGTGGGGTTTATAGGAAAGCTCATCTCCCCCTAAAAATTGCGGCAGTTTTTTGAAAAGATAGCGCTCACGCCGCGCTTATAGGAGTTGCGCGGGTGTCCCGTTTTCGGGAAGGCGGGGCGCGACCCCCACCCCGCGCCCCGCCCAAACAGTTCTTTGAAGCCCTAAACGCAAGAGGCGGGGCATAGCGCCGATAGATATATCGGCCGAGCTTCTTTCCTAAAAAATTTTGTTTTTAAGGGCGCGGTGCATTATAGCTGTTTCATTAGAGACAGAGGGCAACCGAGGGATGTTAGAACGAAATCTTTCATAGGTTTCTGAATGTGTTTGATAAAGGAGGAGGAGATGAATAAATTGAAACGATATTTTATCACCGGGCTACTTACCATTCTACCGGTTTTTCTTACCCTGTATCTTATTTTTATTATTTTCAGATTTATCGATAACATTGTTGGGGGAATTATCAACAGTTATTTAAAGGCCGCGTTTGGTTTTTCTATTCCCGGATTAGGTTTTATTATAGCGATCTTAATAACTCTAGTAATAGGATTTGTTGTTTCGCATTTATTGAGTAAAAAAGCACTTCCTTCAATAGAGAGATTGTTTCTTGGGCTTCCCGGAGTCAGGCAGGTGTATCCGCCTATTA
Organism: Candidatus Omnitrophota bacterium; assembly: GCA_043800345.1. Classification (GTDB taxonomy): domain Bacteria; phylum Omnitrophota; class Gorgyraeia; order VGKN01; family VGKN01; genus JAZDNB01. The sequence continues at coordinate 664 of JAZDNB010000033.1, forward strand.
AACAAATAGTCAGGTTTATTTTTTCCCACGATAAGTCTGTATTCAAAAAGGTAGTTTTGGTAGAATATCCTTCGAAAGGGATTTGGTCAGTAGGTTTTATGACCAATGAAGGTTTTAGGGAGGCGCAAGAATTAATAGGTCAGGAGTTAGTGCACGTGCTTATTGGCTCAACCCCTAGTCCATGGAGTGGATTTTTAATTTTAGTTCCCAAAAATGCGGTAAAGTTTCTAGAAATGTCAGAGGAAGAATGCGTAAAGCTAATAGTATCGGGAGGGATACTCAAGCCAGCCTAAGGATCATGGGGACACATTACATAATTCGGAATTAAGTATGAATTAAGTATGATGTCACCGGGATTGCCAAGCCCGAAGAAAGGCTGGGACGGGTAGATTATATGCTAAAGACAAAGATAATCTGTACTCTTGGACCGGCGTCATCCAGCGAGACGATAGTAAGAAAAATGTTGCTTGCCGGAATGGATGTCGCGCGCCTTAACTTTTCGCACGGCAGTATGCAAGAGTTGTTCTGTAGGATAAGCATAATCCGCAGCCTAAATGCGAAATATGGCAGGCGTATAAAACTTCTCGGTGACCTGCAGGGTCACCGCATCAGGATAGGCAGCCTTGCTCAGCCGATAGCGCTTAAAAAACGCCAGATAGCTTGGCTTATTCAAAAGGATATAAAAGGCGCAGTTGGAACAATTCCCTTTGACTATAAAGGGTCTTTTCGGGATATAAGAAATGGACAGCATATATTTATTGATGACGGAAATATTGACCTCGAGGTGATAGGGCATTATAAAGGCAAGCTGAAGACAAGAGTTATAATAGGGGGGTTGCTTAAGGAACATAAGGGAGTAAATATCCCGGAAGCCAAGCTTGAGTTTGGGGGCATAAGCGCAAAGGATAGGCAGGATATACATTTTTGCGAAAAGCACGGATTCGAATATATCGCCCAGTCGTTCGTGCGCACGAAGAGGGATATAATGGATGTAAGAAGATTTCTTGGGGGAGGCTCGCAGTGTCGGCTTATCGCCAAGATTGAGAATAGGGAGGGTATAAAGAATATTGACGAGATAATCGGGGTTTCTGACGGCATAATGATTGCGCGCGGAGATATGGGGGTATCATTGCCCATATACGAAATTCCTATCATCCAGAAGATGATTATTAAGAAATGTAACCGCGCAGGAAAGTTTGTTATTACCGCGACACAGATGCTTGAGAGTATGACTGAGAACCTTAGGCCTACCCGTGCTGAAGTAACGGACGTTGCCAATGCTATAATAGACGGTACTGACTTTGTCATGCTTTCGGCGGAATCGGCCGTGGGAAAATATCCGGTTGAGACAGTTGCTATGATGAATGATATAATAAAGTTTACGGAAGGGTATTTAAAAGAAGCTAAGGGCGCGATGCATTTTAAACTATTTCCTTAGAGACCGGCTTTACCCCGGTATTATGAGTGAGAAACAAATTCGTATTAAAAGGTTTCTCAGGAAAAGTTTTTCGGTATAGAATGTTTTACCCGCAGATTTCGATAGCTCAGAGCTATTTGAAGAAATAGAAGATATTTGGCTTAAATAATATGAAAATACTTGAGAGTGGGATGCCAGATAAAAATATGTGGGAGAATTTTTTCGATGCGGAAAAAATTGTTGTTACGCTTGGGCTTGATAATCAAGTAAATAATGTAGCGGAATTTGGTTGCGGCTTTGGGACATTTACTATACCAGCAGCAAAGCTTATTAAAGGAAAAGTTTACGCTATTGATATTGAGCCGGATATGATTCGAGCGACAGAAGAAGAGGCTAGAAAGCATAAACTAAACAATGTTGAGACGATACTGCGTGATTTTATGGTTGAAGGTTCAGGGCTTCCAAATGCAAGCGTGGATTATGTTATGCTTTTTAATATCCTTCACTTAGAGAATCCTGAGGCGTTGCTTAGTGAGTCTAAAAGAATTCTAAAAGTCGGCGGAAAACTGGGAATCATTCACTGGAATTATGATCCGACGACTCCCAGAGGGCCATCTATGGAGATCCGCCCGAAACCAGAACAATGCAGTGAATGGGCGCTACAAGTTGGATTTAGCGACCCTGTTCTTTATGATTTAAAACCATACCATTACGGTATAGTGCTTAGGAAGTCGGGAGGAGAAAAATGAGGGTAGGAGTGATTATTTCAAGCAATGATGTAGAGACCTGCTGGAATGCTTTTAGGTATGCAAATTACTGCTTAGGTCAAAAAGATGAGGTTAAGATATTTCTGGTAGGAAAAGGAGTTGAATACGAGAAGGTAAGCAATGAGAAATTTAACACTATTGAACAGGCACAAAAATTCCTTCAAGGAAATGGTAAGATTTACGCCTGCGGTACTTGTATTAAAGCGAGGGAACAAAAAGAATCCAATCTTTGCCCGATTAACACCATGAAAGACCTATACGAAATTGTTAAGGAAAGCGATAAAGTAGTGACATTTTAGTTTTTTGTCTTTCCTCCCCCTAAAAATTGCGGCAGTTTTTTGAAGATACCCGCAAAAAGCGCGGGTATTAATTCGCACAGCAACTTATGTTCGCTATCGCTCCATAAGTCGCGTGTTCATTAAAGATAGCGC
>JAZDNB010000022.1:0-57673 GCA_043800345.1 Candidatus Omnitrophota bacterium
CGCACTAAGCCTGCCTCGTCCCGATAATATGCCTTCGTATGTTTTATATACACGCTTGTCAGCTGATACTGGCCAAGCATAACAAGCAGCACCGCAGCTGCCACCGATGCTGTCATAAACATAAGTATTACAGAAAGCAATATGACAAAACCTTTATTATTCCGTTTAGTATCCATATTTAATTTAATGTCTTGCACCTCATACTTACTTTCGTAAGGCTCTGAAACGTCTCATCAAATGCGCTGCATTGTAGTGTAATCAAAAGTGTCCTGTAAGAAAAATCAAAGGCAAGCGAGTCAACTCCCGATGCTAATACCATTATATCGCCCGATACTGCTGTGTCGGGGTCGTATTTTAACTGCGTACCGTCAAGCCAATATCGCTGGTTTTTATCATTTGAGGTGAGATTATCGCCCCCGTCATCTTTAATTACAAAAATATCAGTAGCATTGGTATGGGTAAGGCTATAGGCTTGCCTCACCGTTTTTACGATATGATACAGGGAGCTAGCTACCTCGTTCTGGGCATATGAACGGTACTGGGATTGCCGCCAAGCCCTGATAGCCGTAATATATACTGCTACTTCCGCCAGGATGATAATAAGGATAAGTCCGGCTGCTATCAGGACCTCAAGTAATGTCTGTGCTTTTGTTGAAGTTTTATGAATAGGGTCAAGAAATCTCATATTTGCGGTTCTGTCCACGTTATAGTGACTGTGATTATTTTATACCGCTCACCGCTTCCGGTGCTATAGTCATCCGGACCCCATGCAACAGCATATGTCCTTGTACCGCCAAAGCCATCTTTCAATTCACTATTCGGTAGCGTATTTGTATTATAATCGTCTACGGCCAATGAGGCATCATCAAATGAAAGCGACACCAATTCCTCTATTTTTTCCTGCGCATAATTAAGCGCCATCAGTCTTCTCTTGGTAACGTTTACCTTTGACTTGGCAGCAAGAAATGTGCCAAAGCACCCGATGACGACAATATTAACGATTATTGCCGCAATCAGCACTTCGACAAAAGAAAATGCAGACTTTTTTTTCCTATGCATATTTTAATCCAGTGTAATTATAACATAATAATATTATTTATCAACAAATTATTTATTGTAACTACTTCAAATTATTTTGGATAACCATATCTTAAGCGACGGTACATATGTTAGGATATCCTGTGATAGAACCGCGGTACCCTTTTTGATATCCAGCATACGATTTCATACGAGATGGTATCCCCCAGGGCGGCAAGTGACTCCGCGCTAATCCGCTCCTTGGCTTGCGCACCCATCAATACTGCTTCATCTCCGATACGTATGCCCTTAATGGCGCTTACATCCACCATGGTCTGGTCCATGCATACCTTTCCCCTTATGGGTGCTTTTTTGCCCCGCACCAAGACATAGCCCCTGTTTGATAAAAAACGCGGATATCCGTCACCGTAACCGACGGGCAGCGTTGCAATCTTCAATTTTTTTTGTGTGATATACGTTCTGCCATAACTAATGGACCTATTTTTCGGAACTTCTTTCAGATATACCACGCGGGTTTTAAACGCCATGACAGGTTTTAACCTACATGGCATAGGGCTTCTCCGGTGCGGATACAGACCATATATCATAAGGCCGGGCCTTACCAGATTAAGATGCGATTTTGTAAACCGCAACAGCCCCATACTGTTTGCTGCATGCTTAAGGGGAATACAAATCCCCATATCCTCTAGTTCGTCTATTAACCTGTTAAAAGATGTCAGTTGCCGGTTTGTAAATTCTTTATCCTGTTCATCCGCGCTGGGAAGGTGCGTATATATACCCTCAAGCATTACATTCTTTAAAGCCCTGATTTCTTTTATAAACGATATGGCCTCCTCATGCCACACGCCTATTCTGCCCATCCCCGTATCGATTTTGGCATGGACAGTAATTATTTTTCCTAAACGCATTGCCTCTTTTGATAAAAACTTTGCGATTGCAAGGTTTGGGACCGTCTGCGTTATTCCATGGCGTATAATAGGAATGGCTTCACTTTCTAATACCGCCCCGAATATGAGTATGGGCGTGCGTATCCCTTCGCCTCTAAGCAGGAGCGCCTCATCAGTTGTCGCAACCCCAAGATAATCCACCCCGAAGCCGACGAGCGTATGCGCTATCTCTTTAATGCCGTGACCGTACGCGTCTGCCTTTACCGCAACGAGAATTTTTGTTTTTTCAGGTATACGCTGTTTTACTTTTTCAAGATTAAATTTAAGAGCGGCAAGGTCTATCTCGACCCAGGTAGGCCTGTATACGGGATTTTTTTTATAGGCTTTATGCATACGGGATATCTCTACGTCAGTTATTTTACTGTGCGCATCGCGCCTTGCGCGCTACGTATGTTTCTTCTGTGTAATGGTACATTCTTTCGGGTACATATAGAACGGTAGCAGGTCCTTTTTTTTATCAAACCCTTCTTTTTTGATCCTGCGATAACCGACGAGCCCCAGTAGTTCCGGTCTTGGATACCAATACTCTTTTTCTGCCGCGAAAATTAAACTCCCCATTCTCTTCTTAAGCGGCTCTTTTATTATGGAAAGCCCGTCCCCCAAAAATATAGTGGGGCGTCTAATTTTTGATACTATATCATCTAGTCTCAGCAGCAAATACTCAGTAACCGGTTTTAGTACCCCGTTAATTTCTCTAAAAAGACAGAAATAAAATTTTTCCCTCTTTGCGTCTAATACTACGGCAATATCAGCATGCGCGGACGGTATGTTGTGTGCAATAAGCTCTAAACTCTTTATGAGTTTTACGCTTTTATCCGAGCCCGCCAAAAATCCTTTGACGGCAGCAATGCCTATCCGCAGGCCCGTAAACGAACCCGGCCCGATATCTACCACAAAACCATCCAGCATAGCAAAAGAAACACCTGAAAGCGCCAAAATCTCATCTATCCTGGAAATAAGAACCGACGCATGTTCTCTGTTAAGTTTATTCACCAGGCTTATTTTGACGATATCATCTTCAAGCACTGCCAGGCCCAGATAATCCGAGGAGGTATCTATCGCGAGTAATTTCATATGGATAAGTCTTTTATCATATCATTATACCGTTTACCGTTAGGTATAAATTTTAAAAGCCTTGTATCTTTTGCAAGGTGTTCGAATTTTATTGTTAAATAGTGCCGTGGGAGTAACGAGACTACCTTGTCCGCCCACTCAATTACAAGAACCCCTCTCTCTGATATATATTCTTCAAACCCCACGCATTCCAACTCGAGCGGATTTTTTAACCTATATACGTCTACGTGGTAGAGAGGAAGCTTTAAATCATATTCCTTGATTAACACAAATGAAGGGCTGTTTATTTCTTTGGTGTATTGTAACCCGAGCGCACGCGCAATACCCTTGGTAAACGTAGTCTTACCGCTTCCCAATTCTCCTATAAGCGCCACCGTATCTCCTGCGGATAGTAGGGCGCCTACCTTTTTCCCGAGAGCAATGGTATGCTTATATGAAGTAGTTATAATCTCTAAATTTGGATTACCCATAATAAGTCTCGCCGGGCCAAAGTAACAGAATTTCTTATAGACAACCCCGACTCAGAACTATCTACTTGCCAAAATTCTCTTTCCCGAGAGATTCAAAGAATCTCCGGGACTTAATCCCTGCCCGTTAGGCGCCTAATGGCTGAAATTGCTCGCTCTCGACAAGCAATTTCTAGGGGTGATAATTTTGGCAACTTCGTCGAGATAGTCGACATACATTAATTTTAAATTTCTGTACAACCCCGACTCAGAAATACTCTTGCCAAAATTCTCTTTGATAATTTTGGCAACTTCGTCGGGGTAAACGATACGCAGAAATATCAAAAGACTGCGTATCGTTTAAAAATGCTCAAAGCCGGGTTCTTTTAATTTTCTAATATTTCCTTTTTTATTTACAAGCGTTAAGCCGTCACGCCTTTTAGTAATAGTGCCGATTTTTGAAATTTTTGTATGAAAGGGCCTTTGCCTTTTTTTTAATAACCTCTCTGCCTCCCTGGGCGCCATAGTAAACAGGAGCTCAAAATCTTCTCCGTCGGAAAGCGCATGCTTTATATCCTTACAATTCTTCGAGATCGGGATGTGCGCTTCATAAAGCATGGCACCGACCTTACTCTCCTTTATAATATGCGATAGATCCTTCGCCAGGCCGTCTGAGATATCTATCATTGAAGTAATTTTAAAATTGCTTACCAGGAACCGGGACTCTTTTATCCTGGGCGTAAAACTAAGATGCCTACCGTATAGGGACCCGCCTAAACTTCCCGTAACCAATATCGTATCGCCAACCTGCGCACCTGAGCGAAGTACAAGATTAGTTTTCTTCACCTCGCCGATAAGCGCTATATCTACCACAAACTTATCCGAACGGTTCGTATCCCCGCCTACGATTGAAACCGAAAACTTTTTTGCGATAGCCCCTAACCCTCTGTAAAAATCGTCTAAAAACGCGATCGATACACCCCGGGGGATACCCAGCGAAACAACGCAGAATTTTGCAGTGCCCCCCATTGCCGCAATGTCACTTATATTCACCCCCAGCGCCTTCCAGCCGACCTTAAACCCCCCCGGTGTATTGTTGAATGTAAAATGCACGTCTTCTATAAGCATGTCGGAACAAAACAATAGGTATGTGTCTTTGGTATGTGTTAATACAGCCGTATCGTCACCTATCCCGCACACAACATGTTTATTTTTACGCGCCAGATACCGCCGGCGGATCCGTTCTATGAATCCACACTCACCGATTTCACTTATTGTTTTCATTTAACAATTCTTTTTAGTACCTGCAAGTTTTTTTTATACGGGGGCTTAAATATGCCCCTCTCCGTGACGATAGCGCTTATCAGATGATGAGGCGTTACGTCAAAGGCGGGATTATATACTTTTATATCCTTTGGTGCTATCTGAACATCTTCTATCCATATAAGCTCATTGGGGTTTCTAAACTCAATCGGTATCTCATCCCCGCACTTTAAGCTCATATCAAAGGTTGAAACAGGCGCTACCACATACAGGGGGATACGGTGTGCCTTGGCAAGCACGGCAAGGGAATATGTCCCTATCTTATTTGCCGCATCGCCGTTTGAGGCAATCCTGTCGGCGCCGACGATCACCTTATTGACCAAACCTTTCCTCATAATATCCGCTGCCATATTATCACATATGAGCGTTGCATCTATATTATGACGAAGGAGTTCCCATGCGCTGAGGCGCGCCCCCTGAAGGAGCGGCCTCGTCTCATCAAGGAAAACCCTGAAGCGTTTTTTCTGTTCTTTGGCTTTATATAATACGCCGAGTGCGGTCCCGTAATCAAACGTTGCAAGCGCTCCCGCATTGCAGTGGGTAAGAATGCTGTCATTATTTTTTATGAGCCCCGCGCCAAACTCAGCCATCTTCCTGCAGGTGTATTTATCTTCTTCTATAAGCTTCATCGCCTCTTTAAAGAGCGCTTTCTTAATCTCTGCTATATGCAGTTTTTTATTTCCATCAAATACCTGCTGCATTTTCTTAAGCGCCCAGAAGAGATTTACCGCGGTAGGCCTTGATGAGCCGATATATTTGATAATCTCTTTTAGCTTCTGCTTAAACGCCTTAGTGTCTCCCTTAAAATCCTGCATGCCCAGATATACGCCCAGGCCCGCGGCAATCCCTATGAGGGGCGCGCCCCTCACTTTGAGCATCCTTAAGGCATGGTGCAGGTCTTCTATTGTCTTGCACTTAAGCCACACCAGCTTCTTGGGCAATTTTGTTTGATCTATAAGTTTTATATAATTTTTTTCCCACTTAATCGTCTCGATAGGCATATAATAACTCCTTATAATCCAATCATACTATGTTCATAAGGAAAGATTGAAAATGTAAAATGAGGCACTGTGAAGGGAGAATTCTTAGAGCGGGTTTTTGTTTAATAAACTTATTTCCTTCGGCCTCCACTGCAAACATCAAAAAAATTTTATGCATGGAGGCGTTAAGAGTTTATTCAAAAATCAAAACGTTGCTCAGACCGCCCTCTTCATTTCCCACGGTTGCAGCAGGCGGAGGGTCAATAAACTTACTTACCCGGACGGTATCATAACGTGAATTTAACGCAGTGGGTGCCTCTCTGGAAGAAAACCCTATATATCCTGAGGTCCTGGGAGTTGAATCGCTTGCCGAGAGAATCTCCGTACCGTCAAAATCAATGGTGATATCGCCGTTGGATCTCGAGATGATTTTATAGTCATGCCAGGAAGTATCTAAAATTACTGCATAGGTAGGTAAAAAGTCAGTATAAACTGTGGCTGTTACTGCTTCTTGGATAGCAAGATAAGTACCGCCACCGGCCCAGGAGTTATAATAAGGGGCATAATAACCGGCGAATATCCTGTAATAGCAGGGAGCTGCGCCTCCTATGGTTCCGTCCCAGTTAATAGCAATTTCTATATTATCACCCGCACCGTTTCCTGTTCTGCGGGCACTACATTCAAGTTTATAGGGAGCGCTAAGAGAGGTCTTGGACCTTGCATAGACCCGGTTAGTACCGTTACTGGTAATTGAAAGATTCTGGTTCTGTTCTATAATCGTACCGGTACCGACCTGCGTCCACTTATTCGTAGTGTCAAAACTATTGTCGTCAAAATCATCAAAAAATAAAAAGGTATTCCCTCCGTCACTGGTAGTTGCTACGCTTGCATTCCCGTAATACATATAAATAGTAGTCCCTCCTGTGGGGATGCTCGGGACTTCTACTACAAAGGTAGCCTGGGTTGACGCGGTGTATGTTTCCCTCCAATAGTATATTTCCGTAGTGCCGTTTGAGCTGGTAAAACGGATATCGTCAAAATCTGACTGCATATCAGAATCATAGGTTACATCAAATTCAACCTGGTAGTTTGTCTGCGCACTACCTGAACCCGTAATACTAACTGATCTGCGTTTTTTCCACGAACTACTATACCAACCCGCTTCGGCATTTTGGCACATGCTAAAAAAATTTATACATACTACTAAAGCTATTATAATTTTTTTATACATCAGCATTACCTCGCGTAGAGGTTTTTTTAACCATGAGCAGTGCTTATTGAAAATCAAGCGCCTGGGCTACGCCGTCGTATTTACTGTCAACACCGTTATATATAAATCCGATATAATCTGTGCGGCCAGCCGTATCGGTAAGAGCGGGGGTACTGGCTCCCGGCCATCTTACGCTGGCAGGCCAGACAGGCTCCCAACTACCGGCACCGCCCTGTTTTATAATCAGAAGATACTTACCGCCGTCTTGTCCGTTAGAAAAAGTAAAAGTCCTATTTCCTCCGATAGTAACCGATTGTACATTGCCATTATCCCAGTCAACGGCAATAGGCTCGCCGTCAGTCAAGGCATACCGCTGGCTGTACATCGCTCCGACAATATCCAGCTTATGCGCAGGATTCGTAGTCCCTATGCCTACATTTCCCTCGATAACCAAATCAGCGTCAGTATCTACTTCTGTGGGCCAACGGTATGATGCACTGTTTTTATAAGTATCTCCGAGCGCCATACGGCTTGCTCTTAACTCGGTATAATTACCGTACGGGGCGGGATAATATGTGGTAAGGGTAAGATTCTCTGCAAAGTTTAAAGAAACCAGGCCCACTAAAATCAAAAAAACGAGTATCGCTATAATAACGGATTTAGACATATTCTAACCTCCTTGTTTCTTTGCCGTATTGTAGCAAAATTAAATGTATTTGTCTATTTTTTTTAATGCCCTGTAGCACATAGTTACTTTTTCTGCAGTAAAGAAAATATTTTAACCAGAAAACTTTTTCTTATCTCTATCGCCGCATGCGGACATACCTCAAAACAACACAGGCAATTTATGCATGTACTATAATCGATTTTGAGATAATTATCTTTTTGTATAATGGTATGCATAGGGCAGTTTTTTACGCACATACGGCACGTTACGCAGAGTACCGTATTAATATAGGGCCTGAGGAAAATAAAACGGCTGAGCATTTTCATAAGCGGTGGGGGAATTTTTTTCAGTATGGAACTGCTTGCTAATCTAAAATCTGTTACCGCTACATCCTTTATATTTTCACCGAGTACCTCTATATCATCGCTATGAGAAGTACCCAGATTGCGCCTGTGCGCTTCGGCAATCATATCTATCTCGTCTGGTTTTATGCCCACGATGCGGCATAGTACACTATCAACGCTCACCGCATCAAAACCCGCTATGATCAACCCCAGGTGCCTCACCCTGCCGCCTGCGGGTCCATCGCCGTCCATAGACCAAATACCGTCAACGATAGAAAGGTGCGGCCTGGCAAGAGAAAAAACGTCAACGATGAGTTTTGAAAATTCACCCGGGTCGGGAAATTTTTTATGAAATTCAACTTTACTAAGGCCCGGCACCGCGCCGTACATATTTTTTATGGCGCCTGTCATGACCACAAGGCCATGCGTCTTAAACTTTGGCAGCGAAATTACAACGTCGCTCTCAAGCACGCGTTTTGCAATCGGGATACCGTTTATTATTTTTGACTCGTCAAATTTTACAAGCACAGCGCCCTCTTCGGCGCATACGGCCTTCATCCCTGTTACCTCGTAGACCCTCTCGACAAAGTCACCGCTGAAGCCCGAAGGGCTATCTCCTACCGATATGTCGCATTTTTTCTGTTTCAAAACCCTGATAAGGGCCCGTACGAATTCCGGATGCGTCGTAACGGCTTCATCGGGGTTGCGTGCCGAAAGAAGATTCGGTTTGATAAGGACTTTGGCATGGGCAGCGAGGAGAGTGTCTATGCCTCCTATAAGGGACAAGCTCTTTGATAAAGCCTCAAAAAGGGCCTCACGGTCGTAGGTACTACATTTTACTATCGCGACTTTTGACATAGTTATATAAAAAATTAAACTTTAAAAAACGTTTCTATTTTGATAGGTGCTTCTGATTTTTGAATTTTTCATTTTTGACTACCGCATGTATCAGAGCATCCCTGCTAGTTCTTTTATTGCCAACATAAATACCGCCAGTATCGCATTATGAATGACATGCACGGTTATCGAGGGGATGAGCGAACCTGATTTTTCATAGAGATACACAAGCAGAAGCCCGAGTACCATTATGGGGAAAAATCCTACTATGTTGGCATGAAGCGAGGCAAACACCGCTGAGGTGATGAGCGCAGAAGTAAGAGCCCCCCATTTCTTTTTAAGCGCACCATAGGCAAAACCTCTAAAAAATATTTCCTCCGCTATCGGGCCTATGATAGAAATCAGCACGATAAGATAGGTCAATACCATGGTCCTTTTTTCTTCAAAAAATATCTCAAATATCGGTTGCGGTTGGGGTTTGTAATGAAACAGGTTCACAAAAATAATGACTAGTATGAATACAAAAATAAGGATCGGGATAAAGCTGATATAGCCTACGATACCTGTCAATACCGCCTTGAGAAAATTTTTAACGGTAATGCCGAGAGCGCGCAGCGTGTGCTTATACTTTACACGTACAAAATACAGTATGACAAAAATTAAAATAATATCAACGAGCGCGGTATTGATAAGGGCAAAAAGATTACCGTCAAAAACCTTTATCCTAAACAGCCAAAAAGAAAACGCCTCGACGATATGGATGCTGTAACCGAAGAATAAAAATAGCACGGCGATCTTAAGGATATCGCCCACACCCCACGCTGGCGTTTCGTTATCTTCGATAAATGGCCTGATAAGCCGTTTGCCTGACATCTTTTGACCCATGCAGTATATAAGCAGGCCTAACCCAAACAAAAACGATAGCACAGTGCCTATAATAAAGAAGAAAATCATCCTTACCGCAAACGAATTTTCTTTTTTCGATAAACTCTCCAAAAGTTTTTCCCGGATTTTAAGGTCATCCTCGAGAATGCTCAACCGGGAGGACTCTGCCTTCGGGGAAGATTTTGGCTGGAATTTTCTCTCGCTATACGTAAAAACGAGCTGCACAGCTAGAAGAAACAACGCAATAATGACATAAATCCGCTGTCTTTTTATAAAGGAAAATAGTGTGCGTATCATACGCTATCCGACTACGTTAAGATGCCTTTTTCTAAAACCGACCCCGAGCTCTTTTGCCAATTCCTCGCATTTTTTTATATCTACCACCTGTGGCATATCAATACAGCTTATGGATACCTTTGGCAGGACCTTTTTACATTCAAGGATAAATTCTATTATTTTGTTAAATGTCTCGGGACCAAACTGGGGCTTGCAAATCTCAAAATACGTCCGGGCGTCTGCGGCATTTAAACTCACGCATACCTCATCGACGAGACCTGCGAGCTCCTTGGCAACGGACCTGTTATGTATAAGATTACCGTGGCCATTCGTGTCTATCCTGATATATACGCCCTGTGCTTTAAGCAGCCTCGCCGTCTCTACAATAATGTCTAATCTTAAAAACGGTTCCCCGAACCCGCAGAATACTATTTCTTTGTACGGGCTGGATTTGCCGACCGCTTCTATTAATTCATGCGCATCCGGTTCACGAAGCAGTCTTAAGTTATGGCCTTTCACAAAGTCGGTAAAATTCCTTACGCAAAAATCGCAGTTATCCGTGCACCTATTGGTAAGATTAAGGTAAAGGGAATCTCTGATTTTATATGCGATTTTATTTTGGACGAGCTCTTCGTCTTGTAAACCAAAAAAATGAACCGCATTAAGGCTGGTTATCCGCGCTACGTCCTCAAACGAAAGCCCGTATATATCGGCGATTGTCCTGCATAAATGTACAAGATACGAGGGTTCGTTGCGCCTGCCGCGAAAGTCCTGAGGAGGCAGATAGGGGGCATCGGTCTCAAGCATAAGCCGCTCAGGCGGGGTCTCTTTTAAAACCGTTCTTAATTCATAGGCATTCTTATAGGTGAGATTACAGGTAAAGGAAACAAAAAAACCCATATCCAGGCATTGTTTCAAATATGTCTCGCTATTTGAGAAACAGTGAAGCACTACTTTTTTTACGCGCGCTTCTTTTAATATGGCAAGCGTATCTTCCCCTGCATCGCGCGAATGTATGATAAGCGGGAGCGATAATTCCTTTGCTAGTTCGATAAATGCATGAAAAGCTCTTGTTTGGTCTTCTTTTTTTGATTCATTTCTAAAATAATCCAGCCCTACCTCTCCTACCGCCACCACCTTTGAGGAAGCGCTGCGTGCTTTTTCCTTAAGAAATGCAACGAGCCCGCTATCTACCGTTGATGCATGGTGGGGGTGCACACCGATGGTTGCAAATACATTCTCATACGTACTGGCAAGCTCTAAAGAGCGCAGGCTCCCTTCTTTTGAACTTCCAATATTTATTATATATCTAATGCCTGCCTCGCTTGCACGCCGCAGGACCTCGTCTCTGTCTAAATTAAACTCTTCAAAATCCAAGTGACAATGGGTATCTATAAGCATATAGCCTCTATGAGAAAAAACTCTTCCTTCATCCGGGCACCCGTTTCGAAAAAAATATGGCGCGGATGTGTAGAGTAGGCATCATTTTACAAGGGGGGACATTTTTCGCAGTTTCGTAACTATCTTCGGTATCACCTCGATGCAATAATCAATATCCTCTTCGGTATTGGCTTCGCCTAAAGAAAAACGCACAGAACCCTGCGCTATTACCGTATCCACCCCCATTGCCATAAGTACATGGGAAGGTTCAAGGCTGCCTGACGTGCACGCAGAACCGGTAGAAACGCATATTCCCTTCATATCAAAATTTAACAGTAATGCTTCTCCCTCTACATATGCAAATCCCAAGTCAAGCGTATTGGCAAGCCTGAGTTCGGGATGGCCGTTTAGATAAATATCGTCTATGTTCTTACGTAAGCCCTTATGGAGCCTGTCTCTTAAAAGCTGGACGGCTTTAGATTTTTCCGGATAACCACTTTTAAGAATCTCAACCGCCCGGGCAAAACCTACTATTCCCGCAACATTTTCTGTCCCGGCCCGCAGGTTTCTTTCGTGATGCCCGCCGTGCAGAAAAGGTTCTATCTTTACCCCTTTCCTTATATATAAGGCACCTACACCTTTCGGTCCGTATATCTTATGCGCAGACACCGATAGCAGGTCAACACCAAGCTCCTCAACGCCGGTAGAAATTTTACAGAAACTTTGGACCGCATCAGTATGAACATATGCGCCTTTTTCTCTGGCGATTCTGGCTATTTCTTTTATCGGCTGTATCGTCCCAACTTCGTTATTTGCATGCATGATACTCACAAGACTTGTCTTATCGGTTATCGCATCCTTGATCTGATTGACGTCCACTACGCCATACTTATCCACGTCCACATAGGTAACCCTGAACCCTTTTTTTTCCAAATATTTGCAGGTTGAAAGCACGGCAGAATGTTCAATCTTAGAGGTAACGATATGGTCTCGTCCCGAATCTTTGTTTCTGTAAAGAACGCCCTTAAGAGCAAAATTATCCGATTCGGTCCCGCCGGATGTAAAAATTATATCTTCGGGCTCTGTACCTAAAAAATCTCCCATAATCTCGCGTGATGCATCTACCGCGTTCCTTGCCTCTCTTCCTTTCTCGTACAGGCTCGATGCATTACCATAATCGCCTTTGTAAAAAGGCATCATCGCCTTTAGGACTTCCGGATGTATCGGGGTCGTTGCATTATGATCAAGATAAATTACTTTCTTCATATACATGCCTCCGTACAAATGTTATTAGCTTAAAATTTTACCTCGGGAACTGCCTGTGCCTTTTCTTCGGCTTTAAAATATTCAGTGGCAACTTTATAGCCGAACATACCCGCAATAACATTACCGGGGAACGTCCGTACTGTAACATTATAATCCCGCACCGCTTCGTTATAACGCATCCTCTCAACCGCAATACGATTTTCCGTTCCCGATAACTCATCCATAAGCCTGAGGAATGTCCCATCCGCCTTTAGGTTTGGATAATTTTCCACCACCAAAAGCAGTCTCGCAAGCGCAGCATCCACTCCTGAGGCAGCTTTCAGTTTTTCTTCCACAGTACCCGCTTTTGCCCACTGGGAACGCGCATTTGTTATATCTTCAAACACCGTCTTTTCATGAGCTGCATAACCCTTAACGGAATTTACCAAATTCGGGATTAAGTCATTTCGCCTCTGCAGCTGATTTTCTACCTGTGCCCATTTGGCGGTAATAGTTTCGTGTTTTGAAACAATTCCGTTATAGGTCGAAACAAACGATACGAGTATCGCTACGGTAATAATTACTATACCTATTAAAAATTTTTTCATGCAATAACCTCCTTATGTATCATGTTAAAAACCTCCTCCTGCGCCACCGCCACCGCCTCCTCCGCCGCCACCGCCGAAACCGCCGCCTCCGAAGCCACCGCTACTTGAGCCGCCACCTGAATAAGCCCCCCCGTATGTCTGCGGACCAAAAAAACTTTTTCTTTTGTCCGGCGGGAGCTTATGCCAAAAATTATACCTTACCAGCATCGAAGCAATATAGCCGGCTATAACCAGGATCCCGGCAAACGGTGTAACCTGATAGAGAGAAGCGGCAAAGATAAGACTGACCGGCAGTCCGATAAGTACCGGCCAGGGCAAATTCCAGATAAAGAAAAAAAGGAAAGCAAAAAAATAAAGAAAAATAGACTCATTCTGATTCTGTTTTTTTATTGTTACGGCTTTTAAACTACTGATTTCAGCCTTAGCATTCTGCGAAATTACTTTGGCGATGGCCGCTACCCCGTAATAAATACCTTTGCTATAGTCACCCGTCTTTAAATAGGGGACTATATAACTACGGCCTATTTCTCCGCAAAGGCCATCGGGCAAAACCCCCTCTACGCCATAACCGGTTTCAATACGCCACCGCCTCTCTTTGATTGCCACAAGTACCAGAACGCCGTTATCTTTGTCTTTTTTTCCGGGTTTCCACGTGTCAAAGAGCCCTCTTGCATAAGCCTTCTCGTCATATGGGGCAATTGACGTCACGGTTGCTACAAAAATTTCTGCCGTGGTCTTTTGCTCTACCTCATCGATAAGAGAGGTTAGTTTATTTTTATACTCGGGACTAATAACCCCGGCAAAATCATTAACCCAACCTGCGGGACGAGGTGTATTTTCCGCATAGGCCAATAAAGACGACAATAAAAAAACACATAAAAAGCAAACTTTTCGCATTATGAAAGCTTATCTACTAGATCGACTATTTTCTCCAAATCTTTAGCAAACGTAACAAATAATTTCTCTGTTTCTCTTGTGTTTACTTTTATCTGTTTATTTTTTATGTCTAGAATCGTCTCCCATGCGCTTTTATTAATCGGAAACTCCAGGGCGACTTCTTTGAGAATATCCTGTCTTAGATAAGGGGGCTGTTTTCCCTTTATTCGTAACACGTTCCTTAAGATATGCGCTATTGAGGTAAAGGATTTTAGTAATACATTTGAGAGCGCATATTTATCCCTGGCTTTCTTTACATATAATTGTTTTAATGCAATCAGCTTTACCTTCAGCTCCTGCTCACACTGAAACCTTAAGTGTTTCATATCAACAGAGATGTCCTTAAGAACATCCCTGCCTTGCAAAACTGTATAGTTCTCTTTCATGTCCAAAAACTCGATAGGAAAAACATCGTGAGAGCTCTTTATGTATGCTTCGCTAAAGAAAAGAGGAGCGATCATCCTAAATTTAAATTTATTAACCGCGGGGGAGACCTTTTTTAAATTTTCCAAATCGGCATTTTTTAAGACCACAAGAAGATTTACATCGGAATGCCTATGAACATACTCACCACTTGCAGCGCTTCCGTAGAGAATAACGCATATAAGCTCTTTTTCATAAATGCTCTCTAACGTATGAATAAACTCCGTAAGTACACTTTTAATTTTTGAAGATACTTGTATGTGTTCCATATATCACATCCTTTGTATTATTCTATCCTTGGAAAGAGCGGAATAGCCTTATTGACGGAGGTATGAGCCTGCGTAAGTCCCCACTCCTGCAACTGAGAGAATATAACGCCTTCTTTTAGGCCAAGCTGATGGCGCATATTGCCGGCGGTAGAAGGCAAGAATGGCCAGATTGCTACACTCACCATCCTCAGCACCTCAGCAAGATTGTAGAGCACCGTGCTCAGTCTTTTATCTTTCTCTTTTGCCAATACCCAGGGTTTTGAATCTTCTATATATTTATTTGCACTATTGATGAGTTCCCATAAAAAAGAAAGCGCCTCACTTATTCTTACATCTTCTACTGCTTCATCATACGGTTTCCACAGCTTGATCGCCTTTTGTTTTAAACATGCATCATCTTCATTTTCCTGTCCCGGCTCGGGGATCTTCCCGTTAAAATATAATCCTATCATACCCAAGGTCCGGTTTAACAGATTTCCGAAGTCATTTGCCAAATCACTATTTATACGTTTTTTCAGCTGCTCCTCTGAAAAAACCCCGTCAAGCCCCACAGGCACTTCCCGTAAAAGAAAATATCGGTAGGCATCTACCCCATACTGGCTTATCATGACGAGAGGGTCCATAATATTGCCTCTTGATTTGGACATTTTTTCACCTTCCTGGAGCCACCAGCCATGCGCAAAAACTGTCTTCGGCATATCCAGCCCGAGTGCCTTAAGCATGATAGGCCAATAAACGCTATGAGGTCTTAGTATGTCTTTTCCTATCATATGGATATCTGCGGGCCAGAATTTTGAAAATTTGTCTTGGTCCGATAAAAAACCTGCGCCGCTTACATAATTTATAAGCGCATCAAACCATACATAGGTCACGTGGTCGCTACTAAAAGGGATCTCGATACCCCATGCGAGGCGAGATTTCGGCCTTGAGATACAAAGGTCCTGAAGCGGTTCTTTAAGAAAACTCAAGCTCTCATTTGCCCTAAACGTAGGGAGTATAAATTTTGGATGTTGTTTAATATACTCAATGAGCCAGCCTTGGTATTTTGAGAGTCTAAAAAAATAATTTTTTTCTGAAATTTCCTCGGTTGGCCTTTTGCAGTCAGGACAGAGCTGATCCGTAAGCTGTAGCTTTGTCCAAAATGTTTCGCACGGCGTACAGTAAAAACCCCTGTAATCCCCAAGATATAAATCTTCCTTTTCATATAATATACGCAGTATTTCCTGCACTACCTGCTCATGGCGACGCTCCGTCGTTCGTATAAAATCATCGTAGGAGATATGTAAACTCTGCCAGAGTTCTTTAAATTTTGGAACGAGACCGTCAACAAACTGCTGGGGGGAAAGGTTACTTTTTTCGGCTGCCTGCTTGACCTTAAGGCCGTGTTCGTCCGTCCCCGTCAAGAAAAAGACCTCGCATCCTTTCATCCTCTTATATCTCGCTAAGGAATCTACTATGATAGTAGTATACGAATGCCCGATGTGCGGAGAGGCATTGACATAATAAATAGGCGTGGTAATGTAAAATTTTTCTGGCATCTGAATATACCTATCTCAGGCTATTTCTTAACCTCGATCTCTTTTTGGTAGCCTTCTTCAAATTCAACGGTAATTGTCCTTTTTAACGGGTTTACGTTTATGACTTTACCGTGGCCTTCTTTAGATTTATATGCAGAACCTATCTTGGGCATATCTTTAAGCATCTCATGATATACTCCGAATTCATATCCCAGGCAACACATAAGCCTTCCGCAAACACCCGAAATCTTTGAGGGATTAAGAGGAAGGTTCTGCTCCTTGGCCATTTTTATAGTGACCGGTTCAAAATCCTTAAGAAATTTTGCACAACAGAGTGCTCTCCCGCAACAGCCAAACCCGCCCAAAAGTTTAGCCTCATCCCTTACCCCAATCTGTTTCAGTTCTATCCTGGTCTTAAAGGTATGCGCCAGGTCTTTTGCCAGGTCCCTGAAATCAATCCGTTCTTCCGAGGTAAAATAGAATATCAGTTTCGACCTGTCAAAAGTATACTCCACCTCGACAAGCTTCATATTAAGATTTCTTTCCTGGATTTTTTTACCGCAGGTATCATATATCTCTTTTAATTTATTTTTATTTTCTTGAATCATAGTTACATCCTCTCTCGTTGCGATACGCGCTATCTTTTTTAATACCTCATCCTTGGGGGAATCTTCGATCACCTCTATTTCGGATATCACCTCTCCGTAATCAAGGCCGTATTCCATTTCGACGATAACAATTGTTCCTATCTTTAATTTAAAACCTGTCGAATTAAAATATATAATCTTGCCTGCTTCCCGTAACCTTACCTGGACTACTTCAGTCATGTTAGTTTAAAATCTCCCTGAATATGTTTAAAAATGCGATTTCCTCATTTGCGTTTTGCGATAATACATCTTCGAGTTGCATAAGAAGATGCACTTTTTTATCCAATTCGTCAAATGTATGGACACCGCTAAATCGCTCCAGGTCAACAACCCTGTCAAAGTTAATCAGACCGGTCTTCTCGCCTATCTTAACCATTATTACGTCTCTAAAAAAACTGAGCAGAATTCTCATGATATCCTTAAATTCAAGCATCTCTTCTTGCTCCGGAAGGCGGCTATTTTCTTTTTTATACAACTCTTGCAATCTTTCAACGCGCTCAAGGAACGTATGCTTAGCATGCTCCGACAAAAGATAATCTAAGACCCTGTTTTTCTTTGAAAATATACCGAGCCTCGCGTAGCGTTTGGCCTCACCAAGACTTCCGCAAGAAAAATCGCTTATAAATGCCAAATCCCGTTCTTCTAAAGTACCCTCACCTGCCAAAATTTCCCTCACCGACATCCGGTTAATCGCATTAAATCGCACCTTTTGACACCTTGATAGCATGGTTGCTTTCAAAAGATACGGCTTACTACTAATAAGCAGAAAAACGGAATCTCGCTGGGGTTCTTCAAGAATTTTAAGAAGACTGTCTTGTGCCTCAGGGGTGAGTTGGTGGGCATGTTCACATACAAATACTTTTTTCTTTGCAGTATACGCTTTTAACGACATAAGATACTGGACGCGTCGTATCGCATCTATAGAAATCGACCCCTCCGGGGTTTCCGGTTTTATCCATAGGATATCGGCCGTCACCTTATGCTGGATCTCTACGCAACTTGCACACCGGTCGCATGATTCACCGTTCTGCGCTTCGCAGTTTAAGGCCTTGATAAAATTTTTTGCTGCGTAAGCCTTACCAACACCTTCCGGACCAAAAAATAAGAAACTGCACGCACGTATCTCTTTCTGTCTTAAAAATGCCCTGAGAAACTTAACCGCTATTTCCTGGGATTTTATATCACGCAGTGCCATTGTATGATAGATAGTGTTTGTTATGACTTATTTTTTGCTTTTCTGACGGCATATTTGTTAAGACACCGTAAGATAACGCTCCTTACCATTTCCTGCGTATGAGCTATATCCTTTAGGACGGGAACTACCTTTATTCTCTGAGGTTCCCGCCTCGCTAATGCATGATAACCATTGTATACTTTCTTGTGAAATACCATAGACCTTTTTTCTATCCTGTCGTCCCTTTTAGTTTTTCGTATCCCTGCTTCCGGATTTATATCAAGTAAGATTGTCAAATCCGGCATTGTCCCGTCCGTTGCCAGGTTGCCCAAGAACCGAATCATCTTGGTATCCAATCCTAGGCCATAGCCCTGATAGGCAATAGATGCATCAAGAAACCTGTCGCAGATGACTATGGCTCCTTTTTTAAGAGCCTGTTTTATGTATTTTTCGACGAGCTGGTTTCTTGCGGCCATATAGAGAAAAAGTTCCGTAAGTGCCGACATAGTATTATGTGAGGCATCCAAAAGTATGTGCCTGATTTTTTCTCCGATGAGCGTGCCTCCCGGTTCCCGTGTATGATACACGTTAAAACCGGACTGTTTCAAAAACGCTGCTAATAGTTTTGAGTGAGTACTCTTACCGCAGCCCTCCGTACCCTCAAACGTTATGAATAAACCTTTTTTCATCTCACCCTTTGATGCCCGTCAGTTTAATACCTTCGACAAAGAACCGTTGATTGAAAATAAATATCAGCATGATAGGCAAGGTTACAATTACCGAACCTGCCATAAGAAGCCCCCACTCGGTACCATACGTACCCTGAAAATATGCCAGTCCCACCGGCAGGGTAAACTTTTCCGCAGAATTCATTATGATGAGCGGCCACATGAACGACCCCCATGAGCCCATGAAGGTAAACGTAATAAGCGTAGCGAGCGCGGGTTTAGAAAGAGGTAAAATTATTCTCCAGTAAATGCCGAAAAAACTGCACCCGTCTATTTTTGCGGCGTCTTCCAGGTCCGACGGCAGCGTCATGAAAAACTGCCTCAGCATAAACGTGCCGTAGGCGCTGAACATCGCAGGCACCGTGAGCGCCTTGTAAGTATCCATCCATTTAAAAAGTTCGAATACGTGACCGAATAATGTTATTTTTAAATAACCGGACAGGAGGATAAAAAGCGGGATAATGGTCACCGTTCCCGGTATCATCATCGTCGCCACATAGGCAAAAAAAAGTTTATCCCGTCCGGCAAATTTAAGGCGGCTGAACGAGTAGGCGGCAAGCGAACTTGTCGTAACCTGCCCAAGCGTCACCACCACCGCTACGAAAATGCTATTTATAAAAAACCGCGCAAACGGTATTTTTTTCCATACGTTGATATAATTCCACCACGCAAGAGGCTCGGGTATAAAATTTTTAAAGGTAAGTCCTTTAAGAAGTATCCCCACATCCTGAAGCGAGGTGCCTATCATCCATAAAAAAGGTATTACCATGGTGACGGCACCAAGGGAAAGCAGTATATACGCGGCCGCGTCCCCTATAAGCTCAGTCTTTGTTTTTTTCCTGCGCAGTTCTGATAGGTCCATATCTTTAGTATAGGCTTGTCATGATATTAATAATGCACTAATTTTCCGCCGTATCTCCAGTTAAAAAGAGTAACGATAAAAATAACTACAAAAAGAAACCATGCGATGCTTGAGGCATACCCAAAATGCTGGTAGCTGTACAGTTTATCAAAGATATAGTACTCCAGTGTTTTCGTCGCCCCGTTAGGGCCTCCGCCGGTCATAATCCTTGCCGCCATAAATCCTCCCTGAAAACCCCCGATTATGCTCATTATGAAAATGAAAAATGTGGTAGGACTTATCATAGGCCAGGTAATGGCCCAAAATTTCTGCCAGCTGTTCGCCCCGTCTATATCTGCTGCTTCATAAA
The DNA here is from genome assembly GCA_043800345.1 of Candidatus Omnitrophota bacterium. GTDB lineage: Bacteria > Omnitrophota > Gorgyraeia > VGKN01 > VGKN01 > JAZDNB01. Next base: position 20,166 of record JAZDNB010000022.1, read on the forward strand.
AATCTTTGGAAATCCCCTGAAGGGCGGCCAGATACAGTATCATATTATATCCCCCCAGGGTTGCCCATAAGCCCATAATCATGAGGGCGGGTTTTGCCCAGGCCTCCGAGGTAAGCCAGTGCAGGCTCTGGAGTTTCAACCCAAAAAATTTACCCATACTGGCAATAATCATATTTAAAAGCCCGTAGTCCGTGTTAAATATCCACATCCATAAAAGGCATATGGCAACACCTGCGGAAATTGTCGGCAAAAAATATACCGTCCTGAAAAATACTATCCCCTTTAATTTCCTGTTCAATAAAACAGCGATCAAAAGTGAACCCATAATACCTATAGGTATGGCCATCATAAAATATATGGTATTGCCAAAATACTTCCAAAAATATGGGTCCTTCATCAGCATGGTAAAATTCTTAAACCCTATAAAACGGGCAGCGGTAATAGGGGGGGTCATATTCCACTCTACGAAACTAAGTACCAGCGAGGCAACGATCGGAAACAGGGTAAAGATTAAGAACCCTACGAGATTAGGCAATAAAAAAATATACGCCCACATAGCTTCTTTCGCCCGTGCTCTCATACTTTCTTTCTCCACATCGTCTTTTTTGTGCTGTCTTCTAAAATTATTCCTAACTCCAAAAGTCGTTCTCTTATTAAATCTGAAGTCTTGAAATCTTTGTTTTTTCTTGCATGTTCCCTGAGCTCTATCAAAAATTCAACCAGGTGAACGTTTAATGCATCATCCTGTGTTTGAGCGCTGGGTTTAGTAAAAAGGCCGAATAGCCGGCCGAGTTCTAAAATTGTTTCTTTTGCATACGCTAAGACAGAATATTTATGATCATTTGTTAGTACCACATCTTCTAAAAGCTTATTTGAAAGCGTCACCAGGTCAAAAAGGAAACCGCTTGCCAGTGCGGTGTTAAAATCATCATCCATGGCCTCTATAAAAGAATTTTTTAACCCGTCTATCTTCTCCTTTAGACTTCCGGGAATATCTGCCTTGGTTACTTTTACAGATATCTCTTGTAAAAAAGAGTCGATCTTATTAAACAGTATATAAAATCGCTCAAGGGCTTTCTTTTGCTCATCCATCTTCTCATAAGTAAAATCCTGCGGACTGGCGTAATGGTTTGACATGAAAAAAAGTCTCAACACCTCTTGGTCATATTCACTCAGGAGATTGGCAACGGTAATAAAATTTCCCAGGGACTTTGACATTTTCTCCCCGCTCACCGAGAGCAACCCGTTATGCATCCAGTAATGCGCAAAAGGCTTATCGGTATGTGCACAGGATTGTGCTATTTCATTTTCATGGTGGGGGAAAACAAGGTCAAGGCCTCCTCCGTGTATATCAAAAGTCTCCCCAAGGTACTTCATGCTCATAAGAGAACATTCGATATGCCAACCGGGTCTTCCCTTTCCCCAGGGGCTCACCCAGAAAGGCTCGTCTTCTTTCGCTGATTTCCAGAGGGCAAAATCAAGTTTATCTTTCTTGCCTTTTTCTACGTCGACTCTTACGCCGGAGAGCATATGTTCCAAATCCTGGTTTGAAAGCCTGCCATAATCTTTAAACTTTCCAACTGAGAAGTAGACACTCCCATCCGCCTCATATGCATAATTCTTGTTAATCAGTTGTTCTATCATCTTTATAATATCGGGTATGTGTTCCGTTGCCCTGGGCTCTATATCGGGTTTCTCAACTCCCAGGTTTTCCATATCCCTGTAATATAGTTTTATATACCGCTTAACAACTTCCTGGCACATCTCTTTAAGCAGTTTTATACCTGCACTAACCTTGGCAAGCGTACGTGCCTTCTCTATGATTTTATCGTCTATATCGGTTATATTCTTAACAAACGTCACCTTAAAACCCCTGTACCTGAAATATTTCCTTATTACATCAAACATCACGGCGCTTCGGGCATGGCCTATATGGCATTCGTCATACACGGTAACGCCGCAGACATACACGGTAACTTCACCGGGGGTTATCGGGAGAAATTCTTCTTTTTTCCTCGTAAGCGTGTTATATATTCTTATCGGCATTTTACTTTTTCTCTTTATGGTGTTTGAGCTCACTTTCTATTAAATCTATTTCTTTCTGTATTCTTTCAAGCGCCTGCGACAACGGGTCGGGGAGATTCGTATGGTCAAGGCTTATTTCGGTAATTTTCCTGCCCTCTTTTTTTGCGATCCTTCCGGGAACTCCGACGACGGTAGAATTATCCGGGACATCCTTAATGACTACGGCGTTTGCCCCTATATTGACATTATTGCCTACTTTTATATTTCCGAGTACTTTTGCCCCCGCCCCTACTACGACATTGCTTCCGATGGTGGGATGACGTTTTCCTTTTTCCTTTCCCGTCCCCCCGAGGGTCGCACCCTGAAACAGCGTAACGTTATCCCCGATCTCGGTAGTCTGCCCTATTACAACGCCCATACCATGGTCTATGAACAGGCCTTTTCCTATTCGTGCACCCGGATGTATCTCTATACCGGTCAAAAACCTCGCACACTGGGATAACATCCTTGGCACTAAAGGGATTTTCCAGTTAAAGAGGACATGTGCTATTCTATAGAATACAATCGCATGGAGGCCTGAATAGGTCAGTATAATTTCAAGCGAAGAACTTGCGGCAGGGTCCCGTGCGAGCGTCGCGGCAATTTCCTCTCTGAATACGAGAGCAATGACGAGAATCTTTAGTACAAATATACCTAATAAAACTAAGGGCACATACAGGCATATCATATTACACCTCTACGTAGTAACGACCACCGACAACCTACATCTTGGTCTTTAACTTTTTTATAGTTATCACGGCATATGCCGCAATCGCATTACCCCGGCCTATATCACCGAGGCCTTCGTTAGTTTTTGCTTTTACATTAACGGACCTGTAGGGCAAGTCTAATGTCTTTGCAATGCATGTTCTTATGTTTTCTTTAAATAGAAAGAGCTTTGGCTTTTCTAATAATACGGTAGAATCTATATTGTTAATCTCATAGCCTTTCTTTCTCACAAGACTATGCACGTTTCTAAGGAGTATCATACTTGAAATCCCTCTATAACGGGGATCCGTATCGGGAAACTGTTCGCCGATATCAGGCTCTCCGAGCGCACCAAGGAGCGCATCGCATATGGCATGGGTAAGCACATCCGCATCCGAATGTCCGAGAAGCCCCTTTTCGGAGGCAATAGCTACCCCTCCCAAAATTAATTTTCTGTTTTTTGACGTCCTGTGAATATCATAGCCTATCCCTATCTTCACTTAGACACTGATCCTTTTAAGACTTCATATATCTTCTCAGCAAGCACGATATCTTCCGGCGTAGTTATTTTTATATTATAATAGGACCCTTCCACCATCCTTATTTTTGCTTTTAGTTTTTCAACTACCGATGCATCATCGCTGAAATAACCTTTACGGTAAAATCTCGCGTAGGCATCAAGGACCAATTTTTTTCTAAACACCTGCGGAGTCTGAATCTGCCATAGGTATCTTCTATCCAATGTCCTTTTTACTACATTATTTTTTATCTCTTTAATAGTATCTTTAAGCGGCATGCCTACGCACGCAGCCCCAAAGCGTAAAGCTGCGTTACAGGACCTCCTGATTATATCTTCTGTCAAAAACGGCCGTGCACAATCATGAATCATAACGAGCGTATAATCGCTTTCCCGTATGGCTAAGAGTGCGTTATATACCGATTCATGTCGCGTCTTACCGCCTTCGATACACAACCGTGCCTTAGATATCCTGTATCTTCGTATAATATCCGACTCGACACTGCCTACAAAATCCCTGTGTGCTACTACTACAATGGCGCTAACAAGAGGGCTCTTGTTAAGGACCCCTAACGTATGTGCAAGGAGGGGTCTTCCCTTAATAGAGACAAACGGCTTGGCTATATCATTACCGAGCCGTACACCCTTTCCTGCTGCAGGAACAATCGCGACTACTTTCATGTATAATGTACACCGTCTATAATAGATCTCGGTTACTAAAAAATCATGCTGGCAGATGATAGCACGCCATGTATGTTATCCCGGCCCTTAGAAAAAAGGCTCAGGTCACGGCTACATCACCTATGATTGCTCTCTAATTTTGAAAAAATCATTCTGCCGGCGGATGTCTGCAATACGCTTGTGACGATGACCTTAAGCACCTGGCCTATCATATGCTTGCCGTTTTCAACCACCACCATAGTACCGTCGTCAAGGTATCCTATACCCTGATTAAACTCTTTTCCTTCTTTTATAACCCTTACCTCAAGCTCTTCTCCCGGAAGCACAACAATGCGCAGCGCATTTGCAAGGTCATTAATGTTTAAAACGGGTATCCGTTCCAGTTCCGCAACCTTGTTAAGGTTAAAATCATTGGTAAACACCTTTGCATTCATAATCTTAGCCAGCCGTATCAGCTTGCCGTCAACATCGGCTATATCGGGAAAATCTTCTTCTTCTATCTTTACGCCGATATTTGTATTCTTTTGAATCTTGTTAAGGATATCAAGCCCGCGCCTGCCTCTTGCCCGTTTTAAAGAGTCCTGCGAATCTGCTATCTGTTGTAGTTCCCTGAGTATAAATCGCGGGATTATGAATTTCCCGCTCACAAATTTAGTGGTGCACAAATCCGCAATTCTGCCGTCGATAATCACGGATGTATCAAGCAGTATAATATCTTCGACTACATCCTGACGTGTAAATTTAACATACGGTATGATAAGATTAAATTCGTCCTTCCCCCTTAGTGCAAGCACCATACCCAGATAACTGAAAACAAGCGTGACAACCGTCTGGAATATAATCGAAAACGTCTCATTGAGAGAAGAGACAAAAAAAGAGTTGGATAAAATTTTTGCAAGGAGTATACCGAGTATTAACCCGAATACTGCCGCAGAAAGACCCCTGAGCGATACCTTTTTCATAGCCATTTCAAGCAAAAGGATTATCACTGCACCGCCGATACCGATACCCATGCCGATAAGCGGAGCAAATTTAAATGCCTTCTCAAAAAGAACACCTACCTGCTGTCCGGCTACACCGCTTATGATAATAAAAAAAATCCGTATAAATAATAGCGTCACTTTCTATGCCTCCTTTTTTATAATGTGCTTATGATAACGTACTACCTCTAAAAGTAATAGTACCTATTGAAACAATATATCCAATGCTGTTTTTATCGAATCAGTACCTATTAATTCTAACTTTGCATTAACTTTCTTAGCCTCTTCCATATTAAACTTTGAGATAACTGCTCTTTTAAATCCGAGTTTTTCTGCCTCGGCTATTCTTTTTGTAACCTCATCAACGGCCCGGATTTCTCCTCCAAGTCCGAGTTCTCCGAATACGATATCATCTTTTTTAGTTGGGGTATCTTTAAAACTCGAGGCAATCGCAACCGCTATTCCCAGATCACATGCAGGCTCATCTATTTTTATCCCGCCCGCTACATTTATATATATGTCTTTACTGGCGAGATTAAGAGCTACCCGTTTTTCCAATATGGCGATAAGAACTGACGTACGGTTGAAATCCACTCCCGTAACGCGTCTGCGCGGAAGCGTCATATTAGAGACGCCCACTAAGGCCTGTATTTCAACAAGAAGCGGCCGTGTACCCTCGACGGTAGGTACGACCACGGAACCCGCCGTCCTCTCCGGTCTTTGGGAAAGCAACATCTCCGACGGGTTTTCAACTGTTACGAGTCCTGCGCCTGACATCTGGAACAGCCCTACCTCATTGGTGGAACCGAATCTGTTTTTGGTTGAGCGCAGAATCCTGAAATTTGTATGGGATTCTCCTTCAAAATACAACACCGTATCAACAATATGTTCGAGCACTCGTGGGCCTGCAATCGAACCATCTTTGGTCATATGTCCTATGATAAACATTGCTATTGATGAATTTTTTGCTAAAAATACAAGTTCTCCCGCACACTCTCTCACCTGACTTACGCTACCCGGGCTTGAGGTAATCCTGTCGCTATAGAGAACCTGAATGGAATCTATTATGACCGCAGACGGCTTAAGTCTCTTTATATAATCGACGATAAGCGTAAGACTTGTTTCGCTTAAAATATATAAATTCTTCGAAGAAACCCCCAAGCGCTCCGCTCGTAATTTTGTCTGCCTGACTGACTCTTCTCCGCTCACATATAAGACAACCTTTCCGTCCCTGCTTAACATATCGGATGCCTGAAGCAGTAAGGTCGATTTTCCAATGCCCGGGTCTCCCCCCACCAGGACTACGGAACCTACGACAAGGCCTCCCCCCAGTATCCTGTCGAGTTCCTTGAGTCCGCAATCAAACCTTATTTCATCAAGCGTCTCAACATCAGAGATAGGCTGCGGTCCCTGATGAGAAAGTTCCCTGATTATGCCTGTGCGCGGCTGTTCGCTGACAAATTCTTCAACAAATGAATTCCAGCTGTTACAGTCGGGGCATCTCCCCTGCCATTTAATGGATTTATAGCCGCACTCCTGGCACGTAAAGAATGTTTTTTCTTTCATTCTGGTTATCGTATCTTATCGGATTATCCCTAGGGCTGTCTTCTTTACTTACCCTTTTTGGGAGATTCTTCTTTTGTCTTTACTAAAAGTTTCCAAGGATGCCGCTTGATATCCTGGATGAAATCTTCTAGTTGTTTATACAGGCCTTCGTCAACAAGGAGTTTTCCGATCGTACCTTCTCCTTTTTCTATTTTGCTTAGAATATTTTTTGCCGATTTTGTTGATTCTTGAACGTTGGCGAAAGCATCCCTTACATCCTGTTTGAACTTTTCGTCCTTCAATAGGCTATTGACATACTCCATTGCCGTATCAAATTTTTTAATTACATCCAGGGCCTTTTCCGTTACATTTTCTATGGAGACAGGGTCTTGTCCTATCAGTACATCATTTTCTTTTAAGAGATTTTGGTTATTCTCTCCGGGTATGATTTCTACATATTTTTCTCCTAACAGGCCGAGCGTATTGATATATACCTTTGCATCTGCCTGCACCTTTATATCTTGCTCAAGCCATGTATACACCTCAACTTTTGTGGTGCCGGCCTGGGGTTCATTTTTAATGAAGATTTCCTTTACCTCTCCTACACTCACCCCTGCTACCCTCACCGGAGCGCCAACCTCAAGGCCATTGGCAAAGTTAAAAAGTATCTTGATGGTATAGCCGACCCTGAAAAAATTTTTTCCGCCTATAGAAAAAACAATTATGGTTAATATAATAATGCCGATAAACACAAATATGCCTACCTTCACCTCCAAATTATTTTTCTGCCTTATCATATCCTCACCGCCTTTTACGTTAAACTTTTTCTTCCGTTATGGGCCCTGTTGCAAGCCCCATAATGAATTGATGAACAATCGGGTTTTTAGTACTCTTTATCTCATCGGGCGTGCCCACGCCGACAATTTTTCCTTTATAAAGCATGGCAATCCGTGTTGCAATCTTATAAGCACTGGTCATATCATGCGTAACTACAATTGAGGTAATATGCAATTTTTTTCCTAAGTCCACGATAAGTTCATTAATGGCATCCGCCATAATCGGGTCCACCCCGGTTGTCGGTTCGTCATAGAGTACTATCTGGGGGTTAGTGCATATTGCGCGCGCAAGCCCGACGCGTTTTCTCATGCCTCCGCTCAATTCCGACGGCTTCAGATCCTCTATCCCTTCTAAGCCCACCATATGAAGACATTCGTGGATCCTGGGAATTATTATTTCTTCTTTTTCCCTTCTTTCCTTCAGGGAAAATCCCACGTTTTCGCCGACACTGAGCGAATCAAAGAGTGCCGCTCCCTGAAAAAGCATGCCGAAGTTAAGTCTAAGAAGGTTGAGCTCTTTTTCATTCATCCTCGTAATATCCTTGCCGTCAATGAGTACCTGGCCTGAATCGGGTTTCATAATACCGATAGTATGCTTAAGTAACACGCTTTTCCCGCAACCGCTTCTTCCTATAATAACCATTGTCTCGCCCGATTCAATGGTAAGATTGATATTATCCAGCACTAAATGATCGTTGAAAGATTTACAGAGATTAATTATTTCTATCATAGCTTTATATGTAATAGTTAAAATGCAAAATAAAATATTGCGGTGAACAGACAATCAGCGGCAATTATCAGTATAAATGCAAATACCACGGAAAGCGTGGTAGACCTTCCGACCCCCTCGGCGCCGCCCTCCGTTCGAAAACCTTCATAGCAACCGACTATAGCAATGATCATCGCAAATACAACACTCTTAAAAAGTCCTGAAAATAAATCTTTAAACATCAAAGGTTCATACGTCATTTTAAGATATATGCTGTGGCTTATTCCGAGTTTGTATACCCCTACGAGATACCCGCCAAACATTCCGATAAAATCTGCATAAATGGTTAAAATAGGCAGCATGATAACCGCCGCTAAAAATCTTGGCACCACAAGATACTGTACGGGATTAGTGGCCAGTGTCTGAAGCGCATCTATTTGTTCCGTAACCTTCATCGTACCGAGCTCTGCGGTAATTGAAGCACCAACCCTCCCGGCAACTACAAGAGCGGTAAGCACGGGCCCCAATTCTCTCGTCATAGAAAGCGCTACAAGGCTTGCGATATATAACTGTGCCGATATCTTCTGCATCTGATAGGCGCTCTGCAGGGCAAGCACGATTCCCGTAAACATACCCGTTAATGAGATAATAGGAAAACTGTTCACGCCGATTTTGTTCATCTGGTCAAACAGCTGATGTTTCCTGAGACGGCTTGTGAACATCCAAAAGATGGTTTGATAAAACAACAGCGATATCGCACCGATGTAATTAAAAAATGCCAGTAATCTTTTTCCGAAACGAACCGTTATATCCATATTCGCTAAAATTTAATATTGTGCTGCAGTTGCAAGGTTTCTTCCTGTTCTTTAAAACGCATTTTAAAACTACTGTTGTCCTTGATTTTATATTCGAGCTCAAGCTCGTCATCGGGGACATCCTGGGCATACATCTCGTTATTAATAAATTTCTTAAAATTTATTTTAAAATCTTCCCGAATGTTCTTTTCCAGTTTCAGCTCTTCTTCATTATCTTCTTTTGCTATGTTCCATCCGGCCCACACTATCGTTCCCTTATCCGAACGTACTTTCATATTTTCAAAAAACCGCGGTCTGCCAAGTCTGCTTAAATTCAAAAAACCGCTCAGCATAAGATTTCCTTCTTTTCTTAAAATTTGAGAATCTAATATCTTGAGGTCCAAGCCCTCGCCTTCAAGGTTCACGTTGACTGTATCATAATTAACAAGGCCGAGCGAGCCGTTTTTAGCCTGCAACCGTCCCCGTATCCTGGGTTTCGTTACCTCACCCTCCGCCGACATATCACCCGACACTGTCCCCGAAATAGAATCCCGAAGCGGGGCACGGCCGAACATAACAAGATCGGATAGGTCTAAATCAGTTAATTGAATCTTGGTGTTGATGTTATATGGTTTCCTAAGACCTACGGTTCCCTCCATAGTAAAAGCATCTCCGAAAGAAAATCTTTCCAGGCGCACTATGCCTTCCTGATATTCAAAATTTGCATTCAGTTCTCCCGCCGGCATACAATCAACAAGCGTATTGGTCGTCATGAGGGTTCCTTGTATTTTCTCAACGCTCCCGTCCTTCGCACTAGAAACTACATGTCCAAAAAGATATGTATTCAACACCACATCGTATCGAAACAAATCCACATGAAACAACCTCATAAGAAACATGAATTGTTTTCTTTGAGGGTCAGCCTCGCTTATATTTTCCGGTCCAAACATACTTTTCTTAAGCTGTACTATATCGAGCTCTTCTTTATTGAGCGTAACCGCCGACTCTTGTAAAGATGACATATCGAATATGAAATTATACTTATTAAAATCGGCTTCGATATCGACCGTGTAAAGTTTTTCAAACACAAGATTGCTTATCCGGAATATATCTTTGTCAAAAATGAGTTTCCCCGTGATGTGTGTTTTTGGCTTATCGAATATCCTAAGCCAACCGTTAATTGTCGAATCGGAGAGCGGGCCTTTCACGCCCAAAAAAGCTGAAAAATCGGAATTTCTCATGCTGATAGTAATATTAAGATTCGGGGTTTCCGGAATATTTACAATAGTACCGTCTAAATCCATAGGAAGAGAAAACAGGGTTGCCTTGATATTTTTCAGTTCAATCATATCGGATTGGATGTTCAACCTGCCCCAAAATTTTTCCATAACAATGTTTGTATCTCCGATACCCAAGGTTCCATCTTCAATCCCTACATGTAGTTCCTTCGGAAACCGTTTTTTATAATTCTTATTTATCTCAAACGGAATATTCTCTATATCGCGAAGAAAAAATTTCGGCGCGACAACATATATAAACCTGACTTTTCTATAATTTCCAAAAAGAATATCAAGCGGATTATACTTTAAAACCAATCTCTTTGCTTCAAAAAAAGTCTTTTTGTCCTCTTTATATGCAAGACGCACATTTTTTAATACTATATTAAAAGGCAACCCTACCTTGATGCCGCCGATATATACCTCTTTGTTTAACATCCTAGAGAGTCTATACTCGATATTCTGCTTGAAGGTACCCGCACATAACGTAAGCATGGCAGTAAACACAAAGAGAAGCACAACGCATACGCTTATATACGCTATGTATTTTTTTACTGTTACATTATTCATGCAAATTATGCGTTCTCAAAAGTAAGACTTTCGCCTTTCACATCTACTTTTATAGGACTTGCGGTCTTTAACGTCCCTTTTAGAATTTCCTCTGAAAGCGGGTCTTCTATATACCGCTGGATAATCCTCTTAAGCGGACGCGCGCCAAATATCTGGTCAAAACCTTTCTCGATAAGAAAATCTTTTGTTGTTTGAGTAAATTCCAAATTCAGTTCCTGCTCGTTCACCCGCTTGTTTAATTCCCCTAATTCTATGTCGACAATCTTATAAAGGTCTTCTTTGGTAAGCTGGTGAAACACAATAATATCATCTATCCTGTTTAAAAATTCAGGTTTAAACGTACGTTTCACCTCATCCAGGAGCTTTCCTTTCATCGCCTGATAGGAAACATCTTCTTTGGACGGGGTAAATCCCAATGCCCCCTGCCTCCTTAAAAGTTCCGCCCCTATGTTACTTGTCATAATGAGCACGGTATTTCTGAAATCAACTCTTCTTCCGAAACTATCGGTAAGCCTGCCGTCCTCTAAGACCTGTAAGAGTATATTAAAGATATCGGGGTGTGCTTTTTCTATTTCATCAAGCAACACGACCGAATATGGCCTTCTTCGTATTTTCTCCGTAAGCTGGCCGCCTTCCTCATATCCTACATAACCGGGAGGCGCACCGACAAGGCGGGACAGATTAAATTTTTCCATATATTCGGACATATCAAGCTGTATCATCGCATCCTGATTGCCGAATAAAAACTCGGCAAGCGCCCGTGCTAAAAGACTCTTTCCGACTCCGCTAGGGCCTAGGAAGACAAATGAACCGATGGGCCTTCGAGGGTCTTTAAGGCCTGAGCGCGAACGCCGTATCGCATGCGCAATGGCGCTTATGGCCTCTTCTTGGCCGACCACCCTTTTATGTAATTCCTCCTCCATCTTAAGGAGTTTTTCCGTTTCTTTTTCTTCAAGCCTTGCCAGAGGCACGCCCGTCCATTTTGACACTATTGATGCTATATCTTCCCCGGTAACCTGCGGCTGATTTTCATATGTCGATTGCTTCCAGCTCTTTTTTGTATTTTCAAGTTGGAGTTTTGCCTGGCGCTCCTCGTCCCTGAAATGTGCCGCCTTTTCAAAATCTTGCTGTTTTACCGCAGCTTCCTTTTCTTTCCTTATTTGCTCTATCTTCCCTTCTAGGTCTTTTACGTCAGGCGGTGCGGTCATTACGGATAACCGTGCGTGAGAACCTGCCTCGTCAATAAGATCAATCGCCTTATCCGGAAGGAACCTCCCCGTAATATACCTGTCGGAGAGTTTTGCTGCCGCCTTTAAGGCATCGTCGGTAATCTTTACCCTGTGGTGCGCCTCATACCTGTCACGAAGCCCTTTTAAGATTTCAATGGTCTCGTTTACCGTAGGCGGGTCTACCATAATAGTCTGGAAGCGCCGCTCAAGGGCCGCATCTTTTTCTATATACTTCCTGTATTCATCCAGCGTGGTTGCGCCTATGCACTGTAACTCGCCCCGGGAAAGCGCGGGCTTAAGGATATTTGAGGCATCTATCGCACCTTCTGCGCCTCCGGCACCGACCAGGGTGTGCAGTTCATCGATAAATACAATTATATTTTCCGAGCGCTTTATCTCATCCATAACCGCTTTTATGCGCTCTTCAAACTGCCCTCTATATTTTGTACCCGCTACCATGAGGGCAAGGTCAAGTACAATCATCCTTTTATCTTTCAAAACTTCGGGAATATCTCCTCTTATGATTTTCTGCGCAAGCCCCTCGACAATCGCTGTTTTACCTACACCGGCTTCACCTAAGAGCACGGGGTTATTTTTTGTCCTTCTGCTTAGGATCTGTATGACACGCTCTATCTCATTTTTTCTTCCTATTACAGGATCAAGTTTATTATCACGGGCAAGCGTGGTAAGGTCACGGCCAAACGCATCCAAGGCCGGTGTTTTAGTCTTTACTCCCTGACCCTGATTTTTATTAACAGCACCCGGCGTTGCAGAACCAAGCAGTTCCATAACCTCCTGTCTTACCTTTTCCAGATTAAGCCCTACATTAATAAGGACTCTGCTTGCGACACCTTCGGTCTCACGGATAAGCCCCAAAAGAAGATGCTCGGTCCCGATATAATTATGGCCGAGACTCCTCGCCTCCTCCATGGCAAACTCTATTACCTTCTTTGATTTCGGGGTAAACGGGATATCTCCCGATACAATAGCCCCGGAACCGGGATGAACAAGTTTTTCTACTTCCTGCCGTATTATATCAAGGCTGATGCCGAGGCTCTGCAGTACCGCCGCGGCGACACCCTCTCCCTCCCGCAGCAACCCAAGCAATATATGCTCTGTCCCGATATAATCATGATTAAATTTACGGGCCTCTTCCTTGGCAAGCATAATAACCTTCCTAGCTCTTTCAGTAAATCTGTCAAACATTTTATACACCCCCTACATAATTATTATTAATGTGACGTGTATGTTACTTTTTTTTGAGCTTTTCTCTTATTAATGCTGCACGTTTTAAATCACGCTCATTTGCATTCAGTACTTTCCCTTCTAATTTTTGAAGATGTGCAGGCTGGATTAAAAGAAATAACTCATTAATAGTCTGCCTGGTTAAATCCTTTACTATGCCGATATCGACACCAAGCCGTAAGCTTGAGAGCAGTTCAATTGTTTCTCCGGCACTGATAATATACGCATTTTTTAATGTCCCGTAGGAACGCCATATCTGGTCTTCCAAGGCCGACCTGCTATGTTCAAAGAGGTTTTTCCTCAGGCTCTGCTCGTGTTCAATCACTTGTTTTATAATACGCTGGAGATTATCAAGGATGATATCTTCTTTTTGGCCGAGCGTCACCTGATTTGAAATCTGAAAGAAATTTCCCGCAGCTTCGGTACCTTCCCCATACAACCCCCTTACCGTCAAGCCTAACTTGGTGATTGCGTGGATAATCTTGCCCATCTGTTTTGTCATAACAAGACACGGCAGATGTAACATACAGGAACCGCGCAGTGCCGTTCCTGTGTTCGTTGGACAGGCCGTCAGATACCCCCATTCGGGACTAAAGGCATAATCAAGCTTTGTCTCTAACTCCTTATCTATCTTATCTGCAAGCTTCCAGGTATCCTGTATATTAAAACCGGAGTGCATCACCTGAATCCGCAGATGATCCTCTTCATTAACCATAATACTTACGATTTCCTTTTCTCCTATAACAACAGCCTTATGGTCAGGATTTTGCACAAATTCATAACTTATAATATGCCTCTCGATAAGAAACTGCCTGTCAAGGGAATCTATTATGCTGAGTTTGACAAACAAACTGTCTTTTAAAAGCATGCTGTGAGCTACCGCATTTTTTACGATACCAATCACTTCATCCATGTGCTTTTTACCTGCCCAGTGCACGAAGAGCATCTTATGTAAATTTCTTGCAAGCCTGATCCTTGAACTTATCGCAATGTCAGACTGAGGGCCTGTCCCTTTAAGCCATTCGCATGGTTTTTTTACTATGTCGTTAAACTCCATCACACCCTCCGATTAACCCTGTCCTTGTTGTTTTTCCAGTTCCCGTATCATATCGCGCAGCTTTGCCGCTTCTTCATACGCCTCTACCTGTATCGCCTTCTGCAGCTTGGTCTTTAATTCCTCAAATTGCGATTTTGCTTTATAAACCTTTGTAGATTTTTGAGGAGATTTTCCTATGTGGTGCGTCGAGCCATGGATATTTTTAAGAAGCGGCTCCAGGGCGACCCTGAATGTATTGTAACATTCGCTGCAACCAAGCCTTCCTATCTTTTTAAAATCTTCGTACGTAAGTTTACAGTTCGGGCATTTCATCTTTATGTCTTCTATGGTTGTTCCCTCGGGAATGCTAAAATCGACAAGTCCTGCCAAGAGGTCCGAAAGGCTAAACTGCTGTTCCGTCTGGGCACCCTTTTCCCGCGCACATTCCTCGCACAGATGTAATTCCGTAATCTGGTCATTTATCATTTCGGTGAAATGGACGGTGGCTTCATCTTTTTGGCATATATCGCAAAGCATAATACGCCCCCTTTATTTTATGTACGGCTGATTATTTTATTCTCACACCCGCTGTCTTTGTAAGTTTGCGAAACTCTTTCATAAAAAAATTCGTGATCGTACCGGGTTTTCCGTTACCGATACTCCTGGCATCCACCTTCACCACGGGGATTATCTCTGCCGCAGTCCCGGTAAGAAACACCTCATCGGCATTGTAAATACTGTGCCGTGTCAACACTTCTTCCATGACGGATATTTTTTTCTTCTTAGCTATTTCAATTACGGCACCCCTCGTGATTCCTTTTAAAATCCCCACATACGCGGGCGGGGTTAACAGCACGCCTTTTTTTACAATAAACACGTTGTCTCCTGTACCCTCGGTAACATAGCCGAGAGAATTCAGCATGAGCGCTTCTTCCACATTTGAATTGATTGCCTCAATCTTTGCGAGAATATTGTTCAGATAGTTCAAAGATTTTATCTGCGGATTAAGCGCCTCGGGCATGTTCCTGAGCGTCGGCACAGTTTTAATCTCAAGGCCATTTTTATAATACTCCTGGGGATAGAGGGCTACCTTGTCGGTTATGATAACAACCGTCGGTCTTTTGCACTTTCTGGGGTCTAAACCCAGGTCCCCCTTTCCCCTCGTAATCACAAGTCTTATATACGCATCCTTAAGGCCGTTTATTTTTAAAGTCAAAATAACCGCCCGTATCATCTCCTCTTTGGTAAGCGGGACTGATAACATGAGCGCATGGGCGGATTCATATAACCTGTCAATATGCTCCTGTAATTTGAATACAAGGCCGTTGTATGAACGTATTCCTTCAAACACGCCGTCGCCGTAGAGAAAACCGTGGTCAAAAACCGAGACCATTGCTTCATCTTTATCAATCAAATTCCCGTCAATATACACCTTAAAGCCCATATGAACTCCTTTTTATTCTAAAAATTTTCCGTCCCTTATGTGTAAAACCCTGTGAGCAAATTGTGCGATCGATTCCTCATGGGTAACAATAACAAACGTCTGCATCTTTGTCTTATTCAGTTTTATAATTAAGTCTAGTACATCGCGCGACGTCTCCGAATCAAGATTCCCGGTCGGTTCATCGCAGAACACAATTTCGGGCTCGTTCATAAGGGCCCGTGCGATCGCAACGCGCTGCTGCTCTCCCCCGGAAAGCTCACTCGGCCTGTGATACAGCCTTTTTTCCAGGCCTATTTCCTTAAGCAATCCTGTTGCCCGGTTCCTTAGTATGCTTCTTTGCGCCCAGCTAGTTACAAGACCCGGCAGCATCACATTCTCAAGAGCGTTAAACTCCTCAAGAAGGTGGTAGAATTGAAATATAAACCCTATCGTCTTATTCCGAAGACGCGACCTTTCATCTTCGGATAATGTAAAGATATCTTTGCCGTTAATAGTAACTGCTCCCTTGGTTGGCTTATCAAGCCCCGCCAGAAGGTGAAGGAGCGTTGATTTACCGGCACCCGAAGGCCCGAATATAGAAAGAATCTCCCCCTTCGCCACGGTAAGGGTCACGCCCTTTAATACGTGCAATTCCCTGATGCCGCTATTATAAACTTTATGCAGATTCTCGGCTGTCAACATATTTGATTTTTCTATTATTCATACCGCAGTGCTTCTACCGGATTAAGCCTGGACGCCTGATATGCCGGATACAGCGTTGAAAAAAAACTTATCAATATCGACGCCACTATAATCAGAACAGAATCCCTTATCTCGACATTCACGGGCAACTTATCGATATAGTAAATATCCGGAGGCAACTTTATAAACTGATACGTCTTTAACAGATATGACAGGAAAAAACCTCCACACGCACCAAGTGCGGTTCCTATCAGGCCTATAATAAGCCCTTGAAGAGAAAATATCTTCATAATACTGCCGTTTGTAAGCCCTATCGCTTTCAGTATGCCGATATCACGCGTTTTTTCCATTACCACCATTATTAACGTACTTATAATATTAAAACAGGCCACTATGACGATAAGCGTCAGGATAATAAACATAACGGTTTTCTCAAGCTTGAGCGCACTAAAAAGGTTCTTATTTACATCCATCCATGTAAGCACCCAGTATTCGTATCCCAGAAGTTTCTGCAAACTTTCTTTTATAACCTCCGCTTTATATAAATCATCAATCTTAACACCCACGCCGCTTACCAGCTCGCCCACCCCTAAAAATTCCTGGGCATCCTCCAGGGTAATAAATACCAGACCCGCGTCATATTCGTACATCCCGGAATTAAATATACCTGCCACCTTAAAGGTCCTTGTCTTTCCGTCAAAAGGCGAGATAAGCGGGATGCCGGTGCCTAACTGTGCGTTTATTTTAAACGCAAGTTCCCTTCCCAGGACAATACCGCCTTTTTCAATCTGATACGTTCCCTCTTTTATATATGAGGCGAGTTTCGTTACGTGTATTTCTTTATCGGGTACTATGCCCCTTAAGGAGACTACATACACCTTATCCCTATATTTTAAGAAACCTTGTCCGTTTAAAAACGGGGCGCTCGATACCACGTGTTCGGTATCTTTTATTTTCTCCATGACCGCATATGCCGCCGGAAGCCCGCCTTCTTTTTGAATGAGGATATGAGAGTTTGTCTGCACAATCTTATCTCTCAGGTCATTATCAAAACCGCTCATCACGGCAAGCACTATAATGAGCGCCATAACGCCCACTGCCACCCCTAGTATGGAAATCAAACTTATTATCGAGATAAATTTTTCTTTGCGTTTTGCGGCAAGATACCTCAGCGATATAAAAAGTTCTTTTCTCATATAGTTATTGTTGTGGTTTCAGTTGCGGAAATAAAATTACGTCGCGTATCGAATCTGAACCGGTGAGTACCATGACAAGCCTGTCAATACCGATCCCCAAACCGCCTGCGGGGGGCATTCCGTATTCAAGTGCTTCAACAAAATCATAATCTACCTGTTTGATATCATCTTTTTCTGCTTCTCTAAGTTGTTCTTCAAAACGCCTTTTTTGCTCAATAGGGTCATTCTGCTCCGTATAGGCGTTCGCCACTTCAAGGTCTCCTATATACAGCTCAAACCTGTCGGACAGGAGAGGGTTATCTTTTTTTACCTTGGCAAGCGGGCAGAACTCGCTAAACAGGTCAACAAAGAAGGCAGGCTTATTTTCTTTCTCATTTTCAAGCAAGTCTTCTATAATCTTTGAAAGTTTTGAACGCGTAATCTTTTCTGCCTTATCAAGTTCCACCTTCACGTTCGCTACTTTAAGTTTATTAAGCCACTCCTCTGTTGAATTTCCCGGTTCGATACCATAGAGCGTTTTCATCTTCTCGGCAAACGAAACTATCCGCCAGGGCGGGCTAAAATCAAACTCCCTGCCGTTTAGCTGTACCGCGGTTGAACCGTTTATTTCTTTTATAAGATATACCAGCATCTCTTCGGTAAGTTTCATCATGTCCGAGCAATCCGCATATGCCCAATATGCCTCGAGCATCGTAAACTCAGGGTTATGCTTTGTAGAAATACCTTCGTTCCTGAAGCTCTTGTTAATCTCATACACCTTTTCAAGTCCGCCCACAAGTAACCGTTTTAAATATAGCTCCGGCGCTATGCGAAGATAAAGGTCTACGTCGTATTCATTATGATGTGTCTTAAACGGTTTTCCTGCCGCACCTCCGGGAATCGCATGCAGCATCGGCGTCTCTACTTCAATAAAACCTTTTTTCTCTAAGAAGCTTCGTACTAAACTGATAATCCTGGTCCTTGCCAATAATACCTTTTTAGAATCTTCGTTTGCAATAAGGTCAAGATATCGTTGCCTGTACCTCGTCTCTACATCCTTTAAGCCGTGCCATTTTTCCGGCAGGTTTCTTAAACTTTTTGACAGCACAATAAACTCATCCACCTTCACGGTGGGTTCGCCTGTCCTTGTCTTAAAAACCTCTCCGGTAACGCCAAGTATGTCCCCGATATCAAGACTGTTAAATATCTCGAAATTCTTCTCGCCTATCAGATCTAACTTTATATATGCCTGTATACGACCCGTCTCATCTTTTAAGTCAAAAAATACGCTTTTTCCGTGGCTTCTTACCGCAGTCATCCTCCCGGCAATACTTACCTTAATGCCTTCCTGGAAAGAGACCACAATATCAGCTATCCTGTGGGTCTTTTCAAACCGCCTGCCAAAAGGCTCAACCCCAAGCAATTTCAGCTTGTTGAGCTTGGCTAATCTGTCGTTAAAAATCGTATTTTCTTCGCTCATAATAATATGGAACACCCCACTGGCAAGCCCGTGGTACCTAAATTTATCCTCTTACTTTGTGAACAGCTTGCCCATTTAGCGATATCCCCCGAAGCAGTTTTTTCTTCGCATTCATCCGCGTGCATGCACGTGGTCTTCTGCGAAAGGGGATAAAATAATAATCCCTATGGGTTATTCTGTTTGTTTGGCCTACGCCGCGCGCTCCGCAGGGCGAAGCGGGCGTAGGATAAATCAATAAATTATAATTAATTATATGGAGGATGTCAATTGAAATAAATAGCCAAACTATAAGGATGTTATGGACTTACAACTTTACTACCGGCTTAAAACGTGGCAGGATTAAAACCGATATGCTTAACACTAAACATATAAAAGCAAATAAATCCCCGAATCTTGTATAAAATGTGTCTGAACGTAAAAGTCCAACCTCGCTTATGCAGACACCGGCTACCTCAATACTCTTTCCATGGGCATCCCTGACTTGATTATATAACCTCCCTTTCTCATCGATAAAACATGACAGGCCCGTATTTGCGCATCCTACCACATATACCCTGTTTTCAACAGCCCTGAATATAGAGCCTTGGGCATGTTGGAAAGGGGCTGATGAATTTTTAAACCAGGCATCGTTGGTAATATTTACCATACAATTTGCGCCTTTTTTAATAAAATTCCTGACTATACTTCCAAAGATATTTTCAAAACAAACGAGCGTACCGAGTTTTGCATCTTTTATACTCAACAAACCATACTCTTTTCCTGCCTTAAAATCCCCTATTTCGATAAGACTTCTTATAAATCCGAAGATATTTTCAAAAGGAATATACTCTCCGAACGGAACAAGATGGAGCTTATTATGCCTTTCAAAATTTCTGCCGCTGTCTTTTATAAGAATGGCACTGTTAAACGGTTTTCCATAATTTTCAAAATCATAACCGATGCTTCCTACGAGCAAAGATGTGCCAGTCTCTTTTGCCAGTGCCGTGACCCTGCCAAGTAAATCAGGCTCTGCTTCAAGATATCCGGGCACGGATGTCTCGGGCCAGATTATCAGGTCAGGTTTTTCTTCTCCCGCCTTTTTTGTCAATACTTCATAGGTCCTCAGGATAAAATCTCTCTTGCTCTCTTCCCACTTCACATCCTGGGGGATATTGCCCTGTATGAGGGCTATTTTTATTTTTGAAAATGCCTTGGTGGTTTGACGTAGCTTAAAAATTCCGTATGCAAATAAAACGGATATAACCAAAAATACGGCAACAGCTTCTTTGGTGTTTTTACCCAAACCATCCCTTATAGAAAAATATAAAAGCACATTAACAAGCATAACCGCATATGAAACGCCGTATACGCCCGTACAATCCGCTATCTGAATCATTGCCAGGTTTGAACTTTGGGAATACCCCAGTAGTACCCAGCCGAATCCGCTTAAAAAATGTGAGCGGATATATTCAAGCGCTATCCAAACGGCAGGAGTTAAAAACAAAAACAGGATTTTCGGAAAACGTTCTAACTTTTTTGTCAGGATACCGAACAAACCAAAATATACCGCTAAATAGACTACCAGCAATATAAGCCCGATTAACGTAACATGTATTACCCAGTATATGGTAAGGGCATAAAAAACAATCCCCCCTGCATACCACAGGAAAAATGTTTTTTTCAAAGAACAATTTCTTGTTGCCAAAAACAAACACACAAACCCCGCCCAGGCAAGGAAGGTAAAGTTAAAATTGGGGAAGGCCAGCGAAAGGAAAACTCCGGATAATACGGCAAAGATAAAAGGTTTAAGTTTGGACATTATCGGTTATGAATTTTTTATCTTTCCACTTATTTCCCGCAGCACTTTTTGTATTTCTTCCCGCTTCCGCAGGGGCAGGGGTCGTTTCTTCCTACCTTTTCATCTTTTCTCTGGAATGTAGTAATTCTGGGGGCTTGGGATTGATTGCTTGCCGTATCATCGTTAAAGGCATGTTCAAAAACAGGCGCTTGAGGAACAGGTCTGGCGACTTCGGGATGGATAAATTCCTGCGGCAATGCCTCGAATACGCCCCGGATTTTTTCCTCGGTATAAGGCCTCACCTTAAGAATAAGTTCAAGCGCTTCTTCTTTTATTCGGTAGCTCATGTTCTCAAACATGTCAAACCCTTCGTGCTGGTATTCTACAAGCGGGTCTTTCTGTCCGTAGGCACGCAATCCTATCCCTTCCCGTAACGCATCCATCGCATAGAGGTGATCTTTCCATTTTGAATCAATGGTCTGGAGCAAAATTATTTTTTCAAGTCCCCTCATAATCTCGGTGCTGATAGCCGCCTCTTTCATGTTATATGCCAGTTGTAACGCCCCTTTTATATCCTCTTTTAATTTTTTCCTGTCCTGTTCATCCCGTTTGATTACGTTCTTATTAAGAAGAAATGTCGAGCTTAAAAAACTACAAAGGCCTTCCAAATCCCACTCCGTCTCGCGCAATTCTTCGTTTACGTAAATAGCTAAAACTTCATCGGCCACATCCTCTACCATTTCAAAGACATGGCCCTTAAGATTATCTTCTTCGAGCACAAAGCGCCTCTCGTCATATAAAATCTCTCTCTGCTTATTCATCACATTGTCGTATTCAAGAAGATGTTTTCGTATTTCAAAGTTATGCATCTCGACGCGTTTCTGCGCTGTTTCAATAGCCCTGGTAATAAGCGGGTGAGCGATTTCCTGGCCTTCTTCCATGCCAAGCTTATCCATTATGAGTTTTATCCTGTCGGAGCCGAATATGCGCAACAGGTCATCTTCAAGAGACATATAAAACTTGCTTGAACCGGGATCGCCTTGCCTGCCTGAACGGCCGCGCAGCTGATTATCAATCCTGCGCGCCTCATGGCGCTCTGTGGCAAGAATATGCAGACCTCCAAGACCCACCACTTTTTCTTTTTCCTCGGCAAGCTTGGTTTTCATGAGACTGAATGCTTCCTGTTTTTCCTGGGGGGTTACAATTTTCGGGTCTACGCCTTTTTGTTTTAAATAATCGTTTGCCAGGTAGTCGGGGTTTCCTCCGAGCAGGATATCGGTTCCGCGACCTGCCATATTGGTAGCAATGGTAATACCTTTAAAACGACCTGCCTGGGCGACTATATGCGCTTCCATTTCGTGATATTTTGCATTCAATACCTGATGGGGGATTCCTTTCCTTTTTAAAAGAAGACTCAGTCTTTCGGATTTATCTATCGAAATAGTACCGACAAGCACGGGCCTTCCTTTTTCGTAATGCTCGGATATTTCTTTTACTGCCGCATCAAATTTTTCTTTTTCGGTCTTGTAAATAGAATCAGGATAGTTTGTCCTTACAAGAAGCCTGTTGGTAGGCATAACGACGACATCAAGTTTATAGATATGGAAAAACTCTCCGGCCTCGGTAAGGGCAGTACCTGTCATGCCCGCTAATTTCTCATACATCCTGAAATAATTCTGAAAGGTAATGGTAGCAAGCGTCTGATTTTCGCGTTCTATTTTAACGGCTTCTTTTGCCTCTATCGCCTGATGCAGGCCGTCAGACCATCTTCGACCGGGCATAAGGCGCCCCGTAAACTCATCGACAATCAACACCTGGCCTTCTTTTATTACATAATCCACGTCCCGCTTAAATAGTTCATGGGCCCTAAGCGCCTGGTTTATATGATGTTTATAATCCATGTATTTGATATCGTGGAGGTTTTCTATTCCTAAAAGCTGCGCCGCTTTTGGCTCGCCTTCTTCCGTCAAATAGGCGGTGTGCGCCTTTTCATCAACTATGTAATCGCCCGACTCCGTCTTTTTTTCCTCGTCTCTTTTGCCGCGGGTCAGCCGCGGGATGAGCTTGTCGATTTTGTAATATTTATCCGTTGATTCTTCCGCAGGACCCGAGATGATAAGCGGAGTCCGCGCCTCATCGATAAGGATACTATCCACTTCATCGACAATCGCATAGTGAAGTTTTCTCTGGACGCGGTCTTCTTTGCGGATAACCATATTATCGCGTAGATAGTCAAAACCGTATTCATTGTTTGTCCCGTAGGTAATGTCCGCGCCGTATGCAAGTTGTCTCTGATACGGAACCATATCGTGCTGGATTACGCCGACGCTGAGGCCTAAAAATTCATAGATGGGCCCCATCCATTCTCGGTCTCTGCGCGCAAGGTAGTCATTGACCGTAATAATATGCACCCCTTTTCCTGTTAATGCGTTTAAGTATGCCGAAAGCGTCGCGACGAGCGTTTTCCCCTCACCTGTTGCCATCTCGGCGATTTTACCCTGATGAAGAACAATACCGCCCATAAGCTGCACGTCAAAATGGCGCATCGCAACGGTTCTTCGCGCCGCTTCTCGTACCACCGCGAATGCCTCGGGAAGCACGTCATCAAGCGCTTCACCCGCACTCAGGCGCTCTTTAAAAGCATCGGTCTTTGCCCGAAGCTGCTCATCGGTTAATTTCTGCAACTGGGGTTCAAAGCTGTTTATCTGTTCAACAATAGGTGATATCTGTTTTAAGACCCTATCGCTCTGGGTGCCGAAGATTTTTGTAAGAATAAAATTGATCATGGTATTATTTTTTCGCCTTCCATTTTAAATATGCCTCGATAAAACCGTCAATATCGCCGTCGATCACATAAAGCGCTTTTGCTGTTTCATGGGCGGTCCTGTGGTCCTTTACCATGGTATATGGCTGGAACACGTAAGAGCGTATCTGGCTTCCCCAGGCAATATCCTGTTTTGCGCCGTAACGCGCTTCCTCCTTTTTCTTTCTCTCTTCCATCTTCTGTTCATATAGGCGCGCCCGCAATATTCTCATCGCGGTCTGTTTATTCTGAAACTGCGAACGCTCGTTCTGGCACTGCACGATGAGTCCGGTCGGGATGTGCGTAATGCGCACGGCGGAATCGGTAGTATTAACGCCTTGGCCGCCCGGGCCGCTTGCGCGGTATACGTCAATTTTTATGTTTTCGTTTTTTATTTCTATTTCCTTGGTATCTTCTATCTCCGGTATGACGTCAACAGAGGCAAATGAGGTATGCCTTCTTTTGTTTGCGTCAAAGGGGGATATGCGCACAAGCCTGTGGACCCCGGTTTCTGATTTTAGATAGCCAAATGCGAAATGGCCCTTTATAATCATCGTGGCATTTTTTATTCCGGCTTCTTCTCCGGGGAGCATATCCACGACTTCTGTTTTAAAACCCTTGCTCTCCGCCCATCGTGAATACATCCGTAAGAGCATCTTCGCCCAGTCGCAGGATTCAGTCCCGCCTGCGCCAGAGTTAACGCTTACAATTGCATTATTTTTATCGTGCTCGTCTCCTAAGAGCTTGTTAAATTCAAGTTCCGTTATTTTTTTTGATACGCTCTCAAGTTCTTTTTCAAAATCTTTTATCGTTTGTTCGTCGTTTTCTTCGATGATATCGATGAGTTCCGATATATCCTTGAATTTGTGCAGTGCTTCGTTAAAGGGATCAACGTTGACTTTTAGCTGCTTTAATTCCTCGATAACCTTACCTGCGGTTTCCTGATTATCCCAGAAACCCTTCTGCGCCATGGAGAGCTCTATTTCGGATATCCGTGTGTTCAGTTTTTCGACGTCAAAGATACCCCCTGAGTTCGTCGATTTTTGAAGAAATATCCTTTAATCTCTCTTTCAATTCATTAAGCATAACTATCCTCCAAAATTTAAGTAGCATTAAATTATCATATTTAAGGAAGGATTACAACAGAAAAGCACGGATAACCAACCTTGGCGTTGAATAGATTAGAAAAATACTAAGGAAAGGGGCTATCCTAAAAGAGGGGTTTCAGCTGGCGAAAACCTTCTCCCGGGTAGCCCCCCAGATACTACAATGTCCTGTCATATGGTACGCGTGTCTGCAATACTTCTTTGGTTATAGCCTGGGTTACAACGCCGGTCAATCTAAAAAGATCGCCGTCATCGAGCTTTCCGTGGCTTGCCTTTTCTATACACAGTTTCATGATAATATCCATCATCTCTTTGGATGTCGGCGTTTTCTCAAAATACATAAACTTATTATACCCTTTTACTTCGCGTGCGCCCTCTCCTATACCGATAAACACAATATCTATACCGAGCTCTGCTTCCAATGCTTTTAATTGTTTCCGTAACTCGCTAAACGATACCCCGGAGGTTTCGCCTCCGTCAGTGAATATTATTTCTAATTTATTCGGCTTATCTTTTCGCGTCGCATATTTTCGGCGTATGCCGTTCATGACCGAGACAGTATTAATACCGCCTCTGTCCGGTACATGCCAGAGATTGCCAAGTCCCTTCTCTACACTATCTTTATTCCGGCAGTCGGGAAAATCAAGAAGCAAATGGTGCTTATCTCCTATCGCGCCCAGCGAAAATTCCATATCCCTATTTATCGAAGCGGCAAGGTAAAATAATGACGTATAAAAATCCGACATTTGCGTAAAACTATTTTTTAACGGGGAATTACCCAGTACGCTTCCGCTTATATCAACGGTAATACCGCAACTGAGCATTCCTTCGCGCTTAAGCCTTTTTACCTGGATAAAAGGCTCAAGCGAACCCATAATCTTGAGGATAATATCTATTTCTTCTCCCGATTCGGCAGGCGTCCTCACTATCTGCTCGGGGGCGGCGAATATGTTAAGAAAATCCCTCACCAAGTGAGGAGAGATAGTCAAGAGTTCTTTTATCTTGTCTGCCAGGCCGCCCTCGGCGTCCGTATAAAAATCATCCTCAATCTCCGTATCCCGCTTTTTTTCCTCGTCTTCTTCTATGATGCCTTCATCGGGATTTTTATCCTGTTCTGTCATCTCAATTTCTTCATCAACGTCCTCTTCGTCTATGATATCAAATTCGGGAGATTCTTCTAAATCACCCTGGATTTCCTCTATCTGAAGCCCTCCTTTTCCGTGCGCAAGTTTAATCCTATATTTTCCCGCTTCTACGGTAGAGAGGTATTTCTCCGGTTCCTCAAAGAAAGTTCGTGCCGCATCCCGTATATCATTCTGCTTCATATAATGCTTTATACCTTCGAATATCCTCGTTACGTCAGATACGTCAAAGTTTTCATCAAAGTTAGAAATCATATAGTATCTATATGACGAGTTATAATGTTCGTCCATATAAATGGCGAATCCGTTAAGGATTGCCTTTGCGGCCTGACAGTAATAATCCTTTCTCGCTCTTTCGAGCCCCCCGATTGCAACAACATTTCTTATTCTTTGTACAAGATCATATTCTATATATTTTAGTGCATCTGATGAAAATAATAACGGGAATAGGGTCGAATAAAGCTCTATGTTCCTTTTTAAGCTTCTTCTCTTTATTACATTCTGGAACAGGTGGCCTAGTTCATGGAAGGCGGTCCAGTCTATTGCTTCCTGCTCGCTAACATGCGCTAGAAGCGCTTCCTCTGCCGACGGTTTTTCAAGGGCAATAGCAAATTCCCCTTCAAAATAACCAAGGATAGAGCCCTGGCTAGAATCAACTACAAGCACCTGTGGTTCATTGCCAAGCACCTTCCATTCGTCCCAATTTTTCTTCTCTAGCGAACCTTGTTGAAGAAGAGAATCAAGACCATCCGGGGCCTTTAATCTCTGCGTTATTTTGCCTTTTACCGTAATCATTATATATGGTTTTTTGTTTATAATCAGACACTTCATGCTGCAGAAATAATTTCCCTTCGCTATAGTTCTTCTTAGGGAAAGCACTATTCGCCTAAGGGCACTCATCTTAATAATTTTTTCTTTGTAAAGCGCCGTCAGTTGCTCAACCTCTGTGCGTATACCGAGCTTTTTGGCAATATCAAGAAGCCGGTCTACATTAATACCTTCCGTGTCACGATGGGTTAGAGCAAATAAGAACGGCTGAAGGATTTTCTCAATAAAGTAAGGCATTTGGGCGTCGGGCTGCTCTTTAGCATATTCGGAAATAGCATTATTTATGGCATTTTTATCGTACGATATGACTACTTTTTGCTTGACGCTACGGCGAGGTTTTTTAGGTGTTGTTTTTTCGCCTTCGGGTTCCACCTCTATAATGTCGTCAATTATTTCATCCTGCGAAACCAATTCGGGCATATCGGCTGAAATATCTCTTATTTTGTCCGGTTCCGTTTTTATTTCCCTCACCCCGCTCGGCACGACAAAAGAAACCTGTTTCACCTGGCCAGATAATTCCTTCTTTACCTTGTCTATTCCCCTTCTGTGTATTTCCTTAAGAATATTAAAACGGTCTGTCCTGTTGTATTTCAAAGGATCGGGCATCCACAGCTTGATTGCGTTAAAACTTAACTCATTCGCTATTGAATACCTCCCTGCATATTTTTCGGCGGGATTAAACGTCAACACCACCAAAACGTCCGAATCAAGTTCTACTTCAAATACCTCTCCCGCAAAATATACGCTGAATTTCCTTTCCCCTCTGAAGAGCGGCATAAGCGCAAAGAGGACATCGGGATTGGCATTTGCTTCATCCAGAAGCAATATCTTACGGTTTGCGTCCTGTTTCTGCGGCAGATGCACTCTTTTACCGTTTATTGTTCCGCACCGCGCCAGAAACTCTTTTATCCCCACTTTAAACTTACCTTCCTCAAGGCGCAACTCCGCAGTTATATCCGAAACGCGGATATCTTCATAGGCATTCAATTGATAGAAGGGAATTCCCCAGATATCGGATATGCTATGCAGAAGGGTTGTCTTTCCTGTCCCGCTTTCTCCGTTTAAAAGCACAACCCGGGGATTAATAATTCTTCCGCTTGGCTCCTGTATTCTTAAAAATGCCTTAATGAGCGCACTCATAAGTTGCCGTATGGTGTTGGTATATTCGATATAGCTCCTGCTTGTGGTTTCATGCGGCGGAAGGGAATATGCCTTTGCGCTCGTATCCCTGGGGATATCCTGCCCTCCTATCGAACTTAGTAAACGGCAGACAACAACAAGGTATTTTCCGTCAAGCAGTTTAACGCCCATGGTAGGAGAAAGCATTTTAAGCTTCCCGTCTTTTATATCCTGCGTTTTAAAACTATAGATATTACCCGGCGTCTGAATAATAATTTCTCCCTCTACCTTGATAACCGTTATGCCGTTATCGAGCACGATACCGCGGTTTATTTCTTCGGCATCCACACGGATACGGGGATGCTCAAACTCTTCAAAACTGATTGTGGTCAAACCGACGGTAATTTCATCCTTCAGCGCCTGATATATCTTGTCAGTGTCGGCATCTGACACCTGATTGTCTCTAAAAATAAACCTTTTTAGCCAATGGTCCTTCATAAGTTCCTGTTCAAACTTCACCTTGTCGGACTCTTCGAGAGCAGCCAGATAAAATAACATGAATGCCTTTAAGCAATAATAGAGAGGGTTTGGATGAAACGATTTTTTATCTACATCTTTCTGTTTTTCGCGTTGTATAAGTGCAGCGATTTCGAATATATCTTTTATCGAGAAACCGTAACGTATGTTAAAAACGCCGCTTCTATCAAATTGATACATCTTGACTGCTATGGCCCTGATCCAGAGCAGTTCTTTTTTAGTCACATTGGGATATCTGCTTTTTATTATATCCCTCAGTTCGGAAAGATCCTTCAGCGAACGGACTGCAATACGGCTGAAGCGGTTTATGAAAGGCGAGGAAAATTTATGCTCAAGCGGAGCCGATACCACAATATGCGCCCATTCGGGAAGCACATATACAACTCTTTCCCCTTTTTCGTCGATAAGGGCAATGTTGCGCTCCGCAAGTAATCTATGCAACATGACTCGCTGTCTTTCCGGTATGGTATCCATATAACTAAAGAATAGAATCTTGTTGGCATGAGTACCTTCTCTTCTGGCTCTCTCCAGTTCATCTTCTCTTACGAGATGCATTGCCAGGAAACCAAGCGCCATCTTAAGACCTTCTGAAATTTTTTCTGTCTTAACCCCGTAGTCATCCATCTCATCAAACAAAGGAAGAAGACTTTCTAATAAATGCATACGCGTCATTTCATAGTGACAATCCGATGCATAGAGCTCCCACTCACTCATCAGAGAAAAACGTTTTACAAGGTCCGCTACATCCGCTCCGTCTTCCTCAAGCAAGGCTACGGGCCTTCCAAGGGATAAGGCGAGGGCAAAATCTCTTAAGGCCTTATTGGTAGAACCCACGTCAAGACCCGAAGAATAGCGCAGGTCATCATGGCGCGGTACAAGATCGGCATTGCCGTTTCCTGCAGAAAGCACAATACCTCCAAAATCTATTGTCCCATTAGTCCTGGTAACCTTCAGTGTCCCCCGCCACTCTTTTAGCCTCTCTTTGAGCTCGCCCGAGAGACTGTCTCCGTCAAAGATCTCTTCGATCATAGCCCACAAATTATTGAATTCGTTTTCTGATACCACCGTAGAAAGATAGTTAATCATTATGCCCTGGAACAGGGCCCTTGAAAGATCCTGTTCTTTGAGCGGTTTTTCCAGTTCTTTCTTAAGTAGCTGGGTAAAAGCGATTAACTGACGCGGACTTAATTCGTCTCTTGCCGGATGCTCATACAAAAATTTTCTATGCAGCCGGGCGATTTTATATTTTAACTCCATGGGTAATTGCGGGACATCTTTTAAGTAATACTCAAGAATCCTTATACAATCTTCTTCGCTCAAGCGGTTATCAACCCATATCTTCATTGCTTGACTATCTATGGTATATGGTATGCTGGATCTGCCCTTTGTCGCGTTGGACGGATTCTGGGTTATGGCAAGATGGAAATTTGGGTCTCTGGGTAGCCGAAGCTTAAGCCCCGGATGAAAATGCCCAAGATAAAGTTCCTCTAGCTGCGACACGCTTTGTAACAATGACAATAGCTCCTGGGAGTTTTTGCCCATTGCCCCTTCGTCTGCGTTATAGATTCCCCCGGTTGCAGCTTCGGGATTGCGATAATAGGCATTAAGAAAATCTATGAGAAATCTGCCCTGGGAATCTTTTTCTGCTGCGGTGAGAATCACCTTTTTCCCCTGTATCGTAAGTCTTCCCACCGCCTCGCCGATATCTATATCTTCATACATCAAACCATTATAATTCGGAAGTTTTATCCTCTGTGACAGGTCTTCTATGGAAGAAGTTTTTCCTCCTCCCTGATACCCTTCCAGAATAATGCTGCGATTATGTTTTAACGCGATAAGCATACTTGCATAGCGCCTTACCGATTCTTCCGTGGGGGCGAGAAATTTATCCTTGATAACTTCCACGTCCTCTAAATCCTTAAACCCCGTCTTAAACCATAGCAGTTCATTAACCACGAGATATACAGAACCGTCACTGCCAACTTCATATCGCAGGGCATTTTTTGGGTCGGTGATGAAGGGTGCTTCTACTACGTCGCTAACGGTACTTTTAAGCTTTTCCGGCATATCGCGATGACATCTGATTCCGCCTAAATACTCGGGTATAAGTCCTATGGCGAGAGTGTAATAACCGATTTCTTTTATGAGCGAAAGAGGGTCCTTTTGAGGATATTTCTTTAAGGCCTCCCCCAATTCCGACAAGAAGGTATCAAGGTCGCTTCTGCTTATGCGAAGATGTTTATAAATAGAATCCTCTTCTTCGGTCTTATAAAGCCAGTAGACGCTAAGGGCATAATCAATAATAGTTCTTTTGGTGTCGGCAGGAAGTGCTTTCATGTGGACGTTAAGGTGTTTACGGACATACTGCTCAACCCAGTCGCTGGTTATCGTTTCAGAGATATTTACGGGGCTAAACCTGTCAACTTCTGCAGGGCTTAAATTCGGCTTTTCCCCTGAACTGTCAAATGCTATAAACCTTAGGTTTTCAGGAAGCGTGGAATAAAACCACTGGGTCAATAACATTTTTTCTTCGTCGGTTAATTTTTCAAGATCGCTAGAAAGTTTTGCTCTAGCGGTCCTGTTATATTGCTGTATGCTATCTTGAAATAATTTCTGATTTTGGCTAAAAACCATGACCAATTCTTGCACTCGTGATTCGGTCAGTACACCGTTTAAATCC
This sequence comes from Candidatus Omnitrophota bacterium, assembly GCA_043800345.1. Lineage (GTDB taxonomy): Bacteria > Omnitrophota > Gorgyraeia > VGKN01 > VGKN01 > JAZDNB01. Next base: position 51,129 of record JAZDNB010000022.1, read on the forward strand.
AGTATACCGGTCTGGAAAAATTCATTCAAAAGAGGCGCTACCTTGGGGTTTAAGTGCATATAATTATACAAAAATGCCACATAAGGGGTATCGGGATGAAGGCGCGCGGTATATATTAATTCGGGTATTATACCTACGCCCATTTCAAACTCTATTTTCATCGTAGCCTGCAACTGCCGTAATCGCTCATCAGCAGGCAATTCTTCTGCCTCCGACTCCTTGGTAACCAACCCTCCCACAAGCTGTCTCTTATTATGAAAATAACTTAAACTGATGGGTATTATCGTGGGACTGCCGAGCGTTTTCTTTATATCATCCTCTGTCTCTTGCTGATAATTCGCGCCGTTGGTAAATACGAAAAGAGCTCTTTTGCTTACAAGCAGCTTTCGCCTGAGCACATCGATAGGGCTTGGCGACGAAACGAAATATTTATAATTCTTTCCGGTAATGGTACGCGCTGTTTCTATATCACCAATATTATGCCATACAAATATATAGTTATCTTCAAGCGCATGGCTAAGCGCCTCTTCTACGGTACTGCCTTCGTTAAGATATACAAAGAATGCCTCTACGGTACGGACAAGCGCCCTTTTAGTAATATCCTGGCCTGAGACAAAAACGTCTTCGCGCACCGCACTTCTGAAGGCATTGTGAATAGAGGATAAACTATCAACGAGCTGATCTAGCACACCGACATCAACTGTCTTGGCTGATTCTTTATTACCTTTAGCAAGGAGGTCTCTACATACTTTCGGGATTTCTTCGGAAGGAATTTGCATATAGAAACGGACTAGATTGGCAGCAATGGAACGGGGGAGCGGTTCTCTTCCCTGGAACGTATCGGGATTAACGGTAAATAACCACAGGTTATTCTGGTCTATCGGAAGCGTCCTGAAGAGTTCGGCTGTTTCGGTATCCTGAAGAGGAAATTCGGGAAGATATTTCATGGGACGAGCCATAATTTCAGGATATAACCAGTAATACAGTCCCTGACAGGTATTAATCTCATCCATAAGATGGAGATTTCCGGGGGTCTTTGCCGATGTCAGATAGCGCGGCTTAGAAATATAATACCTTCCGTACACATCGGGCGTTATCTGTCCGACAAACTGGGAAAGGTTTGTGTCTTCGTTTACCGTATAATGATTAAGGTTGTATCCGATTATCTTTGCAAAGGCCTTTCCTATTTCGGTTTTCCCCTCTCCGGACGGACCTTCCAGCTGAATCGCCACATGCCTGTAGCGTAATGTCCTGGCAAGCTGCGCAAAAATCCAACATTCGGTATCCGATATAATAAATCCTGTGAAGGCGAATATTAATTCTTCCGGGCTTAAGGAAGGATGCTGCGCTATAAAATCCCTAAAATCTCCGGAGATATCCAGCGCTACGTCCCCAAAATATATTTTACCTTCCTTTACCGTTATGGCAGGCGGTTTTGGCAGCGCCACAGTTGTGTATATACATTTTGCCAGCGATTCTTTTGATTTTTTGGTCATGACCTTCAGAGACAGATATCCGTATGTTTCTCTTTTAATCACTTCTTCTTCCGGACACTGTAAATCCTGCGCAACTCCGTAAATTGCTTTTGCTATCTGGACAATATCAAAAAAGAGCGTTCCGGATACATCAGCACTCTTTGTTTTCTTAAGCTGTCCATAGATATCAAGGAGTGTTTCTGCCGTCTCTTCGGAAACGTTGGTTTCTGCCTTTAGATATTTCATCATATCGGTATAAGAAGGATCCGGCACATACTGACGTATAGGCCTATCCATAAAAGATGAATCCTTTATTTCGGAATCTTTGTGCATAGTAAAGACAATATGGACGTTGGCAGGCAAACTTATACTTATACCAAGCTCGGGTACTTCTACAACGTTTTCAAGCAGCACCGGATTGAACTGGACCCTTACTCTGTCAGGCATGCCTTCTACATTCTCAAATAACAGGAAAAATTGTTCTCCTCTTTTCTTAATCGCTTCATCCCGCACCAGCTTTAATATGCCGTCATACCACTTCATTTCTTTTTCCCAGTCATCGCCGTAGCGCAAGGCACAGCTTACCGCTGCTCGCAATACGCTATCGGAAGAAAATTCCGAGCCCCAGCGCTTGAAATATTCCTCGATAAGGTTTGCGTCATGTCCCAGGCGAAGTACTCTGTCGAGCGCCTGTTTTATATCATCATCCGTTGCCTTTCCTAATAAATACCGTATCTCATCTTCCCGGGGTATGCTCAGCGGAAGGTACATCCCGAAGAAATGCCTGCGTGCGGTAAACTGGCTCATGGGAAGGCGCAGTAGATTCCTACCCGGCCTCATCAGGGCCTCCATTGCCTTATCTACCACATCAAGCGAGCTATCGGAAGTAAAGAGGATAAGCGGTTTTTGTGCCTGCGCTGCCCTTTCAATCTTGGCTCTTGTTGCGCGTACTATCTTGATTTCATCTTCGTTTACCTGGCTCGATAAATCTTCGTATGTTCCGTACCGTATAAGATTTTCGATAACCTTCCTGAGATTTGCAGACCGCAAAAGAGGTGAATCTACGGCTGCGATTTTGAGAAAATCATGGTATGTGCGGATATTTTTTTCAAGGATATCAACGAACATCTGGAGGGTATCCTCATCGGTAATGAGGAAACCGTAGATATTGGCTGCGGTAACGATAAAATACTCAAGTACGTTTTCAAGACTCCCCTTCTGCAGATAGAAACGGCTGAAGTCGATATTGAATTCTTTGAGTTCCCTGAAGGTAAATGCAAACTTCGGATTGCCGGCATACTTTTTCTTTGCCATCTCAAGGAGCTCGTCATTTAAATCAATACTGAGATTGATGATCGTATCTTGGTCAGTATCGGAAAGTTTTTCTTCGGCGCGCCTTACTTCCTTTAAAATAAAGCGGTTGATGACCGCTTTAAACGGACCTTCTGCGTTATTATTAATAATGTCATTGAACTCTCCGTATGAAAGCCCTACTACTACTTCCTTAAGCTCTTTTCTTAATTTCAGATATAGATACATTGCATAAGGTTCTTCGTGAAAATTTACCATGGTGACTTCTCTGAAAAGTTCATCGATAGGAGTCATCTCCGCCTTAGGGTCCACCATGGACTTCGGCACCAATAATTTTATTACCTTCTCTTCGGATAGATCGCTCAACTGTAATACATCTGCCGCGCGGTCTATAAAGTTAACCATGCTTATCTCATTGGGTCTCATGCCTTTCTTTTTAATATCAGCAGCGATACCATTAAAAAACGACTTAATAAGATGGTCGCTGTTTGCATTAACCAGTATTTGTAACGCCTCGTTTAGATAAGGAAGGTCTGCCTGTATAATCCAATCATTCTGTATCAGATTTTCAAATATTTTATATATGCTATCCGCCGTAGCAGGAGGTGGCATTGCGTTGATTTTTTTGCAAATTGCCGTTATCTGTTCAAAATTAGCGCCTGCAATTATCCCCTTTGACACCATGGCAACCATAAGCTTCCAAGGAATGTCGCTACTCAGTACCTCGGCAAGAATCTGTTGCAGGGTAGCGGGAATACCGGACAGCGCAGCAATTAATACGGCAAGTTCTCCGGCAGTAAGTTTTTGCCTCAATGTTGTATCCCGGCTCATTGCCTGGATAATAACCTTCATAATCGCAATTTGGATTGATGCGGATACGGTAGGACCAAGTTTGGCACGGGCTTCGAGTAATACACTCAGATGTTCGCTCGTTAAGGTAAGTTTACTATTATTATTAAGCGCCCCGTGGATTGCCTCGGCAATCCACTCTTTTACCTTAGGAGGTGCGCTCTTAAAAAATCCAATTATAGGATTGATAAGGGATTCGTTTAATACATATGCCCTTGTTAACGCTGCAATAAACTTATCTTTATGAGAAATAATCCCGGGAATTTCAAACCGGGCGAAAAACACATCGGTAAGTTCCGTATTGTATGCCATTGCAGCTCCTGTTGCCAAAGTTAAGAAGTCGTGTGTTTCTTTTAATACTTTCTGAGGTTTGCTCATACCAATGTACTGAGCAGTATCCCGTTCCAGCAATGCCAACAGAAACTCAAACCGCTCTTTCGACACCATAAAACCTTTTGTATTTTCCAATGCCTTTAAAATAGCAAAAACACACTCCCTTTCAGTAAGAGGAGAATCGGCATGCTCTATCGCTTTCCATAATATATCAAATTGTTCGGCAGTTATGCTAAGTGCGGGATTATTTTTTAATACAAGACCAACCGAAGCGACAGCAGCCTGAAGCGTAGCGGCTGAAGAAGTTTCCATAACCTGCATAAGCAGCGCAAGACTGGAGGAGTCCAACATAAGTTTCGTGTTCTTCTGTAGGACATCTTGTAAAAATAGGAGAAGTTCCTCCTTTAAATCTCCCTCAATGAACGGCAGAATTCTACAAAGGGTATTACACATATCTTGATTAAGATTTCTCTGTTCCTTCAGATAATTGGCAACAACCCAGCAAAGTAACTTTTTAATGTCATCTGAAGCGCTGCGTTCAATATGCTGGACTAAAAGTGCAACAAGATCCCCGTTATTAAGAATGGTCTTTGATAAGAGTATTGCAGAAGTAGCCTGTTGCGTTGAAGAAAGCTCGGGAAGCGCTCTGATGATAACCTCGGCATGCCGTTCGGTTGGTTTTAAGGCCCGATTCTGGGTTAATACGTTTTCGATAATTACTTCTACCTGGACATTGTGTTCATAGTGTTTATCAGTCCCTTCTCCTGTCTCGGTGTATAAGAGAGGATACAACACGTCAAGATGGGAGGCGGTAAATGTTTCAAAAAGTGCCTTGTTATTATCGGAGGAGAAAACTTTCAGAGAATCATTTATAATATCACATATAACCAGTCTCATCTCTGGGGAAGCGATTATAAGTGCATCAACCATACTATCGAGCAATTCCGGGTACATCTGCAGGGCCAGTCGGAACATCCCACCCATTGATTCTCTATAAGGGCTTTTTGACTGCTCATAATATATAAGAAGTGGCTTAAGAAGATCGGGGTTATTGCTAACTGCTATTGACCCTATGACGCCGAACCATTCTTCGAGAAGGGAAAAATCAACCTTGCTCAAGCTTTCAAAATATGTAAAAAATTCATTGAGTTGCTGCGGTTTATTGGCAATTGAAAGAGCAATTACCTCCGATAAGGAATCTAACATATCAACCTCTTCTACTATCGTTTTACCTTTCTTCCCCAATTCGGAAAGCGCCGATAGAAGAAGTGTCAGATTTCCCGACGAGAGGGCCAGAGCTGCATTATGTTGCAAGAATGCGCTGATGGTATCTACAATGTACCCTCTGATATAAAAATCGGATGTATCTCTGAAGACATCTAAGAGCATATCGAGCTGTTCGGGGGTAGTTTTAATACCCGGATTTTTATGCAATATTCCGGCAATGATAAGGGCAAGCGAGCGCTCATGTTCGTCCTTTGCCCCTCTAAACCGGTCAAAGATAAGCAAAAATTCTTCATTGCTTAAGGGCACATCCGAAAACGCCTTTGCAATCCAATTCAGAAGATCCTTATCGGTAACGGCAAGGAAATAATCAAGCAGTGGTTCAATAAGCGTCTTATCGAGGGTCAGGGCATTATTTATAATAGAAGCCGCATATTGTTTTGCTGCATCGGAGGATTTTGCAACAACGTCAAGTAGCACGTTAAGATATTCTTTTTCTTTAGATATAACCGTACCTGAAACTGCCGAGAGGAATATTTTTGTCTTTTCGTCCGATGAAGGGTCTTCCAGATAACGAACTATATTACCAATAAGCCCATTATTGTTATGGAGGGCCGTTGAAAGCATATATACTGCCGGTGATCCCGCAGGCACTTGAATAACTGTCTGAAATGTATAGTCCTTTGGAGGTTGCGGTTTAGATGAAATCATGTCCTCAAATTCTATGATGCTTATGGAGTTATCTCCATAGTTAGTAACAAAAAGCTTACCCTCTACAAGGGCAATGCCTAATGGACTTATTAAGCCAAGGCCTGCATCCTTTTCAAATCTGTGGAGTTCTTTTCCTGTAGCGGGGTCTATGACGCTCATGGAGTGGTTATTATGGTTAGTAATAAAAAGTTTGCCATTTGCGAAGGTGATGCCTGCCGGTCCGGCTAAGCCAAGGCCTGTACCCAATCCGAATCTATCGAGCTCTTTTCCCGTAGCGGGATCTATGACGCTGAGAGAGTGGTCATCATAGTTAGTAACAAAAAGTTTGCCATCTGCGAAGGTGATGCCTGCCGGTCTTTTTAAGTCAAGACCTGTACCCAGTCCGAATCTATCGAGCTCTTTTCCCGTAGCGGGGTCTATGACGCTGAGAGAGTGGTCATCATAGTTAGTAACAAAAAGTTTGCCATCTGCGAAGGTAATGCCTGCCGGTCCTTTTAAGTCAAGACCTGTGTCTTTGCCGAATCTGCGGAGCTCTTTTCCCGTAGCGGGGTCTATGAGGATGATGGAGTCATCCAAAGAATTAGTGACAGCAAGGATGCCTTCGAAAATGATAATTCCGTCAGGGTCATTTAAATCAAGGCC
>JAZDNB010000004.1:0-5771 GCA_043800345.1 Candidatus Omnitrophota bacterium
AACCCAGGATTTTGATGCTATGAAGAAAAAACAGATAGAGAGGATAAAGAAAATGCCGGAGGAGGATTTTAAAAAAGAACTTACACGGTACTGTGAAAAATTTAAAGGCAGTAATCTCGAAGGCATCTACGGAATCTCTCCGGACAGCTCGAAGGAAAAGGTTATTGCTGCGATAAAAAAACTTGATAAAAAAGAAATTAACACGTGTATCGATAAAGTTTCCAATACTTTTATAGCGGAAAAGGTAAAAAGATTTTTCTCAAACCGCCACATGACGTATGCCAGCAAGAATGATTTTTTAACAAATATAAAACTATTATGGAATGACATACTACATGCCCTTATCCCGTCTTAAAAATTCTCTTTAACTTTATCTTTAGCTATTCAAAAAATTATGATATAATTTTTCCCTTTATGACATATACTTTTTTGACAATAACATGGAGACATTTTTAAAAACCATACCTACCAGGGTATTTTCTTCGCTTAAACACCGGAATTTCAGGTTGTTTTGGCAGGGTCAGCTTATTTCTCTAACCGGTACGTGGATACAGAGTATGGCCCAAAGCTGGCTGGTTCTTGCGCTTACCAACTCTGCGTTTCTGCTTGGTATGATAAACGCGATATCGGCACTGCCCATTCTGCTCTTTTCTTTAGTAGGCGGTTTGGTAGCAGACCATATGAATAAAAGAAACCTTCTGATTCTTACCCAAGGCCTCTCGATGGTGTTTGCATTACTGCTCGGCATCATGGTAAGCTTTAAGCTTGCGAATTTCTGGAATATTGCGCTGATAGTTAGCGCGCTTGGCGTGGTAAACGCCTTTGATATGCCCTGCAGACAATCTTTTGTGGTTGAGATGGTCGGAAAAGACGATCTTGATAATGCGATAGCCCTCAATTCCCTCATCTTCAATAGCGCGAGAATAATAGGCCCTGTGGTTGCAGGATTTTTAGTAAGCAGTTTTGGCGTAGAAAGCTGTTTTTATATAAACGGGATAAGTTTTATAGGGGTTTTGATAGGTTTGTTAATGATGAAAGGAGATTTTTCGGTAAAAAAATCTTTAGATACAAATATGCTACCAGGGCTTTTTGATGGAGCACGTTATGTATGGTCTAATAAAAGGATACGCTCGCTTATTATCCTTGTTGCTACTACCAGTATATTTGGTATGTCCAATATCGTCTTAATGCCCATATTCGCACGGGATATCTTAATGGTAGGCTCAAGGGGTCTCGGGGTACTCATGGCCTTTGTTGGCTCAGGTGCCCTATGCGCCGGGCTTACGCTTGCCTATGTTAGTCAGCGCAGACAAAGAGATCTGCTTGTTACTATCGGCGGAATTGTCATGTCACTAAGCCTTATATGTTTTTCGCATTCAAAGGTATTTATATTTTCAGTCGCCATGCTTTTTATGATAGGATGGGGCCTCATAATACAAACGGCCTCTGTCAATACCATCTTGCAGATAAGTACCCCTGACAATCTCCGCGGTAGGGTCATGAGTTTTTTTGTACTCATGTTTTTAGGCATGACGCCGATAGGCAGTTTTTTTGTCGGTCTTCTTGCCCATTGGTTTGGCGCCCCTACGGCAGTAGCGCTTAACGGTATAGCCTGTCTGCTTGTTATTATTCTCCTTATCAGGCCATTAAGAGAAAAAGGGGATAACGGCCGTAACTGTAATACGGCATGAAGACTATGTTCGTACACATGCCCTCTCACAGGTTATTATGATGATAAGAAAAAAAGTAGTGGCAACGATCGTAGCAGTAACTTTGCTGACACATCCGGCATTTTTATACGCTGCCAAGCAGTCAAAGAAAAAGCCGATAAAAAGCACGGCCATAACGGCCAAGTCATTCTTTGTGATGAGGCTAAACAATAATCAAATTATGCTTTCAAGGAATTCACGACTGAAACTAGCGCCGGCCTCCACGGCAAAGCTTATGAGTGCACTCCTCGTTATGGAAAACTCAAATCTTACTAAGCCGGTTGTTATTTCAAGGAAGGCCTCAAACGTCCAGCCAAGCAAGGTATACATGAGGCAAGGTGAGCGCTACCAGACCGGAGATTTACTTAAGGCCGTGCTTATCTGTTCGGCCAATGATGCAAGCGTAGCTATTGCCGAGGATATTGCCAGCTCAGAAAAGAATTTTGTCAGGCTGATGAATAAAAGGGCAAAAGAGATAGGTGCTACGAATACCCATTTTGTAAACGCCACGGGTCTCCCTGTTAAAGGAACAAGGCAATACACTACTGCGCACGATTTAGTTCTTATTATGAAAGAAGTATTAAAACATTCTACCCTTGTTCGCATTATGCATAAGAGGAGTTCCATTATAACAAGCGAAAGCGGACGGGTTATTATGCTAAAGAATCATAATAAACTTTTAAAAGAGTTTGACAACGCTATTATTGGCAAAACAGGCTATACCATAGAAGCAAGACACTGTTTTGTGGGTGTTCAGGTAGTGAGAAACGAAAAATATTTATTTGCAATTTTGAAAAGCAGAAATCCCCGGCAGGATATCAGGAAAATTTATTTTGTTTTGAAAAAAATGACCAAAAAACATAACACAGCAACCTAATCCCTTTTTCTAGAACGTGAAATTTTCTTGAAAGTACAGGCATTTCTTGGTATAACTATAGTGCGCTGGGATGGTGGAACTGGCATACACGATGGCCCGAGGAGCCATGCCCTTCGGGGCGTAGGGGTTCAAATCCCCTTCCCAGCACCATTGCTTAGGACAAGAGGGATTTGAAGCCGAAACAACGCCGAAGAATATGAGGAAAAGCGAGTATCTCGAGCGACAGTTGTTTTGGCCGGCCTGAAGTGAAAACTCAATCAGAGTTTGAACGAAAGGAAATCCCCTTCCCAGCACCAAAAAATTATACGTTATGAGCTATAGGTTATCAGTTTCATAACGTGTCACTAGTAACCCAAAATTTATCCCGTATCCAGAAGACCACGGTTGTAAAGCCGTGGATGAATGGTCTTCGGGCGGGATTCCGTCCTACGGGCCTGTGCCCGTATGGCACGAGACTGAAAAGAAAGGTACCGCGGGTGTAAACCCGTGGGGCTCCATTGTATGGTTAAAATCGCCTGTCATTCTTTAACATGGGGAAATTTCTATAAAGATAAACCTTACCCTATAGAAAATGTATTAAAAGATGTAAAAGAATCCGGTTTTGATGGTGTTGAGTTATTTGAACCGATAACCAGATTTGGAGAGCCCCGGGTATTTCAAAAACTCCTTAGGGCGCACGGTCTTGCGCTTGCCACACTTTCTGGAAATTTAAACCTGACCTCAGCCGATAATAAGGACATGGAAGAGGCAAAAGAAAAAATACGGTTTTTGCATAGTCTGGGGATAACTACCTTCATGCTCTGCGGTGCCTGGATGAGCGATACTTCGCAAAAGACGGATACTAACTTTAAAAATTATTCAGCAAGGCTTGAAGAACTCTCAAAGTATGCCAAAGGTTTTAATGTGGATGTGGCATTTCACCCTCACCTCAATACATTAGTAGAGACAGGGGAGGATATAGAGAGGCTGTATAAACATATAAGCATTACGAAGTTATGCATTGATATCGCTCACCTGGCTGCTAGAGGTTCAGATCCTATAGGGGTTATAAAACAATATGCGCCTCAAACTAAACTGATACATCTGAAAGATTGGGATGCGGGAGAAAAAAGGTTTGTAGAACTCGGCAAGGGCGTGCTCCGTGACACATTAAAAGATATTATCGCACAGATTAAGGCCACAGGGTATGCAGGATGGCTGGTATGTGAACTTGACGAGACGCGTATCAGCCCAAAGGAATCCGCAAAAATCAACAGGACTTTTTTAAAAACAATAGGATTGTAAAATGAAGATACGGACCGGGATTGTAGGAATAGGCAGGATAGCACAGGATTTTCACATACCCATACTGCAGAAACTGGAAGGGTTTGATTTATGTTGCGGGTATGATAGCATCCCCGCACGGCGCACTGTGGCAAAACAGCAATATGGCCTGAGGGTTTACTCGGAGCTTAAAGAATTCCTTGCCTCCGATATTGAACTTGTGGTGATTGCATCGCCGTCAAACACCCACAAGGAGTTAGCGCTTAAAAGCATACATGCCGGAAAAAATGTGGTTATTGAGAAACCGATGGCACTTAGTCTTCAGGATACGGATGAAATTATAGAACAGGCAAACAAAAAAAGAGTTTTGCTCAGCGTCTCGCACTCGCGCAGATGGGATTCCGATTTTTTGACGATAAAGAAGTTATTGCAGCAGAGGGTTCTGGGGAAATTAGTTTCCATTGAGTCAAGGGTGTTAGGTTACGGTTCGTTAATCGGATATGCGGTACAGGAATTTGACACCCATTGGCGTTATAAAAGTTTTTACGGCGGAGGCGTTCTCTATGATATGGGCTCGCACCTTATTGACCAGCTGCTGAGTCTTATAGACCAAAGAGTTGTCGGCGTATGGTGTAATATGCAAAACGTATTGTGGTCGGATGAAGTTGATGATTATTTTAAATGCCTTATACGGTTTGAAGACGGTCTTGTCGCTCAGCTGGAAACAAGCCAGATTTCAAAGTACAACCTTCCGCGCTGGTATATCGTGGGTTCAAGAGGTGCGATCCTTTGCGAAAATTGGGATGGTCCTGTGAAGGTGATGGCAGAATCTACGGAAATTAGGGACAGGGAGTTTGTCCCCGCTATGGAAAGTGGAGACTGGGCCGAATTTTATAAAAATATCTATAAAGCGCTTACTGAAAAGGCTGAACTTATTGTAAAGCCGCAACAGGTTAGACGTACAGCAGCAGTCATCGATGCAGCTAAAAAGTCTCATGTATCGGCAAGAGAAGTAAAGATTTTGATTTAGGCTGTGTTATATATTGTATAGTATTCGCGCGGCGCTATCGTCTAGCCCGGTCTAGGACATCACCCTCTCACGGTGGAGACACGAGTTCAAATCTCGTTAGCGCTACTTACTGCGTATTACATAATGTTGGCTCCAAAGTATATCATCTCAGGTTATAATTTTACCATAATTTACTCTTAGGCAAAATTCATCCCAAAATTTATCCTAAGGATACCGGAACGTCAACTGTGTTCCTACAGAAGATCGAAGCGATTTTTGAGGTATCTGGAATGAATACTCCGGTTCTCCCATAAAAAACATATGATCCTGGATTTTTCAATATTTTTTTCTGTTATAAATGTGATATAATACTTATATTGACACAATGGAGCAACATCTGATGTGATAAAAAGTTACTGATTCATACAAAAGAGAAATAAAATGAACGTTGGACTTTTCTCTCTGCCGGTGCGTTTTGCCATGTTTCCTCCCATAGATATTGCCTCCTTAGCGGCATATTTACGTAAGCGGGGGCACAAAGTGTATGCGCGCGATTTCACTATCGAATTACCCCAAGACAACGATTGTGACAGCGGTTATTGGGACCCAATTATTCACCAGCGCGAACTTTATGAACGTCATACTAAGCTTGTCGAGCAATGGGTTGACTATATGCTGTCCGTATCTTTAGATGCCATCGGATTTTCGGTGTGGCCTTCACAATGCTATTTTTCTCTGCAGGCTGCACGCCTCATTAAGGAGAAGAAGCCATCAATCAAGATTGTTTTCGGCGGTCCATGGTGTTCGCATAAAAAGCAGGGATGGAATATTATTACAAATGAGTCAGTCGATTTTTTGGTATTTGGCGAAGGCGAAGAAACACTAAGAGAGATTATTGAAGAAGGGCAGCACC
>JAZDNB010000028.1:0-7578 GCA_043800345.1 Candidatus Omnitrophota bacterium
CTCGGCTTTCCTTATCGTACCAAGATTAGAATAGGCTTCTGCAGCGCGCGCCTTTTCGACTGTTTTGGTGTACTGAGGAATAGCAAGCGTGGCTAATACACCAATAATAATGACAACCATCAGTACTTCAAGCAGGGTAAAACCCCTTTTAGAAACTACCATCTCTGGCAGTATAATACAAAACTTACTCTGAAAAATATAGCTCATCAAATCTTTCATGGCTCCCTTCTCATCTTTCCCTAAAAACTTATATTGTAAATAATATAACATAATAAATATGAATAATCAATGTTAATTCTATAATTAAAATTTCCCTTTGTCAATTAATTTATCTGGTCCCGATCGTGGTGAGTTTGAAAATGGGTAAAAACATGGCGACTACCAAAAATCCGATGATACTACCCATCAGTACAAGAAGAAGCGGCTCAAATAATGACGTAAGCCTCGCCACCAACTCATTTACAAGCTCGGTATAATAACGGGATACTTTATCAAGCATGGTCGCAAGCTGCCCTGTTTCTTCGCCGACACCAACCATTTGAACTACCATAGGTGGAAAAAGTCCGCTTTTATCCAAGGGTTCTGAGATAGTCTTGCCGTCCCGCACGCTTGCTTTGACATTTTCTATGGCCTTTTCTATAGGTTTGTTGCCGACCGCACGGGCTACGATGTCAAGTGCAAGCAGTATCGGACAGCCACTCTTTATGAGTGTCGCAAGACCTGTCGAAAAACGTTCAACAGCCATATTTAGTACTAAATTACCTATAATAGGCGTATTAAGCAGAAGGGTATCAAGCTGCCACCTGCCTCTTTCTGTCCTTACATATTGTATGAGGGCATAGATAAACGCCCCTACCGCACCGGTAACGACTAAAATATACTTTCTTAAAAAATTACTTATATAAACAACAAGTAGGGTGAGCGGCGGAAGTTGGATATCAAACCCCTTAAATATGCTTATAAAAACGGGGATAATATGAATAACAAATACTAAAATAGACCCTGTTGAAACCAACAAGAGGATTATAGGATAAATAAGGGCTGAGACAATCTTGCGTCTAAATGAACCGCTTGCTTCAAGATATGTTGCAAGCTGCGCGAGCGTTGAGGGTAATTGTCCGCTTATCTCACCCGCTTCAACTATGTTAATCCAAAATTTTGAAAATACACGGGGGTGCTTGGCAAGGGCATCACGCAGGGATTGGCCGGCTTCAACATCTGCCTTTATCCTCTCAAGGACTTTGTACATACCCCGTGAATCAACCTGCTTGAGCAGAATATTTAAACTCCTGAGGAGCGTTACTCCCGATTCAAGTAGGGTGGAAAGCTGCCGCGCAAGCAGCACAAGATCCTGTTGGCCTATCCCGCTCCTTAATCTTCTTTTCCGGCCGCCGGTTTCTTTAATAGCGGTTGTTGTCTTTCTGGAAATTTTGGTAACAACGTAGCCTTTTTTCTGAATAACAGCTATGGCGTCATCTTCAGAAGGAGCTTCAATAACGTTCATTCCCGAAGTGCCTGTATTATCTATAAAGGTATATTCGAAAAGTGGCATATATCCTCTAGAGTTCTTCTTCCAAGCCAAAGGTTGCACTTAATACTTCTTCAAGGGAGGTAATACCGTGCTGAACTTTAACCAAGCCGGACTCCCTCAATGTTTTTAAACCCACTCTCTGTGCCGCTTCTTTTAACGCAAATGAGGTTGCACCCTGAGAAACCAGTTCCCTTATCTCTTCGGTTATTTTCATAACTTCATAGATTGCGACCCGTCCCTTAAAACCTGTCCCATGACACTGATCGCATCCTTTAGGCCTAAAGATCGTAATACCCTGCTCCAAACCCAGAATTTTCGAGGCAAGTGTATAGGGCTCTTTGCAATTACTACACAGTTTTCTCACAAGCCTTTGGGCAACTAACATAATCAAGGACGAATTTAAGAGAAACGGTTCAACGCCTATATTAATGAGTCTGGAGATAGCCCCTGCGGCATCATTCGTATGAAGGGTGCTGAGCACCAGGTGTCCTGTAAGAGCAGCCCGTACGCATATTGTTGCCGTTTCTAAGTCTCTTACCTCGCCTACCATGATAATATCAGGGTCTTGTCTCATAAATGCCCTCAAGCCTGCGGCAAACGTAAGACCGATCATAGGTTTAACATTAATCTGGTTAACCCCTTCCAATTTAAATTCTACGGGATCTTCGATAGTCATAATATTTTTCTTTGGCGTTTTTATTTCACTTAATGCACCGTAGAGCGTCGTTGTCTTTCCGCTTCCCGTTGGTCCGGTGATGAATACCAATCCATAAGGGCTGTATATTGCTTCCTTGAACCATTTAATTTCACTAGGCTCAAAACCTAAATCATCAAGCTGTAAAGATACGCTTTCTCTGTCAAGTATCCTTATTACTACTTTTTCGCCGTAAATCGTTGGAACCGTAGAGACTCTGAAATCAATTTGTCTATTAGCGAGCGTTACCGTAAAACCACCGTCCTGGGGGAGCCGTTTCTCCGCTATATCGAGCTTTGCCATAATTTTTATCCTTGACACCATGGCGGGAAGCAGTTGGGGGGTGGGTGGCGCTATCTCGTACAATACGCCGTCAATTCTGTAACGCAGGATTGTCTTTTTAAAAAAAGGTTCTATATGTATATCGCTTGAGCTGCTTTCGACAGCTTGTTTTATCATTGCATCGACCAGTCTCACCACAGGCGGTTGGCCTGCCTGGGCCATAATTTTATCAATATCCTCTTGCGATTCTTCAAAACCCTGAACATTTTCAACACGTTGCACGGCATCGGTTATTTCCTGAAGAACTTCCCTAAACGTATCCTTATCTTCATGATACAATCTGTCTATAGCCAGCGACCAATCCGTTCTAGTGGTAACCGCAGATTTTATATCACATTTTGTAATTTTTTTCAGATTATCGAGGGCAATAATATCGGTGGGATCGACAAATGCAACGGTAAGAGTGTTAGCTTCTTTCTGGACGGGCACTGCCTGCACCTGCCTGGCTATATCTTCGGGCATAAGCTGTTCAAGGCCGGTGTTCTTATGAGGCTTTAGAAGACCGTTCTCTATAGAAAAAAACGGTATATTTAATTGTTTTGAGAGCGCTGCTGCAATATCTTTTTCTTTGACAAAATTGAGATTTATCAGCGTTTCTCCGAGGCTTGAATAATTCACACTTTCCTTCTGAAGTTTTATGGCCTCTTCAAGCTGTTTTTCGGTAATAACGCCTTCTTTAATAAGAATTTCACCGATCTTATCTCGGGATTTTAGCAAAAAATAATCTCCCTTCTTGGGCTGCTACGCTTACTAATAAATCTTTCCTTTATTAGAAACGATATAACCTTCCTGCTCTCTGGCTGTCGGGTATACAATACCTTTTTTAAGTTCTGCTTCGGTCGGAAGAGTGTTTTTCTGTCTCTCTACCTGCGGCTCATCTCTCATAGTTTTTATCAATTCTTCTTGTTCCTTTTTCTCTTCAACAACCGGCGGGCGTTCCTTTAATATATGAGGGGTCAAAAATATAAGTAGCTCTGTATTTGACTTAGTCTTTTCGTCATATTTAAAGAGTGCCCCGAGTAGAGGGATATTACCCAGGAATGGAACGCGGGTGGTTGCTTTTGTTTCCTCTTCTTTTATAAGACCGGTAATTACTATGGTCTCGTTATCCCGTATCATAACGTTTGTCTTTGCCGAACGGGTATGCCTGTCAACGAATTGGGAAAAATAAGGGGACTGAACAGCACGGCTTACGGTCGGTTCTATTGACATGGTAATATAATTATCTTTATTAATCTGCGGGGTAACTTTTAAGGTAACGCCGATATCCATACGTTCTGCCGTTTCCGTCGACTGGCCGGTAGATGAAGTGGAAGCGCTTGATACACCCACCGCCTGGTCAGCCGCTATAGTTACCTCGGCCGGCCTATTATTAACGGTAAGTACTTTGGGTCTTGCTAGATATTTTGCTTCCGAAGAATCATCTATCGCGCTCATGACCATCGTCAGCTGTTGCATGGTAATCACGCCATATGTAGGATTGCTTCTTTCTCCGTACCGCTCAAGCTCCCTACCTTCAAGATTATACATAGGAAACTTTGTAGAGAAAGGACCGGGACCCGTATACTCTATAGGGTTTTCACCCCATAAAAAACCAAGTCGCCTTGCAGAGCTGGGGTTTGTCTCCACTATTTGTACATCTATCAACACCTGCTGGGTCTTAGTATCAAGCATAAGTATCATATCTTCAATAAGCGGCATCTGGTCGGCTATCTCGGTAACTATAAGGCTATTTGTTCTTGAATCCACCATAATCTTGCCATATTCCGTAAGTAAATCCCCTATAACTTCTCTTATGCCGGATGCCCCCTCTCCTTCTAACTGTGCATAATCTATAGTAAATACTCTTGTCACCGTATCGACCTTGGGTCTTTTTGATTCTTTTACAATAAATACCTTATCTCCGATTGCCTCGTAGGTAAGATTACTCGCCTTCATGATAGCGTTTAAGGCTTCTTCAACAGTTACCCCGGATAAATACATAGTAATACTTCTCTCTTTCACCTCTTCGGAAGCTATGAAATTAAGTCCCGATTGCTGTGAAAACAATTTCAAAATTTCATTGAGCCCTACACCCTGAAAATCCATATATATCTTCTGATGTAACCGCGCAAACGGACTTTCTTTCGGTTCATATTTTCCTTTGATAAACGTTGACACGGAGGAGATTTTCTGTTCCTGAGTAGTTGCAACCGCTCCCTGTTGCTGGGCAAATGTTATGCTCTGCAGGCTAAAGGAGAAAAGTAGATAATAATAACAGCATATAAAAAGTTTTGAGGTTTTTTTAAACATGGATACCTCCGACGTTACATTCTTTTACAATAATTAAATTTTTATTTTTTTTCATTCGGATTTGACGAGGCCTCCGTCTTTTCTTCCGGTAGCTCCGGAATTGACGTAAGACCCTCTGCCGACATACTGGGAGTCGGTAAATCTATTTCTCGACCCATATATTCGAAGATAATTTTTTCTTTAGTAATTTCCTTGATCTTCGCATTATTGATACGCTCACCCTTTCTTAGCACCTTATTGTCTATTATGACGCTTGGCCTGTCGCTTATAATCACACCTTTTATGTTCATCGGCGGAAGCGTTATCTCAACCTCGGATTGCTCTTCCTTGACCTCCTGAGATTGCTCTAAGGGGTTTTTAAACATATCATCCGGTAACGTAAACGGGTCTTTGAGATTTTCAGGTCTATAGGTAATATCCAACTGTTCAAAACTTTCTGCCTTGGGGGTCGGTTTCGTAATAATCTCCTGACTTAACTGATTTTTAGGTCCGCCTGCCAATCTAAAAAGTATGAAAACCCCTATGGCCAGAAAACCAACAACCCCGACAAGCTGCTTGTTCTGGTCACTTTTATGGTCAAACATTGCTATTGTTTCTCCATATGCACAAGAGCGCTAATAATAAGCTCTGTTTCAATAATATTGGTTTTCATGTCATTTTTCATATTGATACCGTCAATTTTGATAAACCTATCCGCACTTTCAATCATACTTACAAACCTGCCAAGATCATGATAGGTAATCGACGTCTTGACTCTTACCGCAACTTTTGCATAGCGGTCAAGGGCTTCACTCGGCAAAGGTTCAAAAAAAGTAAGCCGTATCTGCGCCTTATCTGCGATCTCGACTACTTTATTTAAAAGCCACGAGACATCGCTTACACGCGGCATTTTTGCCTCGTAAGAAAGTATCACATCATTAAGATTGCCGACATCATTTCTAAACTCAATCCTCTCCATTTCTTGTACCAATTTATCCGATTCCATCTTTTCTATCCTAAAAATGAACTGCTTCCATATCAAAAATACAACGCTAAATAATACAATGCTGATTACTATCGTTGTACTTTGATCCAGTTTTAATTTGGATTTTAAATCGCCCAGGTTTAATTTCTTTAAATCAAACCCCAATTCAATCATAGCATCAAACCCTATTGTTTATTTGAAAAAACTACCCTAAATTTTGTCGCATCGGCATAACCTAATTTCTGTTTTTCTATATTGATACCCTCAATCCTGTTAAAACCTTTTAAGAATTCGGCATTGTCTTTAATGTTGGTAAGATACGCATTAATGAGCGCCATTTCGTTCGCATTACTGCTTTTTTTATCTTTTATCCAGGATATCCCTTCAATCATAAGCAGTCTCACTATACCCCTTGTATCCGCTTTTTCATCCAAAGAAATGTTGGTAAGCCATACCTGATCGGGGAGCATTTGGGCAAGGTCCCTGAATTTAAACGTCCAACATACTCTGTCTAAGACAAAATTTCTAAACAGAGTTGTTCTCGTTTGTATATCCTGCTTTTTTGCCTCGAGTTCCGGAATAGACATTATATTAAGGTCCTGAGGAAACTTGCTTCCCTGCTGTTCGAGGCTTGTCAATTCCTGCCGTATTTTTTTCACCCTTCCCAGCATCGAACTCTGTAAAAACGACAGCAACAAAGCCGCGCATATCACCTCTGAGACAAGAATCTTCGCATACAGTTTCTGTTGTTCTCTCGCGGTAACGATATCCGATATGAGATTAATATCCTGAACGGCTGTTTTCTGGAAATTCCGAAGCGCAAGTCCCATGGCAATTTCACATCCGGCACTCATACTCTCGGTGCCTTTTATCATTTTAATGGGATTACTGACCTTAGTTGAAATCTTGAGTTCATTTGACATCTTGACGTCCCAACCTTCAAAATTACACTCGCCGGAGAGGATGACGCTGCCAATCGTCGAATTCGGAAATTGACGTTCAAAATATCCGATAGAAAGCCTTAATTCTCCCATAAGGTTTTCATATATTGCCTCGTTTGTTTCTCCAGTAATAATGATGTCCCGTATTAAACAGGGAATACCTTCTTTGAGGACGACTATAAATCCGGTATTTTTACTCACGTTGACAATAACCGTAGTCTGTTTTTCACCCGTCAGTTCTTTCGTAAACTGGAATAACCTCCGAAGCGCAAAGGGGACTATTTCTATGGCCTTAGGAATAAGGCCTGCCTGTGAAAGTATGTACAGCTGGGTGTTAAGGGCTTCTCTTTTTGCGGCTACGAATACGACGCTCATCTTTTTAAAATCTAATTTATTATCGATAACCTGAAAATCCGAAACTATCTCTTCCATCCTAAAGGGTATATACTTTTTAGCCTCAAACCTTACGGCGGTTTGCCATTCTTTAGGAGAGAGCTTAGGCATATCAAAAAATCTGACGGTCACAGATTCTTCGGGAAGCGCTGCAATAACTTCTTTTGATCTTATCTTTTTTTCCCTAAGAAGAGTCTTTATTGCGGAGATTATCCGTTCTTGCGGCGGGATCGGCATAGTGCTTGTGCCGATGGGCCGTTGGCCCTGGGATTGAGCAGCCTGCGGGAATAATTCAGCCCTTCCGAAATTTATAATCTTCGGGCCTGAAACCGATTTGGCAACCTCGATGATATCAATGCTACTTTGACCTATATATAATGCTAATTCCGCCATTTTAAAATTTATTTTGCTGTGGTTGCTG
>JAZDNB010000005.1:0-3836 GCA_043800345.1 Candidatus Omnitrophota bacterium
ACGATACCCTATCGTCTTTTTGATGACAGGTAAAAGCACGGTGCCGAGCATGGTATATTCGGTATGCCGGCTGCCTTTACCGCTTACATATTTAATCATTCCCCTCGTTTGCAGGTACTCTCTGGCCCTGAGGAGGGTACTTTGTGATATACCGAGGTGTTTTGTTATCTGTTTATCCTGCCAGGTAAAGATCGGTTTTTGGAAGCGACAGAAGAGGCCCCTGAGGTAGATATAGAGAAGCATAGGCGTATGGCCTATTTCCCGTGTCTGGCATAACTCAAAGAAATCGTTTTCGAGGAATTGGTAGCCTTTCATAAAAGCCACCACACTTTCACCACATTCGAGACATTTTTAGTGAGTTTGATTTCTGATGATGACTGATGATGTCTGATTAATACTGGGATTGGTTGTCGTCGGAAAATATAGAGGGATTGGCAAAAAAGAAGCATCCCCGATTGGATCCAGGGATGCTCTGGTAATGAATGGCGGAGAGGGAGAGATTTGAACTCTCGATACGGTTTTACCCATATAGCGGTTTAGCAAACCGCCGCCCTAGGCCACTAGGCGACCTCTCCGTTTTGACGCAGTTTTCTTCAGGCAAAACGGATCTCGAGCCCCGAAGGGCGAGAGATCTTATTATATTATCAAAACCAGCTTGTCCGCATTAACCATAAAGGCATCTCGGCCTTCGGCCTCGATGTGAATTTGCATCTAGCACTTATTCGGCAAATTCACCACTAGGCGACCTCTCCGTTTTGACGCAGTTTTCTTCAGGCAAAACGGATCTCGAGCCCCGAAGGGCGAGAGATCTTTTCATCTTATCACAATTCCGGTGTTGGATAGAATTATACCATAATTAGTATTTTTTCTTACTATTTTTCTTGATGGGGGTATAGGCGTCTGGCTACTTCGTCTCGCAGATTTTGCCGTGATTCAACATAAGGGAAAGGAATATTAAGGAAAACCGATTTAGGTTTTCCTTAAAAAGCGTTCGGGCGCAAGCCTTGCTGTTATTTAGTTCTGGCAGGCCGAAGGGCAAAAAACCCGATCTACATTTTTTTGGCCCGAAGGCCGAACGCTATAGTGGTAGCCGTGGGCATTGAGCCTGCGGTAATTTATCTATTATACAACTTAGGTGTATTATAGCTATAATATTTTATTCCCTCAAGAACATCTTTGGATCAGAGATAATATCCCTCGGTGGCTTTTGAAGTGGTGGGCAGTTGTTACTGAATAATATACTGGTAAAAAGCCCAAATTGCGTTTATTCTGAATACAATATGGTATAGATTGTTAGATGATCGATGTTAGGTTATAATAAGAAACAATTATATGGGCACCAAGAATACACGTCCCCGCGCTATATTCAATAAATAGTTCGCAGAAAGATTGCTATCAAAATGAAAGCTGATAGAGATATTACCATAGACAATATTTTTATACTGATTGATTCTTGCGCTATTTATCCGCCACAAGCCAATGATAAAAAAGCTATGGAGCAATTACGCGGTCTGGAAAGTGAAGAAAAAATAAATAAACTGGAAATAACTGAGGGCACGGAAGAAGAAATGAAAAAAGTGCCGTCGCTATTACGAAATTGGGTCAGAGACAGAATTGTGTCAGGCGATGCGATTAGTACTATTGACGAAGTATTAAAACTCAAAGAAATAGAATACTTGCTGTTTCCTCAAAAAAATAGGTTAACTAAAGGTGATACTATAGATGTGCGAAACATATTCAATGGGTGGAAGAATAAAGAGTATTCTTTTTTTGTTACATGCGATAAAAACATATTCTTAGCAAAGCTAATATCATCTGGGATACATTTCGTTTAAAAGTCGTAACTCCTGTTGAATGTCTAAAAGAAATAACAAGCATAATGCAAGGTTACTGAAAGGAGCGTTATGCAATACGAAAATCGAATCAAAGAAATAGACGATCTGGAATAACCTTTTTAAATCCTGCTCAAAGTAACGCATAATCGGATCATTTACTAGAGATAACCTCAGCCAAATATCTGCCATCCTTCGGCGCGGCCAATGGTTCGGCAGGCTCACCATCCCTTGAACCATCCCGAGCGAAGTCGAGGGACGCGTAAACAAAGGCCTTGCTCAGGATGGCCCTGAGCAAGCGAAAACCTTGCGTATTACTAGAGAGGTTTTCGCGCGTCGAAGGGCCGATTCCTAGTAAATGGCTATCATGTCATCATTAATCTGCACACATATCGCCCAAATACCATTTACTACACGCGCCCTAAAATAAGCCAAATCAGAGATAAATCGAGCTATTTTGGCGATTTTAATCGCGAGAGATGCTAAGTCTGGAAAGTTCGGCGAGATTGCCGTTTATTAGCGCGAGTTTCTTACTCTTAGTCCAACGCTTGATCTGCTCTTCGCGTTTCAGCGCGGATGAATGAGTAGTTTGAGGCTCTTTATAGACTAATTTAACAGGGACACGAGTTCGGGTATAGCTGCCGCCCTTTTTTGAATTATGCTCTTTTACACGTCGAGGAATATCGGTAGTGGTGCCGGTATAGAGCGTATCGTCAGCGCATTGAATTATATAAACATACCACATCCTGTCCCTCTTGGTGGTTCGGCGCGCTCGCCTGAAGCGAGCGACAGCTCGCTTGCTCACCACCATGGTGAGCAAGGAAAAACCTCCCTACCATTTAACTGGAGAGAGGT
Organism: Candidatus Omnitrophota bacterium; assembly: GCA_043800345.1. Taxonomy (GTDB): domain Bacteria; phylum Omnitrophota; class Gorgyraeia; order VGKN01; family VGKN01; genus JAZDNB01. The sequence continues at coordinate 2,688 of JAZDNB010000005.1, forward strand.
TTTTCCGCGTCGAACCATGGTAGCCCCATGGGGATTTGAACCCCAGTCTTTAGGCTGAGAACCTAACGTCCTAGGCCGGGCTAGACGATGGGGCCACCTTAGTTCTTAGATACTATATTCGCCACAACTAAATGGCTGTGCCATGTACCCCGAGGATTTGCCCCGTACCGGTCGGCACACTCTTAAACTATAACCTCCGGTACGTGGCATGTACCACCTATGAGAAAACCCGAGGGTATATGGTGCGGAGATGGGTATTTGAACCCCAAAGCCTTGCGGCACATGCCCATCAAACATGCGTGTCTGCCAGTTCCACCATCTCCGCGAAAAAAATTAAAAACTAACGCCCCTCCCTCAGTCTTCTTCGGGCAAGTTTTTGACGCAGCGTTAATGCACTATCGCTTAACTCGTTCATCAAGCGAAACGCTTCAAGTTTTTTCTCTACAGATATTTTAGATCCTCGAATTATTTTGGCTCTCTCCGTTTCCCAGCCGAACATCACTTTCTCCTCATCAATATTTTCAGGGCTTTGACGTCAAGCAGGTCCACATCACGTCCCGCTTCCTGCTTCATCTTGATCAACTTCTTTGGAGAAATAACCGATAACTTTAGCGAACCGACACTTATATTCATCGCGTCTTTGCGGACCTCTTCGTAATCAACGGATGAGCCTATTATCAAATCGACTTCTTCGTAGGTCTCGTCGCCCTTATAAAAATTCAGGGCTTTCATATTCTTATTCTCGATCCAATTTTTTCGTATTTTCTTGTCAGCTATGTCGATCGGATCTACCGGTTGCTTTACGTGATAACCGGATTTTTTGAGTATGCTCACTATTTTACGCAGATTGGGACCGGTCATCTCGGCAAGAATATCCAGATCAAGGGTATTCCTGTTACCGCCCAAAAGATTGAACGCTATACCACCTACAAGCGCATACCGCACTTTATGCTTCTGGAATTCTCTCAATATGTCTTCGTAAATTACCATACATCCCACTTGAATGAGAGGTTCATATTATAACGGATAACTGCCTAAAATCAAGCTTAAACACGGGTGGCTGCCCCGAGCATGCTCGTTCAAAAAATTCTCTGAAATTTTTTGAACTTGCTCGGAACGCCAACTTTTTGCATAGCAAAAAGTTGGCTG
>JAZDNB010000002.1:0-2072 GCA_043800345.1 Candidatus Omnitrophota bacterium
CCCCTCGCTTCGGACATGCTCCTGAGTCCCGCCTTAAAGCGGGAACGCTTCACTTCGCCAAGAAAGGACTACAAAATGTCTCGATGCTCATTCCAGAGAAGCCTTCCTTCAGGATAATCTTCTATTTAGTGGCTATTAGATCGCAACTTGGTATAAGTCTAATTCTGATGTCTATGGTCTATGGTCGTCTACTGTCTGAATCATAGTGAAACAACATGGGCTAACAATCTGGTGAAAAATGTGTTATATTAATAATATGAAAACAATATGTACGAATAAAAAGGCGTACCATGACTATCATATTGAAGAAACCTTTGAGGCTGGTATTGCACTTTCGGGAACAGAGGTCAAGGCATTAAGGGAAGGCAGGGCAAACCTGAAAGACAGCTACGCAAGGGTAAAGGACGGGGAACTCTTTCTCGAGAATGCCCATATTAGCCCTTATTCCTGCGGGAACATATACAACCATGAACCAAAAAGGACAAGAAAACTGCTGATGCATAAAAGGGAAATCTACAAGCTTTACGGGAAGGTAAATGAAAAGGGATATACCCTTGTACCAATATCCATGTACTTTAACGATAAAAACAGGGCAAAGATGGAACTTGCCCTTGCCAAAGGCAAAACCCGTTTTGATAAGAGGGAAGCCATAAAGAAGAAGGATGAAAAAAGAATAGCAGAACGGGAGTTAAGATCAAGATGAAGGGGGCGATAGGTTTCGACAGGGAAGTTAGGGTCAGAGAGGCATGCCGGGTTCCTACCCACCCGAAAAAAGGTAGAAATAAACATAACTGCAGACTCTCACGAGTACGCACTGGCTGCTTAATGCAGCCACATCATCTGGGCTTTCCTCCTGCTTCAAGTCCAGAATGGTGTAATACAAGCAGGATAGTCTTTCTGGACACCTATACAGAAAGGCAAAAACTTATAGGCGTGGGTGCTGGAAAACCTGTCAGAGGGTGCTCCTTCATCCGAGAAAAAAACACTGACTAAGCATGTAGTCTCTTTGCAATTCTTCTTCTTTGGACGCGGGTTCGATTCCCGCCGCCTCCACCAAATTTTCGAGCTACGAACTTCTGTTTCCTCAGTCGGCATCGGGTGAAATCGTGCCCGCCGCCTCCACCATATAAAGACAGTGAAGAGTGATTAGTGAATAGTAATGAGTGAATAAACAGCGACGAGGGACGACCGCTACGCTATGACGAGAGACGAGTAATTGGGTATGAAATTTCGTCCATCATCCTAATGGGTCCCGCCAGGTACCGCTTGTGGGTGGGGGACGAAATAAAAAACGAATCTGCCTGGCCGATAAGTTTATCACCTGTATTTACGTGCCTTACCATCAATTTATCACGATTCCAGAAAAGTAGATTCCCACGGGCAAGCCCGTGGCACTAATACATACACGCATGTGGTCCTCTGCTTGCCTTGCGCCGCCCGTTGGAATCTATACAGCGAACACCGTGAGCCGGGTACCCGCGTGCGGGTGCGGGAGTCCCGCTATGGCGGGCTTTGCCTGTGGAGGGGGCGACCCCCTTACGGGGACAGGCGCAAGCCCCAGTAATAGAGTAGTTTTATAAAAGCTGAAAACGATAGAAAAATTATACAAAAGTGTAGAGTTAATCTTATACTTCTTAAATTTTACTACATTACCTGTTTTATAAATTCGTTTAAAATCAATGGGTTAAATATTTTTTGTGAAAACTGATTTTATGGCACAAAAAATGCTTATAGATAGAATGTGCTTATGAGAAGGCAAATACAAAGAAGGTTACAGAAACCTGCTCAGTCTATTAAAAGATGAAGATGAGTAAAATACTGGTTATAGATGATAATGAAGATATGTGCCAGGTCATTTCAGATGCTTTGAAAGAAGAGAGTTTTTTGGTAAATACGGCTTATAGTGGTACATCTGCCATAAAAGAAATAAAAGACAATATATATGATGTTATCATTCTCGATTACAAGCTCTATGATATGGATGGTTTTGAAGCTTTAGGGGAAATACGGAAATTTAGTTCTTCATCGTCAGTTATAATGATTTCTGCCTATGGAAATGAATTTATACGTTC
>JAZDNB010000015.1:0-59383 GCA_043800345.1 Candidatus Omnitrophota bacterium
CTCCACGGCTTAATGGTTCGACTCCGCTCACCATCCTTCGAACCATCCTGAGCTTGTCGAAGGACAGCCGTGGTTTCTTGCTTTTCGGTCTCGTGCCATATGGCACAGGCTCATGGAGCGGAATCCCGCCCGTCCCGCAAAACGGGACTGGGTGAGGGATAAAGATTATTCCTTCACAACCCAGAGGCGAATCTCTGTTTTTATCTCGGGATGCAACCGTATGGCAACCTGGTATATTCCCAGGGCCTTTAAGGGTTCATCCAGCAATATATCTCTTTTGTCTATTTCTATCCCTTCGCTTTTAAGTGCCTGGGCTATGTCGGCGGTATTGACGACCCCGAACAGCTTGCCTTCTTCGCCTGTTTTCACTTTTACCGTACAAGAGAGGGTGTTCAGTTTTTCAGCAAGAACCATGGCATCCTGTTTTTTCTTTTCTGCAAGTTCTTGTGCTTTTCGTTTTTCTATTTCGAATCCTTTCAGGTTCTTCTGGGAATATTCCACCGCCAGGTCCTTGGGAAACAGATAGTTCCTTGCAAAACCCGCCTTTGCCTCAATTACCTGTCCAAGTTTTCCTATTTTTTCCACATCTTTCTTTAATATAATCTTCATCTCTGCTCCATGGATATAACGTGCATTTTTATCTATTCACCCGTATACGGCAAAAACGCTACATACCGTGCCCGTTTAATCGCACGGCTAAGTTTTCGCTGGTGCGATGCACAGTTTCCGGATATACGCCTCGGCATAATCTTGCCCCGTTCCGTAATATATTTCTGAAGTCTCATAATATCCTTGTAATCAACCAGATCAAGTTTGTCCCCACAAAACCTGCAGACCCTTTTTCTTATAAATTTCGGTTTTTCTTTCAGCGGGGTTCTCTTTTTATCCCTTTGCATATATGCCATTTATTTCCTCCTTACAAATTTTTTTATAATCATTATAGTGCTGTACTCACGGTTATTTATGAAGCTCCACGGCTTAATGGTTCGACTCCGCTCACCATCCTTCGAACCATCCTGAGCTTGTCGAAGGACAGCCGTGGTTTCTGGCTTTTCGGTCTCGTGCCATATGGCACAGGCTCATGGAGCGGAAGACCGTCCGTCCCGCAAAACGGGACTGGGTGCGGGATAAACAAGGTGTCATTGTTAAAAAGGGACTTCTTCATCATTCTTTTTGTCTGTGCTTTGGCCGGTGTCTTCTGATACCGGCTCCTCTGGCGGCACCTCGCCCGGCTCGATATCCTTAGATTCGCCTGTTTCTGCCTGTTTTAATCTCGTTAAAAATTGAACTCTGTCTGCGATCACCTCAATAGTGCTTCTTTTTTGCCCCTCCTGTTCCCACGTGCGATATTGGAGCCTTCCTTCTACGAACACCTGACTGCCTTTGCTTAAATATTGATTCACGTTCTCGGCTTGCTTACCCCATACTACAACCCTAACAAAACACGTTTCTTCTCTTTTTTCCCCCGATTGAAGCACAAACGTCCTGTTAATAGCCATAGAAAAATTACATACGGCTGCACCCGAAGGCGTATATCGTAATTCGGGGTCACGGGTTAAATTCCCTATTAACAATACCTTATTTAATGTAGCCATTACCACCTCACCTGGTTTATCATTCTTTTACGGTTATCATAATTCTGAGCACTGACTCATTAAGTTTCAGCATTTTCTCAATAGCCAATATGGCAGAAGGTTTTGCCGCAAAATAAATAAGTATATAGACACTTTCTTTACATTTTTTAATTTTGAAAGTCAGTGATTTTTTCCCGAGATTTTCTATTTTTTCTATGGTAGCTTCGTTTTTCTGCAGTACATCCTTTAGCACGCTTATAGCTTTTTCAAGATTTTCTTCCGCAAGATTGGGGCTTAGTAAAAACATTCCTTCATAATTTTTCAATTCTTACCTCCGTTAATTTTTAATGAATTAAAGTTATTCATTGCAACATCCATACCGTCTCTTACCCATGTTTCTAACGCATTACAAGAAACCCCTATCATTTCTTTAAGAAATGGCAGCTCTTCCTTTTTAAACTTATCTAATACGTACTGAGAAAGCCCGCTACGAGAGGGACGGCCGATACCGATACGAAGCCTGTTAAATTTTATGGTACCTACCGCCTCGATGATCGAGCGGAGTCCTTTATGGCCGCCGTCGCTGCCCGCTGCCCTCAGCCGTATTTTCCCAAACATCAGATCCGCATCATCTGCAATTACGATTACGTCGTCTAACGTTATAATGTTTGATGTAATGAGGTTTCTAACACAATTTCCGACAAGGTTCATATAGGTAAGCGGTTTTGCAAGTATCGCTTTGCTATGTCCAACCCTCCCATAACCATATACTGCCTGCGAACTTATCTTTCTTAATTCTATCTTATGCTTTTTTGAAAGAGCATCTATAACGCTAAACCCTATATTATGTCGGGTGTTACTATATAACCTTCCGGGATTTCCTAAACCCACTATCAATTTCATACAAAAATTATTATTTTTCTTTCTTAGGCTCTTCTGCTTTTGTCCCCTCTGCTTCAGGTTCTTCTTTCTTCTGTTTGATAACCTCCGGTTCCTGGGCTTCTTCAGCCGTAGGCGCAGTTACTACCTCTTCTACCCGCGGAGCCTCAACAGAGAAGATCACTGCCTCCGGATCGGTAACCACCCTTATCCCCGAAGGCACTACCAGGTCCTTTACATGCAAGAGGTCTCCTATTTTTAAATTGGTAACATCCGCTTCGATAGATTGCGGAATCTGCGTCGGGAGACATTCTATTTCCAAATCTCTCAATACATGTGCGAGCACTCCGTCCTCTTTTACGCCTATAGATTCGCCTTTTGAGACTATCGGCACGCTCACCACAATCTTTTCGGTAAGAGATATCTGATTAAAATCCGCGTGGATGATGTCATCCGTCAAAGGATTAACTTGAATTTCCTTGATAATAACCGTCTTATCCTTGACTTTTTTTTCGGATTTGAAGTTTAACGTAATGATGACATTTTCACCGGCCTGTGTATGGATGGCATTAGAAAAAGCTTTTTTATTTACCTTGATAGCAACGGCTTCTTCGCCTTTTTTATACACCACTGCTGGTATGAGGCTCGTTTGCCTCAACTTTTTTACCGCCTGTTTTCCTTTTTCTTCTCTTGACTCAACTTCCAAATTTACCTGTTCCATAGTAGATACTCCTTATTAAACAAATAGTGAACTGACTGATTCTTCGTTATGTATACGCTTTATGGCCTCACCGAGAAGATTACCTATAGATAACACCTTGATCTTTTTATTTTTCTTTTCTTTCGGAAGGGGAATCGTATCCGTGACTACTACTTCCTTAAGCGGGCTTTTCTGTATTCGTTCAATTGCCGGTCCTGAAAATATCCCGTGGCTTATGCCGGCATAGATATCTTTTGCCCCTGCCTCTTTAAGCGCACACGCCGCCTCGGTAATGGAACCTCCCGTTGAAATCTGATCATCAACGATAACCACATTTTTTCCTTTGACATCTCCGAGGATATTCATTACCTCGGCATTCTGGTGGTCAAGCCTTCTTTTGTCCACCACCGCAAGGTCCGCATTGAGTCTTTTTGAAAATGCACGCGCCATCTTTATACCGCCTACATCGGGGCTTACAACGACAAAATTTTTAATTTTTAATTTTTTATAGTATTCGATAAACACGGGTGCTGCAAAAAGATGATCCATCGGAATATTAAAAAATCCCTGAATCTGTCCGGCATGCAGGTCAATGGTCAAAATTCTTCCGGCACCGCTTACCGTAATAAGGTCGGCGATAAGTTTTGCGGTTATGGGAACTCGCGGCTGGTCCTTCCTGTCCTGCCGGGCATACCCATAGAAAGGCACTACCGCGGTAAGTCTCTGCGCCGATGCACGTTTTAATGCATCCATCATAATCAAAAGTTCTACTAAATTATCGTTAACGGGCGGACATGTGGATTGCACCACAAACACATCTTTTCCTCGCACATCCTGATTTATTTTTACGCGAATCTCACCTTCTGAAAATGTAGATACCAATGCGTCTCCGAGAGGAATGTGCAAGTACCTGCAGATTGCCTTTGCTAAGGAAGGGTTTGAATTACCGCTAAAGACTACGAGTTTGTCTTTCATCGGGGGTAACTCCTTTTTTTAAGCACCCTTGCGGGAACGCCTACGACTACTGTTTTATCGGGAACGTCCTTTCCTTTTGGCACAACGCATCCCGCACCCGTAACCGCCCAATTGCCGATTTTGACGGGGGCTACGAGCACCGTACCGCTGCCGATAAATGCGTGATTGCCAATATGCGTTTTGTTTTTAGCCACTCCGTTATAATTAGCGGTTATCGTGCCCGCGCCTATATTAACGTTTGAGCCGACAAAAGCGTCCCCTATATAACTAAAATGATTTATCTTTGTCTTGTTTTTAATATGGCTGCGCGTTATCTCGACAAAGTTTCCTATTTTTGCGTTATCCTCTATTACCGTACCGCTTCTTAACCTGCAGAAAGGGCCTATGGAACAATATTTCCCTATGGTAACATCCGTTTCAATATAGACAAAAGGATAGATAACGGTTTCTTCTCCTATTCGGACGTTATAATCTATAAACGTAGTATGAGGATCGATAACGGTAATGCCTTTTGACATAAACTGTTCGAGAATTCTGTTTCGCATAATATCGTATGCAAAACTTAAGTCTTTTCTCGAATTTATGCCGATTATTTCATAAGGTTCATCGCTCACATACGTGGCTATTCTCTCTTTGTGTTTTTTAAGTAATTCTATAGTATCAGTAAGATAATATTCCCCTTTTCTTGCTTTTACCATAAGTTCATCTAAGACATAAAAAAGCTTTTTTGCATTAAAACAATAGGTGCCTGAATTTATCTCTGAAACCACTTTTTGGTAGAGCGAGGCCTCTTTTTCTTCGACGATTTTTATAACCTCTCCCTCATCATTTCTCATGATACGACCGTAGCCTGTCGGGTCTTTTATATGGGCACTCAAAATTGAACAGGCAACCCCTTCTTTTATATGCAGCGCAATAAGGCTGCGAAGGGTTTCTGTCTTAACAAGAGGGGCATCCGCATATGCCGCCATAATAGTGCCGTCAAAATTTGCAAGCCGTTTCTTTGTTCTGTAAAGGGCATCGGCAGTTCCCAGAAGTTCTTTTTGGATAACTGTTTCTATGCGAAGATTCGTGCGGGAATTTTTTTGGAAGTGAGCAAGGTATTCCTTCACAAGCTCCGGTTTGTGTCCTACAACACATATTATTTTTTCAATACCGGCTTCTTCGAGTGCGGTAAGCACATACCATAGAAGCGGCCTACCCCACAGCATATGCAGTACCTTAGGCATAGCGGATTTCATCCGCTTACCTTCTCCTGCTGCAAGCACAACACCGACTATCCCCTTCATGACAAACCTATGCTACCCTCTTTTTAGATTCTTTCTTTGAAATAAGCTGTGTTTTAATTTTATTGTTTACCGAATCAAATATCACGACGCATTCGCATATATCGGATTCTGACGGCAAGATATACATCGCCTCAAGCATAGTATCTTCAAGTATGGCCCTGAGCGCACGCGCACCGGTTCCTTTTTTCATAGCCTCATGTGCAATATACCGCAGCGCCTCATTTTCAAAACTAAGTTTTACATTTTCTAATTCAAAAAACTTCATATACTGCTTAACAATCGCGTTCTTCGGTTTTGTAAGGACTTCGATAAGCGCCTGTTCATCTAAAGGACTGAGCGTCGAAACAACGGGAAGCCTGCCGACAAATTCGGGTATCATTCCGAATTTAAGAAGATCATCCGGTTCTACCTGAGCTAAAAGCTCCGCTATCTCCTTATAATTTTTATGATGCGCTTCACTTCCAAATCCTATAACCTTTTTCCCTATCCTTCGTTCGATAATTTTATCAAGGCCAACAAAAGTACCTCCGCAGATAAATAATATATTTGTGGTATCAATACGGATAAACTCTTGGTGGGGGTGTTTTCTCCCGCCCTGCGGAGGAACGTTAGCCGTAGTCCCTTCCAAAATCTTAAGGAGCGCCTGCTGTACCCCTTCTCCCGATACATCTCTGGTTATGGATACATTCTCCTGCGTCTTGCCGATTTTATCTATTTCATCTATATACACTATGCCGCATTCGGCTTTTTTTACGTCATAATCACAACTCTGAAGAAGTCTCACCAGTACATTCTCCACGTCTTCCCCTACATATCCTGCTTCGGTAAGAGGCGTCGCATCACAGAGGGCAAAAGGAACGTCTAATATCTTTGCAAGCGTCCTCGCAAGGAGTGTCTTACCGCTTCCCGTAGGACCCACCAGGAGAACGTTGGATTTTTCAAGCTCCACATCCTGAATATCGATATCGGCCTGGAGCCTTTTATAATGATTGTAGACGGCTACCGAAAGCTGACGTTTTGCCCGTTCCTGAGCTATTACATATTGATCAAGCTGCCGTTTTATCTCAACCGGTTTTGACATATTTTTTATTACCGGGGCGGGCTTCTGTTTCTTCTGCGCCTGTTCTTCTTTTAACAAAACTTCGTTACAAAATTTAATACAGGAATCGCACACATATACGCCGTGCCCGCTGAATAATTTTTTTACCCGCTCTTTACTTCTCCCGCAAAAAGAACATTTTTCAAGCATTATCTGTCCTTATGAATTTTTAGAATTATTGCACCCTATAGTGTTACTATTATACACTTTTGTTCTTGGCATTGCTTCATCCGCAAAAAAATATTTTGCATGTATGCATCCTACGTTTTGGGTGATTTTGTTTCTGAGATGCCTCGGGATGGAGTTCGCCATATCAGTCGGGATGGCTCCTTCTGTACATCTTTTGTATCGTCCGTCCTATCTGCGCCCACGCCTGCTTACATAAGCTGCCCGGCGAGGACTCGAACCTCGAAACTCAGACCCAAATTCTGATGTGTTACCATTACACTACCGGGCAACAAATACTACACGTTGCTATCTGAGTAATCCGTCGTCTCGTGAGTCGATGGTCCTTTTGCCTTTTCCTGTTCGTATGCCTCCAATACTTTCTTCTGAAGATATTCCCTAAATTCCTGCGTAATAGGATGGGCAATATCCTTATGTTCCGACTGCCGCTCTGTTTCGCTATCAAAAGAAACCGGCATTCTCTGGGGTTGAGGAAGCGAGTTCCCGCAATTATTGCAATATTTGCTGTGAAGCACGTTCTTATGGGAACATTTTGGACAGGCCTCCTTAAGCTTTCTCGAGGGCATGGCAACAAACAGCCCTTTCGTACCTTCTATAACTTTTATATCTCTCACAACAAAGGCATTATCAAAGGTTACGGTTGTATATGCCTTCAGTTTGCGATCTTGTGAGTTTTTTATAAAAATCCTCATCTCTGTGATTTCCACGACGCCCCGACCTCCTTTTAAAATCTAAAATGTCTTTGCTATAAAGATATCCCAGTTATTTTGCCTTTGCAATTCGTCCTTGATGGCGATAGCCTCCTTTCTTGATTTTACTAATCCAAAAACAGTTGGACCGCTTCCGCTCATAAGCGGTTTTATACCATAACGCTCCAAGGCTTTTTTCGCATTACGGACTTCGACAAACTTCTTCTCTGTTACTTGTTGTAACCTGTTATATAATATAGTATTAATATAGTTAAGTATTGTAGTTATACTACTGGCACTATTTTTTGTCAAGCGCAATTTTCTTTCTATTTTTTCTATCGTACGTGCTATGGTGTGTGCCATAACAGAACGGTCTATTTTTTTTTCATAATTATTTGTAAAATTTGTAGCTAGATTATTTTTCTCTATCTTTATCTCTTGATATATGTCCCGCGTATACACCGTAACAGGAGGATGAATAAGAATATGCCAAAGTTTTGCCTTTACGGTAAGGGCGGTGACGATATCGCCGCGGCCTTCTCCTATCGCAAAACTCGCTTTTTCCAAAAAAAGGGGTACATCAGAGCCCAACTTCCTGCCTAACGGCAGAAGTTCCTGTTTTTTAAGACGCAGGCCAAAAACCTGGTTTGCGCCCAAAAGTACGGTTGCGGCGTTGGAGCTTCCTCCTCCAAGACCTGCAGCAATTGGTATTTTTTTATCTATTGTTATGGAAAGGCCCGACGTTATTTTAAAACTCTTCAAAAATAACGCTGCTGCCTGAAAGGCTATATTTTTACTGCCGGAGGGAAGACTCTTGTTGTTGCTTTCTAATTTTATACCGCTCTTTATCGGGCGAAAAGTGATGGTATCGCTAAGGTCTATTTTTTCAAAAATAGTACTGATATTATGAAAACCGTCGTCTCTTGGCGACAGTACCTCAAGAAATAAATTTACCTTGGCAGGAGAGATAAGTTTTAACACCATTATGTATGCAAAAAGGTGCGCTTTCTTTCCAAAAGCTGTTTTGCCTTTTTTACCAGATTTTCATACGTAAGATTGTACAATTTCAGCAGTTCAGCCGGCGTTCCCGATTGGCCGAACGTATCTTCAACACCTACCATATCAAGGGGAACCGGGTAGTTTCTGCCCACTATCTCGGAAACGGCACTGCCTAAACCGCCGATAATAGTATGTTCCTCCGCCGTGAGTATGGCACGTGTTTCCTTGGCGGCGCTGATTATTGTTTTTGCGTCGATTGGTTTTATGGTGTGAAGGTTTATAATCCGTGCCTTGATGCCTTCTTTTTCCAGCACATCATGCGCCTTGAGCGCTTCGCTAACCATAAGGCCGCAGGCAATTATAGTAAGATCGCTACCGTCTTTGAGCACCTGCGCTTTTCCTATTTCAAATGGCTCTTCCTCGTTTGTCACTATGGGAATATTATCTTTACCGAGCCGAAGATAGACGGGGCCGGGGTAGTTACAAGCTGCTTTTGTCGCTTTCTTTGCCTCAAGATAGTCGGCGGGAACGATAACCGTCATATGCGCAAGTGCCCGCATGAGGACGATCTCCTCAAGCGCTTGATGTGTTGCACCATCAGGGCCAACGGTAATACCTCCGTGTGAACCGGCGATCTTTACATTCAATTTCATCTGGCACACTGAAACTCTGAGCTGTTCCCATGTTTTTCCGGTAGCAAAAACGCCGAAGCTGCACGCAAAGGGAATTTTACCCATAAGCGCAAGCCCCGCAGCGGTACTCACCATATCCTGCTCTGCAACACCTAAGTTAAAAAATCTATGCGGAAATTCCTTCATGAAATAATGCGCCCTGGTAGAAGACGTCAAATCTGCAGACAAAACGACCACATCGGGGTTTTCTCTTCCTAATTCTAAAAGCGCCTCGCCGAAACCTTCTCTCGTTGCTTTCACTCTGCAAACCCTCCTTATTCAATCATTATTATATGGATGGTACGTAACCGCCTGCTCAACCTAACTCGTCTCCCGCTTCATCCAATTCTTTACAGGCCTTTTCAAGATGTTCTTTTGTCGGAGCAACACCATGCCAATCCAAACTATTTTCCATAAAAGATACGCCTTTTCCTTTTGTGGTATGCGCAATGATAACGGTTGGTTTCCCTTTTATTTTTTCAGCCTCATCATAGGCATCCATAATTTCTTCTAGCGCATGACCGTTAATCTCGATAACATGCCAATTAAAAGCTTCCCATTTTTTAACAAGCGGCTCTAAGTTCTTAACTTCCTTTACCGGGCCGTCAATCTGATATTTATTATAATCAACTATGGCACATAGATTATCGAGTTTATAGTGGCTTGCGGTCATCATGGCTTCCCATATCTGCCCTTCGTTAAGCTCACCGTCTCCTAAAAGGCAATATATCCTAATACCGAGCCGGTCAAGATGAGCGGCAAGGGCGATTCCGTTGGCGATGGAAAGACCCTGGCCTAAGGAGCCGGTAGTCGCCTCTAAAATGGGCAGATGAGATTTGTCGGGATGCCCCTGAAGTTTGGACCCAAGCTTTCTTAAGGTAAGGAGTTCTTCCCGTGGAAAATATCCCTGATGTGCCAAAACGGTATAGAGACAGGGGCAACCATGTCCTTTTGAGAGAATAAATCTATCCCTATTTTTTAAAAACGGTTTTTTGGGATCATGTTTCAATTTATAATAATAAAGCCCCATGATAAGTTCTACGCACGAGAGGGAACCTCCCGGATGCCCCGAACCTGCCGCTTCGAGCATAGTAAGAATATCTTTGCGTACACACACTGCTTCCTTTTTTAGTTTATTGATATCCGGCCTGGCACTCATATAATCATATACCTTTGTTTTAGAAAATACCTTGGTTTTATATGCGGTTAGTTTTCTTTGTTCTGGTTTAGAGAGTTAAGTTTTTGCTTTATTTTTTCCTGCGACGAATCTAATTTCAGACTTTTCTCCCAGGCATCTTTTGCTTCTTTTGTTTTTCCTTTTTTAAAATATATCTCTCCAAGGTGGTCATATATTACAGGGTCAGACTTAAGATATTGTAACGCATTCTCAATCTGCTCCTGCGCTTCATCAAGATTACCTTTTTTATAAAGAGCCCAGCCAAGGCTGTCTATGTAAGCACCGTTATGTGGTTCTAACTGCAGCGCCTTCTCTATGAGCCCGATTGCCTCATCAAGGTTTATCCCGTCTTCCGCATACATATACCCCAAGTAGTTATAGGCATCTGCGTGTTCCGAGTCAAGCTCAATGGCCTTTTTTAGGTTTATGATGGATTTTTCCCTGCTATTCATCCGTTCATAGTAAGCACCGAGATAGAAATATGCATCTGCATTATGTGAGTTTAATTCGCTTGCCTTTACAAACGAATTTTCCGCTTCCTGATTTTTTTCCTCCTCAGAATAAGAAATACCCAGCAACACATATAACCGGTCGAGTTTCTTCCCCAGCTTTATGCCTTCCTCTAAAACTTTGCGTGCTTCTTGGAATTTTTTGTTCCATATATAGGAATAAGCAAGCCCGATATAGGCATCTACCTCCTCAGGCGCAAGTTGCAGCAATTTCTTATAATGGACCACTGCCTCTTCAAGGCGATTTTGTTTATGATAAAGGACGGACAGCTGATAATACAACCTCGCATCAAGCGGCGAAAGCAATATCGCCTTTTCATACTGTTTTGTCGCTTTTTCAAGATCATTCTTGGCTTCATAAACTGAAGCAAGCGCCACAATGGCATCCACAAAATTAGGGTTGATGGCAAGCGCTTTTTCAAGGTGCGCAGTGGCCTCCTCGGTTTTATGTATCCGCAGGTATAATTGTCCGATATACAATTGGGTAAATTCCGATTTATCTATTCTGTCGATATCTTCATAAATTTTTATTGCTTCTTCTGTCCTTTCTGTCGCTATATATAATTCCGCGAGGTTCTGAAGCACGTTGATATTTTCTGGTTCCTGCACAAGAAGTTCCTTATATTCCGATTCCGCCTTGTCATACAATCTTAAGCTGGCATATAAAAAGGCAAGCGTAAAACGAGCTGCCGTATCGCCGGGGTTAAGCTCTAAAGCGATTTCCAATTCTTCCTTGGCTTTTTTAATGTCGCCTTGCTTAATAAAACATGCGCTGAGTCTATAATGAATACGCGACGCGCTATGGTCATTTTCCAGGGCCAGCGCATATTCTTTTATCGCTTCATCGAGCATGCCCTTCTCCTCATACATAAGACCCAGTGTATAATGCGCATACGCCCTGGAGAGTGTTCTTTTTCTTAGAGGACGTGTTTTGTATCCGGTCGAGGAATAGGCATGTTTCGGAGCAGATCTTTCGAGCGGGGAATCTTGTTTTGTAATAAATCCCTGTGCAAATTCTACAAAAGCGTCTCTAATATCCCCTATGTGACTACCGGAAACTGTTTCTTCTTTTATGCATCCTGCAGCCAACAGCGGAATAAATATGCCTGTAAAAACAAAAAAAAACTCTCTGCGCACGGTATAAGTATGTAATATTAATTTTGTATAAGAAATTTCACGGTAATCCCCAATAAAAATAGTCCCTCTATAAAATTTCTAACGGGGATCACTGCACCATCTTGCTCTGTATGATATAATAACACTCACTCGATAAAAAGAAGCGTTATCTATTTTTCTTCTTATGTCTATCTCGTCTCAGTCTCTTCTTGCGCTTATGCGTTGCCATTTTGTGGCGTTTGCGTTTTTTCCCGCACGGCATATTAGACCTCCTTAAATGAGTCCGCCCGAGGCGGATGAATTAATCCCAATAGCTGCAAGAAAATTTTAGGCGCGAAGCGACACAAATTTCCGCAGCGCTTTGCTATTAGGATAATATGCTAATCTTATAATGTCATAATTAAAAACAATTTGTCCCTTGCTTAAGCACACTGAAAATATCGTACCCTCTGGAATTTCTGCGAAATTCCGAGGACTTAAGTCCCGGGAATTCTTTAGAATTCCTCGGGGGAGATTTTCAGTGCAAGCATCGGGATAAATTCAGACACATAAGTTATGTCTCTCTACGAGCTCCATAACTTATGTCTTCATTTACGGTATCACCTTATTTAATGGATATTCGATAATACCTTCGGCACCGGCTTTTTTCAATTTCGGTATAAGCTCTCTTACGATTTTTTCTTCTATAACTGTTTCTATATCAAACCACCCCTTTTGTGTAAGAGGGGCTATAGTAGGTTTTTTAAGTGCGGGAAGATTAGATAATACTTTTTGTATATTTTTTTCGGATACATTCATCTTAAGTCCGACCATCTCCTCCGCAAGAAGCGCCCCTTGTAAAAGCATGGCAATATTTTCAATTTTTTTTCTTTTCCAATTATTTTTTAACGAGTTTTTATTCGCTATCAACTGGGTAACAGAAATAAAAATTGTATCGATTATCCTAAGGTTGTTCGCACGCAGACTGGCCCCTGTCTCGGTCAGTTCCACTATGGCATCGGCAAGGCCCGCACCGACCTTTGCCTCGGTGGCTCCCCAGCTAAATTCGACGGTAGCGTTAATCTTCCTTTTTTTTAAAAATTTCTTTGTGACACTTACCAGTTCCGTAACGATACGCTTTCCTTTTAAATCAGATACCGTTTTAATCTTCGAATCCTTCGGGACGGCGATAACCCACTTTACAGGAACAAGCCCCTGTTTCGCGTAGACTAAATCTATAACACTTGTTACGCTGGAATTGTTTTCCGACACCCAATCATTACCCGTAATACCGCAATCGAGCGCACCGGATTCAACATACTTAGACATCTCCTGCGCCCTGATAAGGATAGCGTTTATTTCCTTATCATCGAGCGAAGGAAAATAGGACCGCTCGCCTATTGAGATAGCAAAACCCGCTTTTTTAAATAGCCTTACGGTTGATTCCTGAAGGCTGCCTTTCGGTATGCCGAGTTTAAGTATCATCACATATCTCCTCCGATTTCAAAATAGAAGTATAACAAACTATTAAAAATATTGCAATGTTTATATTCAAAACAGATATTCTGCTTGCAAAAATTTAGGTTATGCCATATAATTTAGAACTAATTTATCTAAAGTACGCATATACAACGAAACGACAGAAAATTTTGTCCCTATGTTTATTAAACACTTAAGAAAATATCTAAAACCTGTTTTTTGGGTACTTGCGGCTCTTATCGTTCCCGCATTTGTTTTTTGGGGTATTGGTTCTGCGGTAAAAGCAAAAGATTTATCTTATGTAGGAAAAATTTTTGGAAAGAAGCTATACTACGACGAATTTAAAAACACGCTTAATTGGTTAGTGGTATCAAAATATGGCGACAATATTCACAATATCTCCAAATATCCCACCATATACGAGGAGGCGTGGAGACGGCTTATATTGCTTGAGGAAGCAAAAAAGAAGAATATAAGAGTCTCGGCAAAAGAGCTTGCAAGATATATAATGTTTATGCCGCATTTCCAGAGAAATAATACGTTCGATAGCGGCTCATATCGATACCTCCTTACCTATCAGTTTGGGATAGACGTCAAAACCTTTGAAGATGAAGCGAGAAAAACCCTGATGTTAGCCAAACTCGAAGAAAAAATATTCGATAGTTTTACGCCGACAAGCGAGCAGATAAGGGAAGAATATTTTAGATCGCGCCAATCGGCTAAGGTAGAATATATCGTATTTTCTGCCGAAGATTTTAATAATCTGGTCACTATAGACGCTGCCGAGGTTGAACGGTATTATGCGACACATAGCGCTATGCTCAAAAAGCCCGAGCAGGTTGATGTGGAATATATCAAAATACCGATAAAGCCGTTTGAAAAAGAAATTGCCCAACCGCAGGAAGAAACGATTACCTCATATTATGAAACACACAAAGAGGAATTTGAAATCAAGACAGCTCCTCAGGAGGAAGAAACGCTTGAATCAAAAGTAAAAGAAAATATTGAGGCAGCAAAAAAAGAACTCTCTAAATCTCAAAAAAAATATACACAGTTAAGCGAGGTAAGGGAGCAGATAAAAAAGAAGTTACTTCTAGAGGGCGCGGATAAAAAAGCATATAGACTGATTGACGAAATATCGGAATTCCTTATCGATGAGCCTGATATGCAAAAGGCCGCGGATAAATTCGGGCTTCAGTTATACCAGACGGGGTTCTTCGGCAGCGAAGAATCTTTAAAGGATGCGGGATTTTCGAGGGAATTTTCCGTTACCGCTTTTAATTTAAGGGAAAACGAGATAAGCCAGATTCTAAAAATAAAGGATAGCTATTATATATTAAAATTGAAATCAAGGGCGAAAGCACACATACCCTCATTAGAAGAAGCGCAAAATGAGATTATGAAAACATTAATCGATGAAAAGGCGTTAGTGCTCGCAAAAGAAAGTTGTACGTCATACCTCTTGAAAATTAAAGAGGCACTTAATAATCAGGCGGTCAGCTTTAAAGATGCTGCCACATCTCTTGGGCTTGAGGTAAACGAATCGAATTATCTTACCCAGGATGTTGTTATACCGCAAGTGGGTATTTCTGAGGCATTCTTAGATACCGCTTTCGGCCTGCAACCGGGTTCGATAAGCGAACCTATAAAAATAGCCGTGGGTTACGCGCTTATAAAAGTTGTTGATAAAAAACTCCCTAGCGAAGAAACTTTTGCCAAAGAAAAAGACAGATTTTCGGAAGATATAATTTTTAAAAAGAAGCTTTCCTACGTGGAAAACTGGGAAAAAGAGCTTATCAAGAAAGCAAATTTAGAACGTAACGAAGAGAGATTTTAAACGTTACGCTGATAATCGCCCTCCTTTGAAGCAAGCGTCATTATAACCAGATAGAGTACATACACACCGAGATGCATAACCCAAAAATACGGTATTCTCATTCCCGATGCATCTACCGCCGTTCCCAGTATCACCGGTAACGTAAGACTAAAGGCCCCTATATTGAGCAAACCGCGGTAGTTAAGTTTAAGTTTTCCCGCTTTATTTATAATAAGTGTGAGGAGACTAAATCCTAGTATCTTACCCAGGCTTATAACAATATAATAGAGATATAAAAAAATCACCATAAGAGGTATGGTAACCCATATAAATATTTTCTTTACCCTGTCAATGACTGTTTTGTTTAAAACAAAAAAGGGAGTCTTGGAAAGGTCATATTCCCTTGTTTCAACTTCGCTTTGTTTATGCATAATCTTATTTTTGAGCACCAAAATACCCGCCTTGTATTCCGGCGCAATAGCGGAAACCTGTCCCGTCGTATCCAGAATAAACACAAATTCATTGGTACCCTTAAGGTAAGGCTGCTCGGCGGGACTGGATACCTCTCCGTTTTTTATCGTTATATCCGGTATATTTGTTGAAATCCAATCCGCTATGAAATTTGTTCCGCTCGTCAGCACAAAACTAAATCGAACGGAAAGAATCACCGTTATAATCAGAAAAAATGTTAAGAGATATTTAAACCCTACGGAGAAAGATTGCGATTTTACGTCTCTATAAAAAGATTTGCTAATGATACTTCTGATTATTTTTGTAAAAAAATCTATTTTATTCTCCACTCTCTTTGCCTCCGTAGTATAAAATGTACCATATATATGCCGATTGTCAATTAAATAAAAAAGGCTATAACATCCTTAACTGTCAGTGTGCACAGGGACTTGTTCTTCTTTTTCCCGTATCTATGGCATTGTTTTTTCTTTTAACTTTTTGAGATATTCCTTTGTAATTAATTCTTCCGGCATAGAGGGTAAGGTGATTTTTAAAAGATTATGCTCTTCATCAAACACTTTATACCCATTCGGCAAGGTGTCTAAAAATTCATCCAAAAACTTCAAAAAATTTTTATCTTTGCTGCATAACATCACTATGCCTGAAAGAAATACGTCAAAGGCCGATATAATTTCAAATTCCTCTCCTTCAAAATAAATCATTTTTCCTTTTACCGCAACGTCATATCCGTCAATGAATTCATCTATATTTTTCTCGTGAGCTATCTTTATCGACTCTTTAGAAAAGGTGAAATTTTCCTTATCTGTATGTACGATTTCAAATATGCCCTCAAACCGGTCAAGCTTCAGGACGCTCCGCAAGGTATCATTGTCAAGGCTATCAGAACAGTTAATAAGCCTGATGGTTATATTGTTTTTTGTGATCGTTCGCAGAAGGTTAACCGCATCCATAAAATAGACATCTTTCAGTATCGGCTTACCTTGCCGGTCTAACCCCAGGAGCGTAGCAACGTCTAATTCTATCGCAAGGTTTCCCTTCTCAATCAAAGCCTTCTCAATGTGTTCCTCCAGCGCTAAACGCAAGGAAATCAGTCCTTCCTGGGTTACAGTGCATATGTATTTAGCAAGGAGTGTCCTGGAAAGCATATTCGGATTAGCCGAATCTTTTGCGCCTTTTGTCAGACGCTCAACAATACCTATAGTATTAAGTTCACCCATTATTTCACGTATAAGTTTTGTGCGCTCAGCATATTCCTCCTTTGTTGCGGCTATGAGAATAGAGATAGGGATATTGTGTATAAGGTGTATATTGGAAAGAGAGATCTTTTGCAAACCGTATATAATTTCATCGATTGCCTTATCCTGCGAATCCCCCTGATAGGCATGGGACAAAAGAAGAATCAACCACTGGCTCAGGGTAGGAATTTTTTCAAGAACGGCTATTGGAGCACCCTGATAGGTAAGGACTAATGAATATTTTATTATAATAGGTTTGATCATATCAACGGAATATGTATCAAATCCATTTTGGGCGAGCAGTTTTTTTGCATAACTCAAACCTATAATCTCCTCAAGGTCATAATCGGTAAAATAACCCTTCCAGCACTCTTCTAATATGAGATACGGATACTGCATAGAAATTATTGAAAGATACTCCGAGATATCGCCGTCAATGAGTTTAAGCCTATGTAACAGGTCCCTGGTCTTGACGCTTAGTTCCTTATAAAGATTAAACCCTATCCCCTGTCTTTCGTCATAAAGGGCTTTGAGCCTGTTAATGAACTCAAGCGGTACTCCGTAGGTATGCATCAGGCTTGTCAGGTTCATGTTCAAGGTGGATAAAAATTCCGTAATAAATACGGTCAGATTAAGGTATTTCCCGCTTGATAACTTAAGCACCCAGGCTTTCTTTGCCCCCGGCATAGATATATCATCCATGAAAAACCATTCGGGATGCGTTATCATCTCCTCGGAAGCCGTGAAATAATCCGGATTATTTTGCTCATGCCAAAATCCTATTACATTATAAATCTGTTCTATGCGTGCCTCACCAAGCTCACTCAATATGCTGCGTATCACCGTATCCTGGTCCTCTCTTGATAACCTTAAAAATCTCATATGTGAGTCTTCGTGCGGAAGAACTTCACGCAGCAGTCTTATCCTCGAACCGGTAGGAAACGAAGAAGTAAGCCATCCCACCACGTCAATCATCAGTGCATCAAAAGATGATACATACTGGGCAGATGCAATCGCTATCGTATAATAAAACTGGCCGAGGCATAAAAAGGCGCCCGAGGACAAGGGGAATATATGTGTCTGGGGAAATCTTTGTTTTATAAACTCGCTCCGCGCCAGATATACCGCATAGTGAAGACCCTGTTTT
Organism: Candidatus Omnitrophota bacterium; assembly: GCA_043800345.1. Taxonomy (GTDB): domain Bacteria; phylum Omnitrophota; class Gorgyraeia; order VGKN01; family VGKN01; genus JAZDNB01. The sequence goes on from JAZDNB010000015.1 coordinate 17,991, forward strand.
AATGCAAATTCAAGATATGCCGAATCGTTTGCGTCGCTATTAACAAGCATCAATATTTGCCACTTGGCATGATGTGTTATGCGGTATACCCTGACAGGGGACGACCCTAGCGGCGGAATAATTGTAAAAATTTCGGAGGTTTCCGGTACGGATATGCAGTTAAAACGAAGCGCAAGTTTATCTTTTGGATCAATCCTGTTTACAAAATCATCTACAACCCTTTTGGCAGATAAAGAAAGCTTTCTTTCAGAACCGCGCACAAAATCCAAAAACTTTTCGATGGAGTCGATGGTATGCAGGCGGGGATTACGAGCTACGGCATGAGGTATATCAATAACATCTCCGGAAACGGGAGGTGTTTCCTGTCCGTAGCAGTTACCTACAGCGACGTTATAACATAAACTAAAAAGGAATATTACTGTTATTATAGAAGTCCATACAGTAACATGCGAGATCTCTATTTTTTTTTCCTTGCGCCATATAGGCACAGAGCTAGAGAGTACGTCGGCCCCGAAACGCGAGTCTGGGTGCAGGATAAAAAAGGCTGCGCTAGCGCTTGAGAAAAAAAGAGGGATGTTCATTTTATCATATTAAACAGTAATATAAAAAGTATGTCAAGCAAACTAAATTGACAAATACCATCCTCTCTATATAATAGAAGCGATGAAGAAAACCAGAAATCTTATTTTAGCATCAAGTTCCCCAAGGAGAAAAAGACTTCTTAAAAAACTGGGGCTTTCGTTTCGTGTCATGCCGAGTAATTTGGACGAGAGCATGGCTCACGACTTACCCCCAGAAAAACTTGCAAAAAAACTTGCCTATGAAAAAGCCAGGCTTGTTGCGGCTCATTGTAAGGACGGACTCATCATCGGCGCCGATACAATCGTAGTAGTAAAGGGTAAGGTCATCGGAAAGCCCACGTCTTACCGGGACGCCAAAAGAATACTTAAGCTGCTCAGCAACACCACGCATAGGGTAATAACGGCACTTGCGGTAATTGATGCGAAGACAAATAAAAAAATAGTACAACACGAAAATACTGTTGTAAAGCTACGGGAAATTAAAAAAGAAGAGATAGAAAAATTTGCAAGGCTTCATTATGATAAAGCCGGTTCATATGCTGCCCAGGAAAATAACGATGCACTCATAGAGCGTGTCGAAGGAGATTTTTTTAATGTGGTAGGCCTGCCCCTTAAAAGACTAAAACGCATGCTTAAACGGTTTGGGGTCATGGTTAAAAAAGACGTATAACTATTTTGCCTTTGTGTGTAGGATATCCTTAAGTTCTTTCATAAAATGATTGATATCTTTAAACTGCCGGTACACGGAGGCAAATCTTACATGGCCACTTCATCAAGCCCATAGAGATGCTTCATCGCTAGTTCTCCGACCTCGGAAGAGGATACCTCCTGTTCAAAATTCTGCTGGAGGGTTCTTTCTATATTATCAACTATATCCTCGAGGATGTCCATACCTACAGGCCTTTTCTCGCATGCCTTTAAAATCCCCGCTAAGATCTTTTTTCTGTCAAAAGGTTCGCGTCTTCCGTCTTTTTTTATTACCATAAGGGAAAGTTCTTGAATATATTCAAACGTGGTAAAGCGTTTTTTACAGGAGAGGCACTGACGGCGCCTTCTGATAGAAGAACCGTTATTCTTCATGCGGGAATCGGTAACTTTATTATCCAGGCTTCCGCAATAAGGACATTTCATTTTCTTTTTGTATGCTTTTCGATAATCCGCAGACTGATACCTGCTTCGTCCAGAAATTCTTTTGCCAGCTTATCGGGATACCAATTCGTTATTACCACTTCACGGATTCCTGCGTTGATGAGCATCTTGGCGCATATGATACACGGCTGCGTAGTCGAATATAAAATACCGTCGGTAACGCTTATGCCGTGATACGCGGCCTGAAGGAGGGCATTCTGCTCCGCATGAAGGCCCCGGCAAAGTTCATGGCGCTTGCCGGAAGGCACCTTAAGCTTTTCCCTTAAACACCCCACTATTTCACAGTGGGTTATGCCTGAAGGGGTACCGTTATAACCGGTTGCCAATATATGCCTATCCTTGACAATTACCGCGCCCACGTAACGCCTAAGACAAGTGGAACGTCTTGAAACTAAATGCGCTATCTCTAAAAAATATTCGTCCCAGTCAGGCCTGTTGATTTTTTCTTTGCTCAAAGCGATCTCCTCAATCTTTTTATCAAATCTGCATAAAGCGGGAATTTATTCGTAAGCTTATTCACCTCTATTATAACTTTTTCTATTATGCTTGCATCCTCCGGATGAGATATGACCATATCAATGAGAGTGGCTATCTTCTTCATCTCGGTTTCTTTCATACCCCTTGTGGTAACTGCGGGAGTCCCAATCCTTATCCCGCTTGTCACAAGTGCGCCTTTCGTATCAAACGGTATGAGGTTTTTATTAACGGTGATACGCGCCCTATCAAGCAGGCTTGCAGCATCTTTTCCGGTAATATTCCTGTTGGTTAAATCCACAAGCATAAGGTGGGTATCGGTACCGCCTGAGACTATCCGCAGCCCCTCTTTCCTTAACGCATCTGAGAGCGCCTTTGCATTGTTCACAATCTGCCTTTGATATGCAGCAAATGAGGTTGACAGTGCCTCTTTAAAGGCAACGGCCTTTGCCGCAATTACATGCATAAGAGGCCCGCCTTGAATGCCCGGGAATATCTGGCTGTCTATACGTTTTGCAAATTCTTTTTTACACATAATCATACCGCCCCTCGGCCCCCGCAGTGTTTTATGCGTAGTGGAGCTCACAAATTCGGCATAGGGAACAGGGCTCGGGTGGAGACCCGCTGCCACAAGGCCTGAGATATGGGCAATATCGGCAAAAAGATATGCACCTACCTGGTCGCAGATCTGCCTTAATTTTTTAAAGTTAATAATCCTCGGGTATGCACAGGCACCGGCCAATATGAGTTTCGGCTTAAACGACCGGGCAAGAGCACTTATCTCATCATAATCAATTGTTTCGGTTTTCTTATCGACGCCGTATGTTTTTACGTTAAAAAATTTTCCTGAAAAATTATGCGGATGGCCATGCGTAAGATGCCCGCCGCAGGCAAGGTCCATGGCAAGTACCTTATCGGATAATTCCAATACCGCAAAGTATACCGCCATATTTGCCTGGCTCCCCGAGTGAGGCTGCACATTAACATGGTCTGCTTTAAAAAGTTTTTTTGCACGCTCTATGGCAAGCGCCTCCGCTTTATCTACATACTCGCAGCCGCTGTACCATCTGCCTTTCGGATACCCTTCGGCATATTTATTGGTAAGCGTCGAGCCCTGGATTTCCAACACGGCTTCCGATACGAAATTTTCGGATGCGATAAGTTCGAGGTTTTGATTCTGCCTGTTCGTTTCTTCATACATTATCTTATATATTTCGGGATCAACCTTTCTTAAAAAACTCATTTTTTAGCTCTCCTTTAACAATTTCTTTTCCAATGCGTTTATCTGATCTACTCTTCTTAAATGCCTGCCACCTTCAAAAGGGGTAGTGAGCCATGCCATCACTATTTTTTCTGCTTTCTCACTATTGACAAATTTCGCGCCAAGCGCAAGCACGTTGGTATCATTGTGCTGCCGGCTTAACGTCGCAACTTTCGCCTGGTAGGCAACAACGGTTCTTACTCCGGGGAATTTATTAGCCACTATGCCAAACCCTATCCCTGTCTTGCAGATAAGGATGCCCCTTTCAAACCTGCCGCGCGAAACACCTTCGGCTACCTTGCTGCCGATTTTTGGATAATCGCAGCTTTCCGGGTTATGGGTGCCGAAATCTTTGACGTTATAGCGTTTTTTCAGTAAAAATTTTATCAGTTTTTCTTTTAACTGAAAACCGCCGTGATCTGAACCAATCGCTATCCTCACCGAATCTTCCTCCACGTTAGCTCTGTTAACCGTTAAAGAAGTTTGACAAATTTCTCCAAAGAACTTTTTATTATACTAAGTGTTTCTCTATAATGTTCGAGAGGCATACCGATCGGGTCGGCAATATCCAAATCCATAATACTTTGGACGCTATCGTCAAATTCTCTCAGTAAGAAAACTCTATCTTTTGCCTCGGGAACTCTCTCTATAATTTCATTCTTGTGCCTATTTGCCATCACCAATATAAGATTGGCATCCCTGAGGATTTCATCGGTCATGCGCCTCGCCCGGTGATAGGCAACGTCGATGCCCTCTTCTTTCATAATGTTCACTGTCTCCGGAGTAGGCATCATTCCCTCAAACGCAGCAACGCCGCAGGAGGAAATCGATATGCTCTTTTTGTTTTCCAACATGTGCGTTAGAAAACCTTCTGCCATTACAGAGCGACAGCTGTTTCCGGTACAGACTATAAGGATTGTTGTTATTTTTTTAAAATCCATGAGTTAGCAAAACTTCTCTTGAAATAACACCCTCTCTAACTATTTTTGGTTTAATAGTGGTAAAATCCACTACTGTAGAAGGCATCCCCAGGGGACTTTTACCGGCATCTACAATCATATCTATCTCTTTTTTGAAATTTTTAAGGATGTCCTCCGCATCAACACACTCTTTTTCTCCTGACGTATTAGCGCTTGAGGCAAAAAGCGGCGCGTTTGTATACTCAAGCAGCGTGAGCACGGCTTTATAGTCAGGCATCCTGAACCCCATAGCAACGCCCTCTTTTGTTTTTAAAATAGCTGTGAGGGGGCCGGGCCAATATTTCTTTAACATCTTTGATGCCGCAGGGGAAATTATTACATTAAATTTTTTAAGCTCGCTGAATTTATTTATCAACACTGCAAAAGGTTTGTCCTTCGGCCGTTTTTTTATCCGATATAACCTTTCCACCGCCTTTTTATTCCGGGCATTTGCAAAAATGCCGTATACTGTTTCCGTGGGGAACGCTATTATACCACCTTTTTTGAGTACTGCAGCTGCCTTTTTTATAACTTGTATGTCGGGTTTTTCCGGATCGATGCTAACATATTCTGCTTTTTTCAAAATATCTTTTTCCACTCCTTGGCTCGGTTTAATGCAAGTATGGTTTTTTTCGTTTTTGTCTTATATGCCCGTAGTGCCTTTTTTAATGCTGGGTTATGGAGCGCGAGTATCCTTACTGCAAGCAGCGCCGCATTTTTGGCGCCCTGAGCCCCTATCGCTACGGTAGCGACGGGGATTCCCGGGGGCATTTGGACCGTTGAAAGCAAAGAGTCAAGGCCTTTCAAGCTTTTTGTTTCAACGGGAACTCCTACCACGGGTAAATCGGTATGACTTGCTACCACACCGGAAAGCGCCGCAGCGCCACCGGCCGCGGCAATAATAACTTTTATACCGGCATCTGAGAGCCCTCTTACATAGCGGGATAATTCATCCGGGGTTCTGTGCGCAGAAAGAATTTTTAGCTCATACGGTACCTTGAATTCCCCTAATATTTTTGCTGTCTCTTGTATGATGGGTAGGTCCGAGTTACTGCCGATTATCATGCTTACCTGATTTTTAGCCATCGTTTAAAACCCTCCTCAGTTCTCTATCGCCTATGTCATGCCTAAAATACATTCCTTCAAAACCAATCTTTCCTATTGCGTCATATGCTTTTTCTTTTGCATGTTCAATGGTATGGCCCGTTGCGGTAACATTGAGAACTCTGCCGCCTGAGGTAAAAAATTTACCTCCCTTTTTCTTCGTACCGGCATGAAAGACAACTATGTCTTTTTCATCTTTTAATTTTTCAAGCCCCGTAATCTCCTTTCCGGTTTGGAAATTTCCCGGATAACCGCCTGATGAGACCACCACGCTTATACAACTTTTTTCTTCCCATTCTAACCGTACGCTGTCAAGCGTACCTTCAATGCTTGCGCAAAGCGCCTCTACCAAATCGCTTTTAAGACGGGGAATGATAACCTGTGTTTCCGGATCACCAAACCTTACGTTAAACTCTAATACAAAAGGTCCCTTCTTGGTCACCATTATACCGGCGTATAACACGCCTGTATAAGGCGCACCTTCCTCTTTCATCCTGAAAATTATCGGCACAATTATTCTCTTCATAATATCTTCTTCAAGGTCTGCGTTAATAAGCGTAGCGGGTGAGTACGCACCCATACCGCCGGTGTTCGGCCCTGTATCGGCATCGAAAATCCTTTTATGGTCCTGGCTGATTGCAAGCGGCTTGATGTGTGTCCCGTCGGTCAGCACGAGCACTGAGGCCTCTTCTCCTTCGAGACACTCTTCTATAACTATTTTGTCGCCTGCGGTTTTAAATATTTTATCTTCCATAATCTGCTCTATGGCATCATGTGCTTCTTCGGCCGAACGGGCAATCATAACACCTTTCCCCGCACAAAGCCCGTCTGCCTTGATGACAACGGGAAATATCTCTCGTGATGTTGTATACGTCTTTGCTGCTTCGGCAGTATCAAAAATTTTAAAATCTGCCGTGGGAACCCCCGTTCTTTTCATAATCTCTTTGGCAAACACCTTGCTTGATTCAAGGGTCGCCGCTTGTTTTGTCGGTCCGAATATTTTAAGCCTCTCTTTGACAAATGCATCTACGATTCCGAGCACGAGGGGTCCTTCGGGGCCGACTACGGTTAGGTCTATCTTACTCTCTTTTGCAAAACTGATAAGAGACTTTATGTCGTCTGCTTTTATATTAACCGGCTTGGCTATTCCGGATATACCGCCGTTACCCGGCGCTACAAATAGCTTATCCACCTTTTTTGACTGGGCTATCTTCCAGCAAAGGGCGTGCTCCCTGCCGCCCGAACCTACGACTAATATTTTCATACGATATTGAAAGAGTTAGCGTCAAAAGGGAGTATTAAAAATTATTAAACTATGATACTTATGCATTGCCATTTTGATATTTGATTTTTGATATTTGAATTTTATTTAAAAATTACCTCTTTATTCCCCTTGATTACCTCTCCTATAATCTGAAATCTCTTTTCAGAGCGTTCTATAATCTCCTGCGCCTGGGATATATCTTTCGGAGAGATGGCAATCACCATCCCTATTCCCATATTAAACGTCCTGTACATCTCCTTATCGGAGGCGCCTGAGCGCTTTTGGATGGTTTTAAAGATAGGCGGGATCTCCCATGATTTTTTGCGAATTGTAAGAGATTTTTTTCCTCGCAGAATACGGGGAAGTTTATCGTAAAACGCGCCGCCGGTTATATGGGCTATACCTTTTATCTCTACTGTCTTAATAAGTTCCAGTATAGGAGGCGCGTAGATACGCGTGGGGGTAAGCAGGGTTTTCCAAAGGCCTTTCTTTATCTCGCTCTCCGAGAATACCTTCCTCACAAAAGAAAATCCGTTTGAATGAAGCCCGCTTGAGGGTAATCCAACAAGTATATCACCTATCTCCATCCTGGAACCGTTTATTATCTTCTTCCTATCAACAATACCCACGCAGAAACCTGCAAGGTCATATTCGTTATCTTTATAGAACGAGGGCATCTCTGCGGTTTCCCCTCCGATAAGCGCACAGCCGGATTGCCTGCACCCGATTGCTATCCCCTCCATCACCTTTACCAGTACTGCCGGACGTATCTTTCCCGTCGCAATATAATCCAGAAAAAAGAGCGGCTTTGCGCCAAGTGCCAATACGTCATTCACGCTCATTGCCACCAAATCGATGCCGACCGTATTATGCTTGTTCATCATGAACGCTATTTTAAGTTTTGTACCTACGCCATCCGTGGAACCGACCAACACAGGGTCTTTATAGGCATAGAGGTTCGGTTTAAACAAACCGGAAAAATTACCTATGGTGGATATCGCGCCTTCGGTTCTTGTAGATTTTACAAAACTCTTGAACTTACTGACCAGTTTATTCGCCTTATCTATATCCACTCCCGAATTTCTATACGTAATAGTTTTTCCCACTCTTTGCGCGCTCCTGTATGTGTAATTGTTTTTTGTGACGGCCGTGTACATACGCATATTATGCCTCATCGCCCTGGCCGCAACATTTTCTCTCTATTATATACTTGTCCGCTTCCTTTGCAAACGGTATGGGATAATCGCCGGTAAAGCAGGCCGTACAATAATTCTCTCTTGCCAGCGATACGGAATCAAGCAACCCTTCGACGCTTAAATATCCCAACGTCTCAACGCCTAAAAATTTTCTTATCTCTTCGACGGTATGGGTGGAGGCGATAAGTTCTTTCCTTGTGGGAAAATCAATCCCGTAAAAACACGGAAATTTTATCGGCGGGCAGGAAATCCTCATATGTATCTCTTGTGCGCCTGCCAACTTTAAATTCCTTACCCTGTTTCTGCAGGTGGTACCTCTCACGATAGAATCATCCACAACCACAATTTTTTTATCCTGCAGTACTTCTTTCAGGGGATTAAACTTTACCTTTACGGAAAAATCCCGTATCAGCTGCGAGGGTTGAATAAACGTCCTTCCTATATAGTGATTCCTTGTCAAGCCGCTCTCGATAGGGATACCCGAGTAACGGCTATAGCCGAGCGCGGCAGAATTCCCCGAGTCGGGGATAGGGATAACGATATCGGCATCAACGGGGTGTTCTTTTGCAAGATGCCTTCCCAGATTTTGTCTCACCATATGGACGTTTTCTGAGAATATCTTCGAATCGGGCCTTGCAAAATATACATGTTCGAATATGCAGTAGGAATGCCTCATATGTTCCTGTTCAAACGGCTTTATTGAACGCACCCCGTCCTTATTGATAAATATTACTTCGCCCGGTTCGACTTCCCTTATATATTCCGCCTCTATTAAATCAAGGGCGCAGGTCTCCGACGCCAGGACGTATGCGCTGTTAAGCCTTCCCAGGCAAAGGGGCCTGAATCCGGAAGGGTCCCTTACGCCGATAAGTTCATTTTCACGGAGTATGACAAGCGAATACGCGCCTTTAATCTGTTTTAAACAGTTAAAAAGCGCCTCCGAAAAATTGGCAAATTCGGGCCGTGCCAAAAGATGGATGATTATCTCGCTGTCTACCGTGGTCTGAAAAATCGAGCCGTGCGCCTCAAGATAGTCATGCAGTTCCTTTGCATTAACAAGATTGCCGTTATGCGCGACCGAGATAGAGCCCCGGGAATAGTCCACGGTAATCGGCTGGGCATTTTTAATAAGGCTTGAGCCTGTGGTAGAATATCTGACATGGCCTATCGCAATATTGCCCTTAAGGTTGTCCAGTTTTTCTTCATCAAAGACCTCGCCCACAAGCCCCATACCTTTGTAGGTATACAACCTATCCATGTCGCTTGAGGTAATACCTGCGGATTCTTCGCCCCTATGCTGCAGGGCATATAACCCCAGATACGTAAGCTTGGATGCCTCGGGATGGCCGAACACTCCGAATATACCGCAGAATTCTTTTATCATACGATTATTTGAGTTTTATTGTCTTGATGATATGGCTAAATGCCTTGTTACATCTGTCAAAATCACCGGCCGTATTGATATACCGTACCGTATAGAACTTATTATTCTTCTTGCAAATAATAATCCGCTCTTTTACCGGAACTATGGTGCTTTTTATCCTGTGAAATTTATCGAGCGTCTTATAGGAAAATAAAACATCTATGGCCTTTTCATCGAGAAGCTTTGTCTTCGTTTGTGAGACCACTTTTGCATTGCTGAATTTAAGTGTTTTTTCAATGAGGTCTTCCGTTACATTTTCAACCGTCGGGGACGCTACCTTTACTTTGGTGCTCTCTTTTATTGCCACCGACATGCCTGCCCTTAGTATTTTACCTTTCTTTTCGGGAAATTCAACTAAAGACACCTGGGCAAAACCGCTCACAACGCTCCTATGTTCCGTGTATTGCCAGCCGGCTATATAGTCCATCGTAATATCAAGCGCCGGGTCCTTACCTGAATACGTTTCATATTTAAAATCAGCCGAATTCCCGCAACCGGTACACATAATCGCCACTCCTATTATAAGTAAAAAAATTACCAATATTTTATATCTCATAATTTTTAATAATAGTAAAGGTCGGGGTACCGTAAAAATACATCAAGATATAAATACTCTTCCCCGCGTTCATACTCGTACCATATTAAATCTAATGAAGCGTTGTTCTGGTCGGCGCGCAGTTCGCCCCATACCTGCGCCATGGAAACAAAACAATTATACTCCTGGTCAAGCGTATCATTAAGAATCATTTCATTCGTAACAGGGTCTTCTATCCAAAACAGTTCTGACCGTTCAATACCATAGCGCTCCATCGTAGCGGTAACCCATTTTTCCGTATTGTAGTTATAATCCGCATGCGTTGCCTCATGGGCTATGATAGATGCAATTGCCTGTTCTGAATAGAGTGTCCGCAAGACGCTCGCTACATAGATAGTATTGGGGACAACGGTATCGTCGGGATAGAAATCAAGCCAGTACGTAGGAACCCACAGCGCCCCAGCCCCATCCGGCAGCGTATCAGAATATTCTATGGCAATGTTATAGTTTTTTATTAATGTATATTCATCCAAGCCCTGGGTTGAGCCTCCCAATATATTGAGGGCATTTGTCAAATCGCTGTTATAAATCTTGGGAAACCAGCCTGTGGGGGTCTCTTCTTTGCCCGTCTCATCCCCACCGTCTGTCGTATCTCCTGTACCGGTTCCTGTACCGCCGGTTTGTCCAAGGCCCCCTCCGGTAACACCCCCTCCTATAATCACGTCGGGGCCGGTACCTGTTTTTGCCGGTATTGTAGCACCCGTGCTCACCGCACCGGATGAGCCCATAACGAGGAATTTCGCTCCGGCTGTTTCAGTATCCTTGTTGATATTTTCAGCTATGACCACAAAACTATCGGCGGTTACATTGGTCACGCTATAATCGTAATCCTTTGATTGTATAGTGAGGTCTAAGAATCTGTTGACTTCCTGGGTACCGCGCGCCGCTGCGTAATCTCCACTTTCAATTTTTAAGAGCTCCTCAGCCTTTCGTATATCGCCCATATTCATAAACGCAAGGGTGCTCTTTGATTTCTGCCAGCCCTTAAATACAACCGTCGCAATACCCACCATACCGCCAAGTATCACGAGGATAATCAAAAGCTCTATAAAAGTGAATCCTTGTTTCCTTTTCATACTAAGTCCTTTTATCACTATTTCTTAAATATGGAGCCCCACAGGTTAATGGTTCGACTCCGCTCACCATCCTTCGAACCATCCTGAGCTTGTCGAAGGACAACCGTGGTCTTCTGGATGCGGGATAAAAAAGACCGCGCCGATAATCATCAAAAACCCGACAAGATAATTCCAATGGTAAGTAACGCAATCGTTCTCATCCTTAAGTTATTTCACCTCGACTTTTTCTTGCTGTAACGCAAGTACCTGCGCGTCTATTTTTGCTATCTCCTGGTCAAAGGCGTCTATCTCTGCACGCAATAGTTTTATCTTATCCGAGAGCGCACCGCAGGGCATATCTTTCGTAGCCACTTTTAATTCCTGCTCCTTCATGTTTTTTGCAAGTAACATTTGGTCCTGTTGCGCCAGGAGGAGATTTATCGCGTCCTCGCCTGTGATAGTACCGTCTTTTATCTGCTGAAACGTCAGCTCGACTGCCTGAATCATTGCATTAACTTCCTGGGAAATAACAGGTTTTTCGTCTTCAGCATATAAAAGCTTTGCAGAAATCCCGCTGAAACACAGCCCAAAAACCACCAGGCCTATTGTTAATTTTTTCATTCAGTTACCTCCGATTATACATTCTTCTTTGTCATTGCAAACTGTTTAGCTGTGCATCTATTGCCGCTATCTGCCGGTCTATAGCATTTATCTCTGCCTGCAGGGCTGTTATTTTATCCGAGAGCGCACCGCAGGGCATTTCTTTCGTAGCCACGGCTAGTTCTTGTTGTTTCATACTTCGCTGGAGTAAGAGTTGATCTTTTTCTTGCTCTAAAACAGAACGTGTATCTGTGTTTGAAAGAGTACCGTTTGTGATTTCATTGAACAATAAACTAATTACTTTCAAACTTTCATTCAGAGCTCCGTGAGATATACCTTTAACCTCATAATTATTTTCCGCATAATCTCTCTTGCTGTCTTCGTTAGAAACCACATCATCATCTTCTTCGGTAAATGCCGTATCTGTTCCGCTTATTGTGTTAACTTTTATTTTAGGATTTGGCGACATACTGTTTAGTTTTTTTTGGAAATCGCTATCTGGAATTAAATCTTGGTAAGCAAGTTTTGAGTCATCTGTTAAGGATTGCAAATAACCAACCTGGGCCAAATCAGAAGGGCCGCTACCTATCAATATAGTTTCATCAATATAATCTTCCATATGAGTTGGCATATTATCTATAGTTTTAGTTATTTCTTCTATCTCAACACCTACAGGAATTTCACCTAATGGTGTATCAATATTTTTTACTACGGCTTTATCGTGTGTATAGGTCACATTTTCTTCTTGATTTTTTGTTAAAAAATCTAATATCTCTCCACCCATAGAATAACCTATGGTCATAACTTTTTTATCACCGAATTCTTCTGATATTTTTATTATTTCGTTTCCCACATATTGAGCATTCTCTGTAATCGCACCTTTATTACTAGATAAATCGATTGTTCTTATATTATTTTCTGGAACACCCATTTTTACCAACTCATTCTTCATTGGTTCCATATCCTCTGCGCTACCACCAATACCATGAACCAGAACTATTGGTCTATCAAAATCACGACTACTAGCTATTCTAAACAAAGCCAGTAGCAAAAAAGAAAATATTAGCATTATAAATACAACTGTTTTATTTTTCATATAGTAATTTTATTCTATATCTTTGGATGTCATATTTCTTTGTATTTTCAAATGAGAATTCTTCATCTGCAACGTTATGATTTAGAAAAACATTGGAGAATTCTTTAATATTCATAATATATTTGGTAGTTCCATCTTTGGTTTTTATAAGCCTAAGTGCGCTAACTTTAAAAGGTACCCAAACATAATTATCAACATACTGAAAACTATCTCCTACATACCATCCTGCTTGAAGTAAAACCCCTTTTTTATAATCTATTTTTACTTCTAATTTATCATCTCCTACTGGCTCCCAGGTTTCCCAATCCCAACCATATGGTGATGTTTGTGCCGGATTAACATTGTGGGGAGTAAATCTTCCCTCTATAATAAATATGTCTGGATTTTTATCATCTTTTCTGACTGTTAAAGCATTTTGCATCATATAAGGTTCGAGTAGTTTTCTAAATTGATTATGCACTAAATGAAGTTTGCGAGGCTCCAGAAGCCCTGTCCATGTCTCCCCCCGGTATGGGCCCCCAAAAGGCATCTGGTCTGTCAGTTTTTTAGTTCCTCTATCAACATAATATTCTGCCTGGCCTATACTTATTAAATCTGCAACTTGGGGAAGGTATTCATTGCCGTAATATTCGGCTTTTTCTTTACCTGTCCATTCGGGATGCTGGATAAAAACTTTTTCAAGCTCTTCTTTTGTTTTTGGTGCACCCTGTTTAACTTTTGGAATTATTTTTATCATATCGGGTTTTTTAAACAAAAATGTATACTCTGTGGTCCTTAAAACTTTTTTAACAGAAAATTCTGTTTTTGAAATATTCATTTCTTGTTCTATCTCTTTTACGTCCGCCCTTAAATCCTGTATCTTTTCTACATTTTCCTCAACTTTTTTAATTAGATCTTCTATTGTGGGCAGAGAAGATTGAGATAGAGGGGTTGACTGGGCATGTGAATAAATCAGGCTTATGGAGATTCCGGTTACGAGTAGCCCAAAAACCACCAGGCTTATTGTTAGTTTTTTCATTCAGTTACCTCCGATTTATAAGTTCTTCTTAACATATTGAACGCCATTTTTGAATATCGCAAGACCGTCGCCTTCTTTTTTTAAACCGTTACGCGTCCACCGCGGGTGCTGATGGCCGAAGATGTGGCGTTCGGGGTGGGGCATAAGGCCAAAAACCCTGCCTGTAGTATCACATATTCCGGCAATATTTTCAACCGAACCGTTCGGATTATATGGATAAGGGGCGAGGTTGCCTTTTTCATCGGCATACTGAAATACTATCTGGCCGTTTTCTTTTAATTTTGCAAGCGCTGTTTTATCCTTCGGCACGAACTTCCCTTCTCCGTGCGCTACAGGCAGATAAATTATTTCCGGGATATCACCCGTCCACACGCATTTTTGATTTTTGATTTTTGATTTTTGATTTTTTAAATACACCCACCTGTCTTCAAACTTCGCCGAGTCGTTTATGGTAAGCGTCGCCTGTATATCCTGCGTAGCATCAAGCGAAGGCAAAAGGCCCGCTTTAACCAATACCTGAAAACCGTTACAGATACCGATGATAAGCTTTCCGTCATCGATAAAATTATTTATGTCTTCCTTGAGTTTGTGTTTTATCTCACTTGCCAGTATCTTGCCCGATGCAATATCATCGCCGTAGGTAAACCCGCCGGGCAACGCAAGTATCTGGTATTCGCAAAGGTCTTTTTCTTTTTTGATGAACTTGTTTATGTGGACAAGTTCCGTTTCTGCGCCTGCGAGCCTGAATGCCCAGGCAGTTTCCTTGTCGCAATTTGTGCCGGCAGTGCGCAGTATGAGCACTTTTGGTTTAATCATAAATATTGTTTAATAATTAATTTTTGCACTTTGATTTTTGATATTTGATTTTTGATTTTATATTACCACCTGAGCGGCTTCTGCCACGCCTCTTTTAAGGCGCGTATGTCCGTTGAAACAACCTGATTTCCTTTTATGCCGTATACGGTAAATGCGGGGCTTGCGCTAAGGCATCCGACAAGGCCAACGGGCATACCCTGCATCAATGTTTCAAATTCTTCCTGTTTGTGTTTTTCTACTTCCGCGATAAACCGCGAATTGGACTCCGAGAATAAAATATAGTCGTCTCTTACCGTGGACCGCGGACTGTGGACTGTGGACTGCTTTTTAACTTTATACGGCGCTTTCTTCAAAAACACCGTCATGCCAAGCCCCCCGCTAAATGCCGTCTCGGCAAGCGCAACGCCCAGGCCGCCTTCCGATACGTCATGACAGCTCCTGATAAGGCCGCGTGAAACCGCCGCATGTACTCTTTCAAAAAGTTTTTTTGCGTTTTTCGGGTTCACCCCGGGGCAGCTATTTCCTATGACATTGCGCAGGCTAAAATATTCGGAGCCGCCCAGTTCATCAAACGTCTCTCCTATCACATAGATAAGGTTACCTTGTTTCTTGGCGTCCATCGAGACCGCCTTTGAAACATCATCCATGACCGAGATTGCAGAGATAAGGAGCGTTCCCGGTATGGAGACGGTTTTATTTGCTACCTTATACTCATTATGAAGACTGTCTTTTCCCGAGATAAACGGCGTTTCAAACGCTTTCGCCATGTCGTAACAACTTTGGGCGGCGCGTACGAGTTCGCCGAGCCGTTCCTGTTTATCGGTATCGCCCCAGCAAAAATTATCAAGGAGCGCAATTTTATCAGGCGAACCTCCGACCGCAACAATCTGGCGTATCGCCTCGTCAATACTTGAAGCCGCCATCCAGTAAGGGTCTATATCCGAGAACCTAAAGTTTATGCCGCAACCGACGACAATACCTTTTTTAGAATTAAATACAGGCCTTATTATTACGGCATCCGAAGGGCCGTCGTTAGCAATACCGACAAGCGGTTTGAGAACGCTCTGGCCCTGCACCTCGTGGTCATACTGCCTTATAATCCACTCTTTGGAACAGGTATTGTAACTTGACAAGAGTTTAAGCAGGTCGCCTGTCATATCCTTCGGGCACGTAAAAGAGGGTTCTCTGTGTTTTGGTTTTTTCCATACGGCCTTGCGCACAACTCTCGGCAGGCCTTCATGCAAAAATTCCATATCAAGGCCGCACACAGCAGTGCCGTTATAGCGGAGCCTCAGTTTTTTATCATCGGTAAATTCACCTATCACCGCTACCTCTACGTTTTCACCCTCAAATATTTTTATAAGTTCGTCTATCTTATTCCCGGGGACTGCCAAAATCATTCTCTCCTGGGCTTCCGAGATCCATATCTCCGTATAAGAAAGCCCGTCGTATTTTAAGGGCACCTTTTCAAGGTCAACTGCTACGCCAAGTGACTTTCCCATTTCGCCCACCGCGCTTGACAGGCCTCCGCCTCCGCAATCTGTTATCGCATTATAAAGCCTCTTGTCGCGGGCTAAGAGCAAGGTGTCAGTGATTTTCTTTTCGGTAATGGGGTTACCTATCTGCACGGCGCCGCTTGATATGACTTCCGATTCGTGAGTGAGCTCGCCCGATGAAAATGTCGCGCCGTGAATGCCGTCCCTGCCTGTCCTTCCGCCCACCAAAACGACAAGGTCGCCTGTTTGTACTTTATTAAATGATGCCGATTTTGGCATAATACCCACCGTGCCGCAATACACCAGAGGGTTTCCCGCGTAGCGCCTGTCAAATAATACCGCGCCGTTTGCTGTGGGAATTCCCATTCTGTTTCCGTAATCTCTTACACCGCTTACTACGCCTTTCATAATACGCCTTGGATGAAGCATGCCTTTTGGAATTTTTGAAAGCGGCATATCGGGCGGCGCAAAACAAAATACATCCGTATTCATAATCGGCTTTGCGCCGAGTCCTACCCCCAGGATATCCCGTATTACCCCGCCGGTACCTGTTCCCGCTCCGCCGTATGGCTCAAGCGCAGAGGGGTGGTTATGCGTCTCCACCTTAAAACAAACGTTATATTTATCATCAAATTCTATAATGCCCGCATTATCTTTAAAGACAGATATGCACCATTTTTTATTCAGCTCGCTCGTAACCTTGATAATGGTGGATTTAAGAAGATTGTTTATTTTTGTGGTTTGCACCTTCCTTGGGCCTTCAGCCTGTGCGGTATATTCTATTATTCCCCTGAATGTCTTATGGCCGCAGTGCTCCGACCATGTCTGTGCGATCGTCTCAAGTTCACAGTCGGTCGGGTTCCTTCCGAGGCTTTTGAAATACTCTTGAATAGTAAGCATTTCCTTGAGGCTTAAGAATAACTGGCCGTCCCTGCTTAACGCGACAAGGCCTTTTTCCTCAAGCGAGGATAGGTTGACGTGCTTTAAGCGGAATTCGTACTTCGGGTTTTCAAGATGGATGGGCGCTGTTTTTATGTTCTGGATGACTTTGTTATAGAGAAGTTTTTCGCTTGCAAGCGCTAATGTATGAGAAGAGATATCCGCTTTGATAAGGTATCGTTTTGCTGTCTTGACGGACGTAACAGCGCCAAAACCGAAATCCGTAATGGCCTTTTTTACGGATTCTTCCCAGGGGTCCATAACGCCAGGGTTATAGAATACCTCGACGATTTTCGCCCCGTTATTTTTTTGGCGCGCGGTATTTTTAACCACGGGCCTCACGACGTAGTATTGCGTGATGCGGTCAGTTAAAATCTCCCGGGCGATTTTTCTGATTTGGTCTTTTGAAAATTCGCCGTCAATAAAATATAACTGCACCACCCTCACGTCTTTTACGCCGCGGATGCCGAAATCGGCAAAATCTTTTTTTACCGCTTCGCCCTGGGCGTCGAAAAAGCTGTCTTTTTCTTTTACTTCTACCTGCCAGATCATTTAGCTAAACACCCTCCTTGACACCTCCCGATATGCCTCTTCCACGTTTCCAAGGTCCCGTCTAAACCTGTCCTTATCAAGTTTTTCCTGGGTGGTTTTGTCCCACAACCTGCAGGTGTCCGGCGATATCTCATCGGCAAGCAAAATCTTTCCCTTGCACCTTCCGAACTCGAGTTTGAAATCTACGAGTATCAGGTTTTTTTCATCAAAGAAGCGTTTCAGTATCTCGTTTATGGTAAATGATGACGCGCGTATCTCTTCGAGTTCACCATCCGTCGCGATGTCAAGCGCACGTATGTGATAGTCGTTGATGAGGGGGTCATGCAGTTTGTCCTCTTTAAAATGATATTCCAGGACGGGCTCTTTGAGCCTTATACCTTCTTCCAGGCCCAGGAGTTTGCTCATGCCTCCCGCGACGATGTTTCTGATAGTAACCTCGATAGGTATGATCTTTACTCTCCGTATCAGCATTTCCCTGTCGCTTAAGAGTTTTACAAAATGCGTGGGAATACCTTTTTTCTCCAAAAGCTCAAAGAGTTTTGCCGATATCTTGTTATTGATCACACCCTTTCCGCCGATAGTGCCGCGTTTTGTCGCATCAAACGCGGTCGCATCGTCTTTAAATTCCTGGATTACCAAATCGGGGTCATCCGTTTCAAAAACCTTTTTTGCCTTTCCTTCATAAATTTGTTTTAGTTTTTCCATTTTATATGCCCACCCTCCTGTATATTTTGTCTACAAACCTCATATGATACTCAAGCGAAAAACATTCGTTCAGTTCTTTTTGTGTCAGAACCTTGGTTATCCTTTCATCCTGCTTGAGAATCATTTTAAAATCCATATTTTCCTTAAACGATTTCATTGCGGCATCCTGGACAATTTCATACGCCTCTTTCCGGCTTGCGCCTTTTCCTATTAATGTTAAAAGCACGTGCTGGGAAAATACCCTGCCGTTTGAAAGCCCCATATTCCTTTTCATGTGTTCCGGATATACCAGTAGATTTTCCACAATCTTAAGCGCCTCGTTCAGCATAAAATCGGCAACGATGCAGCTGTCGGGAATAATCACCCGCTCAACGGAGGAATGGCTTATATCCCTTTCGTGCCACAGGGCGACGGATTCGGTTGCGGCGATGCTGTTGGCACGCAAAAGCCGCGCGAGCCCGCAGAGCCTTTCGGAATTTACCGGATTCCTTTTATGCGGCATGGCGGATGAACCTTTCTGGCCCTTTGAGAAAAATTCTTCTGCCTCGTTTACCTCCGTGCGCTGGAGGTGCCTTATTTCCGTAGCAAACCGTTCAAGGGTAGCGCCGATGAGCGCCAGCGTCGAGAGAAACTGCGCATGTTTGTCGCGCGGTATAACCTGGGTTGAAATGGTGCTCGGTTTTAACTCAAGCTTCCTGCACACATATTCTTCCACAAAAGGCGCAATGTTCGCGTAGGTGCCCACAGCGCCCGATATCTTCCCGCAGGATATGACCTCCTTGGCTTCAAGTGCCCGCTTTAGGTTTCTTTTTGTCTCATCATAAAAAAGCGCGAGCTTTAACCCGAAGGTAATCGGCTCGGCATGTATGCCGTGCGTCCTTCCTATCATCGGGGTATATTTATATTTCTTTGCCTTCTTTGAAACAACCGCCAAAAGTTTTTTTAAATCTTCTATAATGATATCCGCGGATTCGCGCATCTGGCAGGCAAGGGTAGTGTCAAGGATATCGTTTGAGGTAAGCCCCAGATGAAGGAACCGCGAGGCGGGCCCGATATATTCGGAGATATTTTCCACAAATGCCACCACGTCATGTTTCGTCCTCTCTTCAATTTGATTTATCCTGTCAATATTAAAACGCGCTTTTTTCTTGATGACGAGAAGTGCGTTTTTCGGAACCTTGCCTAACGCAGCGAGCGCCTCGGCGCTGAGCACCTCAACTTCCAGCATTTTCTTAAATTTATTCTCATCGCTCCATATAGATTTCATTTTAGGAAGACTGTAGCGCTCTATCATGGTCAACTCCTATCGTTTAGGCCTGCCATTACATAGGACTCTATCAAGTGTTTATATACGGTATCCGCATCTTCTTTCTGGATGAAACCGCCTTGCTTGATTGCATCCTCAAAATTCCGTGTTGCTTCGGTAAAATTACCTGTCTTTAAGTGTACCATGCCAAGGGTATCCATGTACCAACATTTTTTATCGGGTCCAAGCTCAAGCGCTTTTAAAGCATACACACGAGCCTCCTCGTAAGAAAGTTCTCCCTCGGCTAACGCATATGCTAAATTATTGTAACAATCCGCAAACTCGGGCGATAGCTCTATCGCCTTCTTATAATACGCTATTGCGCAGGCAAACTCTCTTTCTTTCAGGTAGGCGTTTGCAAGATTAAAATAATAGACGGTGCGGGAACCTTTAAGCGCAATCGCCTTATGATAATTGTCCCTGGCCTGTACCGGGTTACCTTTTTCTTCAAAAAGAATCCCAAGCCTGTTATAGTCATCCGCTTCTTTAATCCAATCAACTTTTTCAGGAGGTGCAATCACAAGCATCCAGTTATTGCAATGCTTCCAGTTTTTAGCAAAAACATTCATAGGCAGTATCGCGTTACTTTTAAAACCATCATGCGCTATTATAAAATTCTCTGCCTTGTTTATACCGATAAGCACCATGTAATGATAATCGGATAATAAACCGCCTCTTTTCTGGAGCACCACTACCGGAATGCCTTTTTGTATATACCATGCAATATCTTCCGCCGTGCCACAGTAACTTTTAGTAAAAAATCCTTCCTCCCGGCAAAAGGCATCCATTTCAAAATTAAACGTGCCTTTTGTCTTCCCGAAATAAACACGCTTACCTATTTCTTCCTGAGATATATCATTACCCCAAAACTTAAGTACACTCTCCAGGCTTGCCGGGCCGCAGTAAAAATAATTCTGCCTTACAAACGGAACATTGTGAACATAAAAGGTGCCTTCGCTATCGCGGAAAGGATTTTTTTTTACAGCGCTCACATGCAGGCTTGTACAGCCGGCCAGACCAAACACGAGGAGGGTTATAGCAACGTACCTAACCAAACTAGCACCTATTTCACCGGACAGATATACTTGCTTTATTTATGTTTTTTTGGCTCTACTTTTACGGAATAATCGGTAAGATATAAAATTGCTACGATTAAAAGCACTACGAATACGACGGCGACAATAACACCGCCTGCGCTTCCTCCTGCATTGACGAAGGTTGCATTTCGGGCGAACTCCTTTAACTGGCTGTCAGAAAGCCTCTCAAGCCTCAAACGTAAATCGGCCTCGTTAACCTTAAAACTCAAAAGCCTCTTTTGTGCCGCATCGTGTTTGAATACGCTCAAAATCTTTTCTATGTCCTGGAGGCGCGTCTCATACAAAGCTTCCTTTGATTTCACGGGGATAGCGCACGCATCGTGCGGGTAAACGCTGACGGCAAACAGTGCAATTATCACGACCACATACACCGGTTTAATCTTAAAGATTGTTTTTAACATACCCACCTCCTATCTCTTTTCTCGTATTATAAATCCTGACACGCCTACGTATATATTAAAGTCTTTGTCAATCTCGCATCCGGTATATGCCGCATTGCCATATGTTGCATCCACAAACGGAAGCATCCGTAAAACCTTCCTCAAAAAAACCGACATCAGAACTTCATCGCCCAGGCTATAGGCGCTGCCATTTTCCTCTACCGTAGCGCCGCTTGAAGGATACCTTCCCGAAAGCCTCGTTATGCGGTAATAGGTACGCGCACCGATGAGGGTAAGATACGGTTTCCATTTCACTATATCGCCTGAAAGCATCCACTCTTTTCCCTTCATAGGAAAAATAATCGCGGGGTTTTCTTTTCCCTTTATCACGGGCGTATAGACAAGTCCAAAATCATAGCCTGCGGCTTGAGTCCTTTCGCAGCACACCCTCGCCACCAACTCTTCTTTGTTAAATTCATGAAAAGATTTGTAGAATGCACCTGCAAAAAATGCGGCTATACCGCATAACGCAACGAGCGCCCATACAAGCAAGGCAAACAGCTTAAACCTTTTTATCGCCCCTATGAAGAGAACAATACCTATTATAAAAGAGCAAATGCCAAGCAATAGTATATTGTTGGCATTGATACACATCATAACGAAATTTGGTAGCGGGGCTCGGATTTGAACCGAGGACCTCAAGGTTATGAGCCTTGCGAGCTACCGGGCTGCTCCACCCCGCGGCAAGTGATTTATTTTTTATCTATCTTTGATTCCGTCCGGTGTTTAAGATCAGTCTGCAGAGATTCTGACTTTTTCAAAAACCTCTTTAATTTTTCTTCAAACGCCTGATTTCTAAACTGGTTTTGGTTTTGTCTCGGCCCTACAACACTAACCGGGACTTCTTTTTTAAGGCTCAGGTCTATCCTTCCTTCGCCGTTTATCGCTACGATCCGCGCCTTTACTTTATCGCCTATCTTGAGGTGGTCATTTATGTCTTTTACAAACCCCTCTCTTATCTGCGAAATATGAATGAGCCCGATCTTGTTAAAAGGTAATTTTGCAAATGCGCCGAAATTGGTTATTTTCGTTATTTCTATATCGACTGTGTCGCCTGTTTTAAATCCTGCTTGAGCCTGTGGCGTATCTTCCATAACTGCCAGAGTTAAAGTTACTCCTGCGGTTCCATTTGTAAAACTATTTCTCCTTCTTTCACATATCCGAGTTTTTCTCGTGCAATTTTTTCCTGATAATGCGGGTCTCGTTGTAATCTTTCTGCTTCGTCCATAAGTGTTTTATTTTTGTTGTACAGTCTTTTTGTTTCCGCCTCCAAAAACTGCTTTCTTTCTAAAAGCTCCTGTCTCTTGGACAACCCCGGAAGAAAAATCAGTATCAGCACAAACGCGCTGATGATGATATACGGCCGCCTTATCAATAAAATAAAATGTCTCATTGGGGTAACGTGCCTGCATATACCGCTTTCTTCCCGAGTGCTTCTTCTATCCTTAATAACTCGTTATATTTGGCAATCCTGTCAGTCCTTGAGATGGAACCGGTTTTAATCTGCCCTACTTCGGTTCCTACCGCAATATGCGCTATCGTCGTATCCTCGGTCTCGCCGCTTCGGTGAGAGATAACCGCGCGATATCCATTCAAGAGGGCAAGCGCTATCGCATCAAGCGTTTCGGTGAGCGTTCCTATCTGATTTACTTTTATAAGAATGGCATTCGCAACTTTATTTTTTATTCCTTTTTCGAGGCGCTTGGTATTGGTGACAAACAGGTCATCTCCTACGAGCTGAACTTTCTTGCCCAGCTCTGCCGTCAACGTTTTCCAGTTATCCCAGTCATCTTCGGCAAGTCCGTCTTCGATAGTCACTATCGGATACGCACTTACCAATTTTTTATAATACGCTATCATATCGGCGGCTGTTTTCTTTGCCGATGCCTCGGCTTTCATCACATAGTACGTACCGTCAAAAAACGACGACGAGGCAACATCGAGCGCAATATATACTTCCTTCTGCGGGTCGTAACCTGCTTTGTGTATGGCCTCTATCAGGAGTTCTATAGCCTCTTCGTTTGAGCCAAGGTTTGGGGCAAAACCACCCTCGTCTCCGACGCTCGTAGTAAGATTTTTTTTCTTAAGGATCGCTTTTAAATTATGAAAAACTTCGGCACCCATCCGCAGGGCTTCTTTAAAACTCGGCGCCTTCTTTGGTACAATCATAAATTCCTGTATATCAACATTATTATCGGCATGCGCGCCGCCGTTTAATACATTCATCATGGGAACCGGCAATATACGAGCCTTCTTCTTGCCGAGATATTCAAAAAGCGCTATACCGCAAGAAACGCTTACTGCTTTTGCAACGGCTAAGGAAACACCCAATATGGCATTTGCGCCGAGGCGGGATTTATTTTCTGTGCCATCCAGGTCTAATAACAACCTATCAAATTTTCTTTGATTCTTCGCATCATACCCCGCAACTTCGGGTTTTATAATTTTTTGTATATTATCCACGGCCTTTAGCACACCTTTACCCAGATACCTTGACATATCGGCGTCTCTTAATTCCAATGCCTCATGCTCTCCTGTAGATGCACCCGAAGGAACGGCAGCCCTTCCCATAGAACCGTCTTTTAAGATTACATCAACCTCGACTGTTGGATTCCCGCGTGAATCCAATATCTCCCGTGCTTTTATATCTTTAATCTGCGTGTCCATAGACCTTCACTATATAAGAACTGCTCTTTAAAGTCAACTAAAAATTGATAACCCGTTTAGCTTCATTAAGTAACAATGTTAACGCTTTTTTACAACTGCTCTCGGCATATAAGCGCACCATAGGTTCTGTGCCGGAGGGCCGTATCAAAAGCCAGCTTGAGTCTGTAAAATTGAACTTAAAACCGTCTAAGGTATGCACGCCCGCGACCTTGAGGCCTGCCATGTGCGTGGGGCTAAATGTTTTAAGCCTGCTGAGTAATTTTTCTCTTGAGCCAACGCTTACATCCATACGGTCGGAGTATATCGTTCCGTACGTTTTTGTAATATCTTTCAGTATGCCCTTTACGCTTTTTTTCTTCATAAGACATGCCTCAAGTACTAAGAGACAGGCGAGTATCCCGTCTTTTTCCGGGACATGGCCTGCTATAGAAAGTCCGCCTGATTCTTCTGCGCCCATGAGGCAATCGCCGCTTATGAGTTCTTCGGCAATATATTTAAAACCGACGGGTGTTTCAACCGTCCTCATGTTGTGGGCGGTTGCTATTTTATCCACCATAGACGTCGTTGCGAGTGTGCGCGCGACGGTAGCATATTTCTTTCTCGTGGTAATCAGATATTCGAGGACAACGCAGATTACCTCGTTTGCCGTTATGAAGGTGCCGTCTCTGTCGATTATTCCGAACCTATCGCCGTCCGGGTCGGTTGCAAGGCCTATATCCAGTTTTTCTGATTTCACAAGCCTGGAAAGCTCTGCAAGCTGCTTGCCTGCGGGGGTCGGAGCAATCCCGCCAAAGCTTGGATTTATACCTTCATGAAGTTTGCAGAGTTTTACTCCGAGACTTTTTAAAATCACATCGAGATATCCGCGCGACGTCCCGTATAAAAAATCTATGCCTACTCTTGCTTTTGATTTCCTTATCAGATCCGCATTAAGGAGCTTTTTTAGATGCGCTAAATACCGGGGCTGCGGGTCAAATTCCTCATAGACACCTTTTAGTCCTTCATCCTTAAAATGCCATTTTTTCTTCCTGAGCGTTTCGATACGCTTCTCAAGAAACGAAGTAATCTCTTTACCTGCGGGGCTGCCTGAGGATGGAGAAAACTTTATTCCGTTATATGCGGAAGGGTTATGGCTTGCGGTTATATTTATGGCACCGGAGGCTTTTTTGTCTAGTATATGAAAAGAGATTACGGGTGTCGGCGTATCGCGGTCCGTAAGTAAAGGCATAATACCGCTACCCAATAATACACTAGAGCAGGCGCGGGCAAACTCTTTCGAAAGAAACCTTGTATCGTAGCCGACTATTACTTCTTTTTTTCTGCCGTTGAGAGCGTTTACGTAATCGGCTATCGCCTGAGCAACTAACCTTACGTTATCAAACGTAAAATCATCGCTTATTATGCCGCGCCATCCGCTGGTCCCGAATTTAATGTCCATTATTTTTTGATCGTTACTTTTCTTCCCGCTATCTTCAATCTATTTTCCACTAATAATTTTATGGCCTTAGGGTATATGCGGTGTTCTTTTTCGTGTATCTTACGCGCAAGCGTTTCTTCCGTATCATGGTCTTCGACCCTCACTGTTTCCTGAAGGATTATCGGGCCCGTATCGACCCCCTCATCTACGAAATGCACAGTAGAACCTGTTACTTTCACGCCGTAGCAAAAGGCATCTTTTATGCCCTCGGTCCCTTTAAACGACGGAAGGAGCGCGGGATGTATATTCACTATCCTGTTTTTATACCTCCTTACAAAACCGTCGCTTAAAACCTTCATAAAACCTGCGAGCACGATTACATCGATATTGTATTGTTTAAGATATTTCAAAATCTCGCTTTCAAATTCAACTTTCGATGAAAATTTTTTCCTGTCGATGAAGCGGGTATCTATGTGCGCCTTTTTTGCCCGTACCAGGGCATACGCATCTTTTCTGTCGCTTATTACAAGGCGCAGACGCGCCCTGATATAACCTCTTTTTACGCTCTCTATAATAGCCTGGAGATTCGTCCCCTTGCCCGAACAGAATACGGCTATATAAGCTAACCTTTTATTTTTCATGCTCAAGCTCTTCTATCTTTTTTACCAGCTCTTTTTTTGAGACGGCGCCGACAAGCCTTGTATACTCCTTATTGTTCTTAAAAAATATGACTGTAGGGATATTCATCACGCCAAATCTTGTGGGGATTTCCGGATTGGAATCAACGTCAAGTTTTCCTACCCGCACCTTACCGGAATACTCTTTTGCCGTTTCATCTATTATAGAGGAAAACATCTTACAGGGGCCGCACCACTCTGCCCAAAAATCAACGATGAGCGGGGTATTTGAACTACTAAGTTCCTTATCAAAATTTTCATCCGTAAGCTGCAGTATATGTGGATTCATTCTATGCCCTCTCCTTTTATTTTTTTGCAGTTATACATTTAGTCGGACAAACCGCTACGCACGCCAAGCAGTTCGTGCATTTTAAAAAATCGATTACCGCTAAATTATTAGTAACGTGTATTGCGTCAAATTTGCACGCCTTCTCGCACTGTTTGCATCCGATACAGCCGGCTTTACATGCCTTCATCACCACGGGACCTTTATCCCGGGAAAAACACGCAACCGATACTGTGCTCTTAAGCGGCATAAGTATGATGATATGCTTGGGGCATTCCTTCACGCAGTAACCGCATGAAGTGCACTTCTGGTCATTTACTATAGGGAGCTCTTCGGGCCCCATTGCCAAGGCATCAAAAGGGCAGACCTTTACGCAATCGCCAAAACCAAGGCATGCGTATGGGCACAATTTTTGTCCGCCGTGCAACATATTCGCTGCCGTACAAGTTTTAACCCCTTGATATATATATTGTTCGGCTGCTTTTTTTCCTCCTCCGCAGAGCACAGTCGCTACCTGTTTCGTCTTTGTTTCAACTTCAACACCCAAGAGGGCAGCGATATCTTTATGGGCTTTTTCTCCTCCGGGCGCGCAGGCGGTCGGTTTGGCTTTCCCCTGTGAAATCGCCTCGGCAAGCGCAAAACACCCTGCGCTCCCGCAGGCACCGCAGTTTGAGCCGGGCAGATAACTTAAGATCTCTTTTATCTTCGGGTCAACCTGCATGGAAAAAATCTTTATGGCATAGGCAAGCCCTATGCCGAAGAGAAACCCAAGGATGGAAAGCGTAAGTACCGAAAATATAAGCGTCTGCATTACAGTGTAAACCCGCTGAATCCTAAAAATGCCATAGACATTAATGCGGCTATTATAAATGTTATCGGAATGCCTTTTAGGGATTCCGGGACATTTATTAAATCAAGCCTCTCGCGTATTCCGGACATGAGAAACATTGCAAGCATATACCCCACACCGGCACTGAAGCCCTGTATAAGGGAAGAAATAAAACTGTAGGGTAACACTTTGCCGTTTGAAAAAAATATATCACTGTTTAATACCGCAACGCCCAAGACTGCGCAATTTACCGTGATAAGGGGCAGATATATGCCAAAAGCTCTAAATAAAAACGGGCTCGTCTTTTGAATTACTATCTCAACAAACTGAACAAAGGATGCAATAACTAAAATAAATGAGATAGTCCTGAGATACGTCAGGTTATAAGGTAACAGTATATAATTATATATAAGCCAGGAGATAATGGACGCCATGGTGGTAACAAACGTTACCGCAAGGCCCATACTCAGCGCAGGTTTTGTTTCTTTAGACACTCCTATGAATGAACAGAGCCCGAGGAATTTCGAAAGTATAAAATTATTAATCAGGACAGCGCTTATGACAATCATTATAAATTTTGAAACGTCCATACTATCCTCTTGCTTTCCTTAGCTGAATATAATTCGTAAGGCCTATCAAAAGCCCTATGGTTAATAGCGCCCCCGGTGCCAATATAAATGCCGTGGCAGGTTGGAATTGTTTAAAAAGCTGAAAACCAAGTACGGTGCCTGAACCAAGAAATTCTCTGATAGCCGATATCAGCACAAGCGCCAGGGTAAAACCAACGCCCATGCCGAGCGCATCAAACACGGAATTTATAACTTTGTTGCTTTGGGCAAACGCCTCTGCCCTCCCGAGTACAATACAATTTACTACAATCAAGGGTACAAATATGCCCAGGGCCCTGCTTAACGCCGGTGTATAAGCCTTCATAATAAGCTCGGTTATCGTAACAAACGTCGCAATAACTACGATAAAACACGGGATCCTTATCTTGTCCGGTATAAAGTTTCTTAACATCGAGATGATAATATTAGAACCAAGCAGTACAAACGTTGCGGCAATACCCATACCTATACCATTTAATACGGTAACGGATACGGCTAAGGTGGGACACAGTCCAAGCACGAGTTTAAACGTGGGATTTTCTATTGTAATACCTTTTGTAAATTCCCTGATGAGCTCTTTCATTGTTTTGACTTTAAAAATTCCTCTGCCTTATCTCTTACCGTATCAAGGACCGCTTTACTTGAGATAGTCGCACCCGTAATTGCTTCTAGGCTGTTAAAATTCAGTTCGTTTATTTTTTTACCTCTGAATTGCTCCAGAAACCACGGCTTTTTCTCGCCGGATTTCACCTCGGAAATCCTTGCTCCAAGACCGGGAGTTTCGGCATGCTCTAATACACAAACGCCTTTTATGGTACCGCTCCTGTCAACGCCCGCCAGCATTTTTATATCGCCGGTGTACCCTTTCGCGGTTACCCTTATGACATAGCCAATTACCTTCTTTTTGTCAATACCCTCAAAATATGAGCCATCATTTTCCGTTATCTCTTTAAACTCCCCGGCATCGGGAAGAGCTTCTTTTAAGAGCACAAGTTCCTCCCGAGAGCGCTGTGCTGCAATAACCGGTTGCGTCAATTGATATACGAGCGCAAGCACAAGCGAGGCTACAAAACATATGACCATCAAAATAATGCCGAATCTGATCATTTCTGCTTCTTTAAGTTTACATAGCCGAATTTTTTCGGTTTCGTAAATCTATCTATGATAGGCGTTGCCGCATTCATAATGAGTATCGAATACGATACTCCTTCGGGATACCCGCCCCATTTTCTTACTACAAATGTTATTATACCGCACCCTATACCGAAGACAAGCATTCCCTTTTTGGTAAGCGGCGTAGTTACCATATCCGTCGCCATGAAAAACGCACCCAGTATCAGCCCGCCGTTTAACACATAGAAAAGCGCGTCTCCCCGGAAAAAACCCTTTCCCATAAGCATCCAGCTTAGAATCCATACCGTTATGATAAAGCTAAAAGGCGTATGCCAGCTGATATAACCCTTCCAGAGTAAAAAAACTGCTCCTATTAATAACACAATAATACAGACCTCTCCTATGCAACCTGCCCTGTTACCGATAAACAAATCCACGTAGGAAGGCAGCTTCTCCGCCGTAACACCATGCTTAATCAGGCCAAGAGGGCTTGCGGTAGTAATAGCATCAACATACCACCTCGGAAGCTGCCAGGTGGTCATATGCGTAGGCCATGATGCCATAAGAAATACCCTGCCTGCAAGCGCAGGATTAAAAATATTATACCCCAAACCACCGAAGGCAAGCTTTGCTATTGCTATCGCAAACAGTGACCCTATAAAAGGGAGCCACAAAGGAACGCCGGGCGGAAGGTTATAGGCAAGTAAAAGCCCCGTAATAAATGCGCTGCCGTCTGAAATGGTGAGGGATTTTTTCATGAGGCGCGTTATCACAAATTCCGTTAACAGTGCGCCGCATACCGCGCTTAGTATCACAAAAAGCGCTCTTATCCCAAAAATATAAACCCCCGCGGCTCCCGCCGGAAGCAGTACCAGGACAACCAGCCACATGATACGCTGCAGGCTATCCTTTGACCTGATATGCGGAGATACTGACAGTGAAAATAGCGTATCCATAATACCTATGCGACAATCCTCGCTTTTATTTTTGCAAGTTTGATAAAATGTAACAGAGGCCGTTTTGTAGGGCATACATAATCACAGGCACCGCATTCTATGCAGTCAAGCGGAGAAAAATCCGCCGCAATGTCATAACGTGTGCTTTCTACCGCAAGGCCCAGTTGTGCGGGCATAATTTTTACCGGGCATACCTCTATGCATTTCCCGCATCGTATGCACGGCCCTGAATCCCCCGTAAACACCTCTTCATCCGTCAGAAACAGCACCGAAGAAGTTCCTTTGATGATAGGCACTTCAAGACTATACTGCGCAACGCCCATCATGGGGCCGCCAAAGATTACCCGCGCAAGATTACCTTGCGTCCCCCCTAAAAATTCGAGCACATCCTTAAGCAGTGTCCCGATCCTGAGTTTTATATTACATGGCTTTTTTACCGCCCCGCCGCTTATTGTCACTACCCTTTCATAAAGAGGTTTTGACGCAAACAGTGCCTCGTATATACTAAACGCTGTCTGGACGTTATGCACCACAACGCCGACATCGAAAGGAAGTTTTCCGGAAGGAACTTCCCGGTTTAGCGCCGCCTTGATAAGCTGTTTTTCGGCTCCCTGCGGATATTTTACCTTAAGGGCTATCACACTGATACTCCCTATGCCCGTAAGGTTTTTTTTCATGATTTCAATTACGTCGGGCTTATTCTTTTCAATGGCAATAAAGGCCTTTTTAACCTCAAGGATTTTCATTATTATCCGCAGGGCTTCAATAATCTCTTTTGATTTTTGGCGCATGAGGGCGTGGTCGCAGGTAATATACGGTTCGCATTCGACGCCGTTAAGGATAACGGTGTCAATGGATTTACCGTCCGGCGGCATAAGTTTTATATGCGTCGGAAACATCGCACCCCCCAGACCGACGATGCCTGCCTCCTGTATTATTTTCAGCATCGCATCTTTTTCAAGATTATGGGGCTCTCGTGTTATCCCCATAGAGATATCTTTCGCGTCTTTATCGTCAGACTCTATTATTACGGCAGGGCATCTTCCGATAACGGGATGCGGCATTTCTTCTATCTGCATAACTTTTCCCGAAACGCTCGAATGGACGGGGCTTGATATAAACTGAGAGTTTGTGCCTATTTTTGTGCCGACAAAAACGCTGTCTCCTGCTTTTACAAGAGGCTCGCAGATACCGCCAGTGTGCTGCAGGAGAGGGATGACTACCTTTTTGGGGAGGAATCCTTCCGAAATACTAAGTGCCTGGGTTTTTTCCTTCTTGGTGGGAGGGTGGACACCGCCATAGAAGCCTTTCTTAAAAAACATACGTATAATGCCTTTGTATGAAGCTCCACGGCTTAACAGCCGTGGTTTCTGACTTTTCGGTCCGTGCCATATGGCACAGGCTCATGGAGCGGAATCCCGCCCGAAAACCATTCATCCATGCCTTTACAGACATGGTTTTCTGGGTGCGGGATAAATTGGAATTGTATTATAAAGACGGGGGCAGGTTTTGTCAACTATTTTCCTTGACAATAACCTTCATATTTATTATCATAATGGCAAACAAGTTAAGGGGCTAACAATGGCTTTGGGGCAATTCGGACATTGTTGTGAGATGTGCCAGATATTCTGGACGTGCCAAACAAAATGGTACAGGGGAGAAAAAGACGAGGAATACATCTGCTGCCATACCTGCGATTATTTCGTAGAATGCTTCAAGAGCGCAAAAAAGGAGGAAAAACACAAGGGTAAGTAGTAATGCAATAGGATGATTTTTTTGGATAGGAATGTATCCCGAGATAATCGGGATTTTTTATTTTATACCCAGTCCGGAGTTGCGGGATAGATGGGGACTTACTTATAAATAATGCCTTTTGAGATTAAGACATAATGAGAACTGCTATAGGCGGCCACTGCCCCTTCGCCCGCTGCGGTTACCAATTGCCTAAAGGGCCTCTTACGCGCATCGCCGCAGGCAAATACGCCGTCTTGCGAGGTCTTCATCTCGTCATCGGTCAATATATAACCCGCCTCATCAAGCTTAACCGTACCTTTTAAAAAATCCGTATTGGGCTTTGTGCCCACAAATATAAAGACACCGTCTGTTTTAAGAGTCGAAGTCGTATTATCTTTGTTATTTTTTAATATAACCTCTTCGGTTTTTGAGGTCCCTGATATTTCCTGAATCTCCGCGGAAGGGATAAACTCTATCTTGGGACTTTTAAATAATCTCTCCTGCAACACTTTTGAAGCGCGCAGGCTCTCTTTCCTGTGCACAAGAAAAACCCGCCTGCACAATCTTTCCAAAAACAGCGCTTCTTCTACGGCCGTATCGCCGCCCCCAACCACAACCACTGTCCTGTCCTTATAAAAATACCCGTCACAGGTAGCACAATAAGAAACGCCTCTTCCGGCAAATTTTTCTTCTCCCGGAATACCGAGTTTTTTCGGGCTTGCGCCAAGTGCAAGAATCAGGGCCAGGCAATATACCGAGGAATCTTCCAGCATTACCCTTTTTGGCTTATGTGTTTCGAGGATAAGACTCAGGGCTTTTTCGGATTCTATTTGTAAGCCGAATTTAAGCGCTTGTTCTTTAAGTCTTGTAATAAGCTCAAATCCGTTTATACCACCGGGGAATCCCGGAAAATTTTCTACTATATCCGCCCGCAGCGCCTGCCCGCCTACTCCGGTACCTTCCAGTAACAACGTATCCAAGCCGGCACGCGCGGCATACAACCCTGCGGTAAGGCCTGCCATGCCTCCGCCGATAATCACAATGTCATAATTTGATTTTTTCATATTTAAGCTTAAATAAAGTGAGCCCTAAGACCCCGAATACCGAAAACACAGCGCCGGCGACGATCAAGATCCACATCTTGTCAACATGCTCGCCTATAGCAGCGCTTATAAACATAAAGCTTAAAAATGCTATGTGGGTTATTATCTCAAGGCTGCTGAATACCTTGCCGCGCATCTCGTTAGGTATAACCTCATGTAAAAGCGTATTACAGGTTATGGCAATAGGCGATGTTGCAAGCCCAATAAAAAATGCAAGCAGCCCTGCGATTACAAAATAAGGAAAAAGCGTGACAATAACGGCAAATGATACGGTAAGTAAACCGCAGAGGATGAGAGAGAAAAATATGGTTTTTATTTTTGAAAATCTGCTTCCAAAACCCCCATATATAACCGAGCCTAAAAACATACCCGCTCCTAAAAACATAACCAAAAACCCTAAGTGTTTTGTCGCAGACCCTAACACCTGCTGAATAAATACGATGATAATTACATAGACGGAGCCTACGCCGCTCATAAGCAAAAACAAAATCCCCGCCGAAAAAAGTATTTTAGGTTTTGTAACTATATACCGCAAACCATCGCACAGTTCCTTTCGTATCGAAGTCTTCCCTTTCCCTGCAGCGTGGTTATGGTTCAGGAAAGAATTCAGTTCTTTTATTCCTATAAGGGATATCATGACCGCCGATATAAAAAAGCTGAAACTATCTATATAAAATCCGCCTTTTATACCGACTGTTTCGACCAAAACACCGCCTATGCCAAAACCCAAGACCGCGGCTATCATGGCGGTCGTGGACGAAAGAGAATTCGCCGCCAGGAGTTTATCGGCGGAAACCAAATCCGGAATTATAGAAAGTTTCGAAGTCAAAAAGAATCTTGTTACCGCATAGGAAAGAAATACCGCAATATAGATAGGCAGTATCTTATCTTTCACATTCATAAAATATAACGGGATTACAAGAATACACAAGCCCCGCAGGATATCCGATATTATCATGGTTTTTCTTCTTGAATATCTATCGACAAAAACACCCGCGAGGGGACCTACGAGAAATACGGGTATTATCGTGAAGGAAAGTAGTTTTGCAAGGTTCAGGGTTGAGCCGGGGGCGCGTTTGTTCATAAGCGCAATAAGCGCCATCTGGGTGAGCCTGTCTCCGAACTGCGAGACTATCTGGCTGACCCATAAACATAAGAAATTTTTATTTTTTAATACCGAAAAAAAATCTTTCAAATAGTGCGCCCAACCTTATCTGTGTTTATGTATTTAAAAAAACGAGCCGATGAGTGGAATCGAACCACCAACCCGTGCTTTACGAAAGCACTGCTCTACCATTGAGCCACATCGGCATATGTCATAAATCTTATGAAGGTATTATATAAGTTCACTCTAAAAAGTAAAAGGTGCCGAGATCCAGAATCGAACTGGAGACGCCGGGATTTTCAGTCCCGCGCTCTACCAACTGAGCTATCTCGGCACCAAATATACTATGCACTCACTGTGAATACTTAATATGTAAATTTTTTAAAACTTCTGCGGACATTTCTTCGCCGAGTATACCACATGTAGTAACCATTAAATCATATACCAGGCCTTCGGCAAGGCCGTTTGTATTCCACTTAACACTATAGACATTATCGCTTAGGTCATAATCAGAACCGATGGTATACCATGTTGCGCCGCTATCCGTTGAGTATTCAAACCTCACCGACTCAAGCCTCGGTTCCTGAGCTCTCGTAGGCGCCTCTATACTAAGAACATTTTCATCAATAAGCGTATCATTTTCTTTGAGAACGACATTATAATTCTTAATTGTCCCTGCATAGGACCCCTGCAAAGGAAGCATTGTATTAACCGCCTGTGCCTCTTTAAGCCCTTTTCCGAAAAGTATGTCATCTATAAAAACAGTCCCCTGATTATCGACCGATCTTGATTCAAATGTTATTACCAATTCCAATATATTAGAGAAATCCTGTATCTTGTCAAAATCAGAAAAGGGAATTACCACTTTCTGCCACGTACCAATTCTCTCCGGCCAGTAATCATAGTATTTCGCTAAGAATACCGCGGATGCTAAATCATTATTAAGGAGCAAGAGACCATCATTATCCTTATCTTTGTAGAGCATTATTTTAAAGTTAACGTCCTTGAGCGTGCTCCTTACATAGAAGGAAAGGTAATCGTATTTTGAAACATCAAGGGTGTCCATTGCGTTACTACCGGTACGTTGCGCTCCCAAGAGAGAGTAATAGTACGAAAAACTACCGGGAGTTGTTACGTCAAAGTCAAGCCTGAGAGAATGGCCTGTCAGCCCTTTTGTAAGCATAGCGGCGGTGGTAAAAGACGGTACACATCCTCCAAGTAACTCTTCATCTCCCTGTGTCTTGCCATTTAACAGGTTAAACGTTTTTCCGGCATTAAAATCATCTACAAGTATGGAGAAATCGCCTGCCCCAGAGGATGCCTGCTGGGCATATACGGCGGTAATGCTTATTAATAGTATCGCCATCACATTACTAAGTAGCAGGGCGTGTTTATGTTTCATTATAATAACCTCCTATATTTCTCTTCCCGTTTAGTTTCGCTTGAAAATTGATAGTATCCTTAATTTATGTCGGCAGTTTTAACTATTGCAAATTTAAGATCGTCTATACATATCGCGCCTTCCTTCTGCGTTGCCAGAATATCGTCAAAGGTTATGGAAAGCTCTGTCATTTTTGACCAATCGGTAATACAGGTTGAGCACTTTACCTTTTCCAGGGGCACCGTTATAGTCTGCCATCTGTCAGTAACGTCCTTTACAAGATAGACTACCCGCTCGCCCTTTTCGTTTTTCAATTCCACTTTAAATCGGCTCGTAAAAATTTTTTCTCCTTTTACCTTAAAGACAAAATATGCATGTTTTGTAAGATCAAGGTTCCCCAATTTCATCCAGAAGCCGTTGTAGGAAGGATTCGGTGACTGGACATCATAATTCAATATTAAAAAATAGTTTTTTTGCCCCGGCGGCGGCGCTACCGTTTCCCCAAACTTCATGGCGCACCCCTGGGTTTTATCCTTCGGGTCAACCTGCCAGCACCCGAATTCTGCTCCGAGATTATTAACCCTTTTCCCTGAGTTAAAATCAGCTATTGTTATAATATCGCTCTGCGCACCGTAGACAAGCGTCTGTATAACGATTATACATAGCGCTGTAAGAATAAAAATATTTTTCATAGCCTCACCTCTTTCATTAATCTTAAGGTATGCATGAAGGGTTTCGTTATAGCTTTTGCAAATTTTAAATGTAGCATAAAAAGCGCCGTATTGTCAAACGTTTTATACGGAGGTGTTATTTGCCTGAAAGGCTTAATAGGAACGCCAGGTTTTCGCTGGCCGAGAGTGAATGCGGCGCATTTTTAGGCATGAAGATAAATACACCCGGCTTCATTGTAATCTTCTTTCCCTTAAGTACGAATGTGCCTTTGCCTTTGAGTACCGTAACGGCTGCCTCTTTTGTAGTGGTATGTTCACAGATATCGCTACCTTTGGCTAAACACATAACCGTATGCTGTGAAGACGAACCCCGCGCTATAACTTTGCTAAATACCCCTTCTTTCGGAAATTCGAATATCTCTTCAAGATTTTTTATGGCGAACGTGGCCATTATCACACCTCGCTATGTAGAGAGTTACACGTTAAACCTGATATCCAATATATCGCCGTCTTCAACGATATAATCTTTACCCTTGAGATAAAATTTTCCGGCTTCTTTTACCTTTTCTTCGCTCCCCAGGCTTACCAGATCGCCATGTTTCATTACTTCGGCACGGATAAATCCCTTTTCAAAATCAGTGTGGATTACGCCTGCGGCTTCAGGCGCAGACGAACCTGCCCGTACCGTCCACTGCCTGACCTCATCAGGCCCAACGGTAAAAAAAGATATCAGATTCAGCGCTTGTATGCACATGCGCGTGAGGAGGTTTATGGCCGGTTCTTCTATCCCCAGCGCCCCCAGAAATTCCTTTCTTTCTTCTTCGGTATCTAATTTTGAAATTTCCGATTCCACCTTAGCGCATACCTGCATAATATCAATATCTACCTGCTGATAATTCTTTTTAAGCTCATCAAGCAGCACTGTAGCGTGGAGTTCATCTTCCGAGACATTCAGGACAACTATCATCTTCTTCCTCGTAATAAAAAGATAATTTGCCACGGCCTTTCTTTCTTCCTTATCAAGGCTAAGCAGCCTAAGAGGAAGTTCTTTATCAAGATGCGCCTTAAGTTTTAATAAAAGCTCTTTTTCTTTTACTGCCGAATCATCTTTGATTTTTTTCAGATTGCTCTCTATCCGCTCGAGCCTTTTTTCTATAAAAAGAAGGTCACTTAGGATAAGCTCCGAGTTAACGGTATCTATATCGCGCTTTGGATTGACTGAGCCGTTTATATGGTATACGGATTCATCCTTAAAAACCCTTACCACGTGGCATATGGCATCAAGGTCGGCAATATCTTTAAATATATCACCCTTGGCAATAACGTCCTTTTCTATTTTCGGCAGCAGTTCCATCTCGATCCTTGCCCTGACCTGTTTCTTAGGCTGATAAATGGGGATTAGGCTATCGAAGCGTGTATCTTTTATCTCTGCGACGGCTTTTATGTTTTTATTTGAAGCGAGGTCTTTTTCGGAAATTGTATAGCGGGTGAGCACTTCAAAGAGCGTTTTTTTTCCTGTCTGCGGCAGCCCGATAATTCCTATTTTCATTATGCACCATTTTCCTTATCGGTAATAACAAAAAGGGCGGTTAACGCAAAAAGTTCCCTCATAAACCGCACGAGTGTCTTTTTGCCTAAATAGTAGGCGCCTGTTATCGTAATATTTTTTTTCGTACAATATTCCTTAAAATCACTTATGCTCAAAAATCGTAGGTTGGGCGTATCGTACCACCGGTACGGCAGGGACGCGGTAACCGGGGCTTTGCCGGTAAAAAAAAGTATGAGACGCGCCTTGACATGGGCGAAATTGGGGAAACCCACGATTACCTGCTTTCCTACGCGCAGGGATTCCTTAAGGACAAATTCCACCTTTTTAACTTCCTGCAAACTCTGGTTCAGGATGACATAATCAAAAGATTTGTCGGGGTATTCGGTCAGGCCGCTGTCAATATCACTATGAAAAACGCTCAGGCCTTTCCCGACACACTTATAGATTGCCTCATCGTCCAGTTCAATACCTTGCACCCTGGCATTTTTTTCTCCTGCCAGATAGAACATGAGTTCTCCGTCGCCGCAGCCAAGATCCAAAACCTTTGAGCTAGGTTTGATTATACCGGCAATAATTTTATAATCCAGTCGCATCTTTACCGGGCTCCTTTAAGTTCTAACGTCTTACGCAAAAAATGCTTGATAAGGTGCGTTTCTTCTTCTATTTCCAGGAGAAAGGCATCATGCCCATAGGTAGAATTTATCTCACAGTAGGTGGCATCTATAGCTCGCATTTTAAGCTGCCTCACAATCTCCTGGGATTGGTAGGCGGGATAGAGCCAGTCTGACTTAAACGCAATGACCAAAAAACGCACATCTATGTGTTTATCCCGGGGAAGAAGCTTGTCGGCCGAGAGGTCAAAATAATCCATCGCCTTGGTTATATAAAGATAGGAATTGGCGTCAAAGCGTTTTACGAAGTTATCGCCCCTATAGCGCAAATAACCTTCCACCTCAAAATCTGCGGTAAATTTAAAACTGCTGTCTTTACCTTTAAGGCGGCGCGAAAATTTTTCTTCCATCGATGTATCACTCATGTATGTGATGTGTCCTATCATGCGCGCAATCGCAAGTCCTCTTTCCGGTTTTTTTGCTCCGTAGTAATTGCCTTCCTTCCAGTCCGCATCCGCCATGACGGCTTGCCTTCCTACCTCATCAAAGGCAATCTGCTGGGGGGAATGTTTTAATGCAGTCGCTATAGGTATGGCGCTCTCTACGCATTCAGGATATGAGCTCACCCACTGCAATACCTGCATCCCTCCCACGGAACCGCCGATGACGCAGAGTAGTTTTTTTATACCGAGATATTCTATGAGATGCTTCTGCGCTTTTACCATATCGGCGATGCTAATAAGCGGAAAATCAAGGGCATACGGTTTAGCCGTTTTCGGATTTATGGATGAGGGGCCTGTGCTTCCTCTGCAGCCGCCTATTATATTGGAACATATAATAAAATATTTATCGCTGTCAAGCGCCTTGCCGGGCCCGATCATCGCATCCCACCAGCCTGGATTATCTTTACCTTCATGAACACCGGCGCCGTGCGCATCTCCCGAAAGCGCGTGTGCGACTAAAATCGCATTGGTTTTTTCGTCATTAAGCTTCCCGTATGTCTCGTAGGCAAGGCTAATGGGACCCAGCGTCTGGCCTAATTTTAATTTAAGCTCATGCGGCGGTTCGGCAAAGGTAAAATATTCTGTTTTGACTATCCCTATGCTTTTTTCTTTCATGTCATATACTCCTGATATAACCAGGTGGAGAGATACCGCTCTCCCGTATCCGGTAAGACTACGACGATTATCTTATCTTTTGCATCGCTCCGTTTTGCAACTTCTAATGCTGCCCACATGGCAGCACCGCTTGATATCCCCGCAAAGATGCCTTCCTGCCGCGCAAGTTTTCTTGCGATATCTCCGGCATCGTCGCTACCGACCTTGATAATTTCGTCCATTATTTTTTCGTTGAGGATATTCGGAATGAACCCTGCCCCTATACCTTGGATTTTATGCGCTCCCGCTTTCCCGCCCGACAACACGGGGGAGTCAACCGGCTCAACCCCTATAACCCTGACAGAAGGGTTTTTCTTTTTAAGCACTTCGCCGACACCTGTGATAGTACCGCCGGTGCCGATACCTGAGACAAATATGTCGATTTTTCCGTCGGTATCTTTTATAAGTTCCTCTGCGGTGGTTGTGCGGTGAATTTCAGGGTTTGCCGGATTATTAAACTGTTGCGGCATAAAACTATTTGGCGTCTTTTTGATGAGTTCTTCGGCTTTTTCCACGGCACCCCGCATGCCCTTCGGGCCTTCCGTGAGCACAAGCTCCGCTCCAAAAATTTTAAGCAGCTGCCTGCGTTCTACGCTCATGGTTTCAGGCATAGTCAAGATAAGTTTATACCCTTTTACGGCGCATACAAAGGCAAGCGCTATACCGGTATTTCCGCTTGTCGGCTCTATAATGACCGAATCCTTTTTTAAAGTGCCTTCTTTTTCCGCTGCCTCAATCATGGCAACGCCTATTCTGTCTTTTACGCTTGAAAGCGGATTGAAAAATTCAAGTTTTGCAAGCACAGTCCCGGGCAGGCCGCGCGAAAGTTTATTTATCCTGACAAGAGGGGTACGACCTATTGTTTTCGTTATATCTTCGAATATATTAGGCATGTCATTTGTTCTCCTTATAGCAAGATTTTAGCCGCTGAAGTATCTATTCTTATATGTATCTTCGTTACTTAAGCGCTTTTTCTAGGGCTTGCTCTATATCTTCAATAATATCGTCGATATGTTCGAGGCCTATCGATAAACGTATAAAATCCTGGGTTACCCCCGTTGCAAGGCGTTCATCTTCCGAGAGCTGCTGGTGTGTGGTGCTGGCAGGATGGATAGCAAGCGTCTTGGCATCTCCTACATTAGCAAGATGCGATATAAGCGTAAGCGAATTAATAAATTTCTTTCCTGCGCTGAGTCCGCCTTTGATACCAAAACCTATAATGGCGCCGGCTCCTTTTGGTAAATACTTCTTTACCCTCTCTTGCTCGGGGCTTGAGGCAAGTCCCGGATAATTAACCCATGCAACGTTAGGATGATGTTGTAAATATTTTGCTACGTGCAATGCGTTTTCGGAGTGTCTGGGCATTCTAAGATGCAGGGTCTCTAAGCCCTGCAGGAAAAGAAAGGCATTGAAAGGTGAGAGTGCCGGCCCGATATCTCTTAAAAGCGTAACCCGTACTTTTATAATATATGCTATATTGCCGAGCGGTTTCAGCGCCTCCACGAAATTTATACCGTGATAACTGGGGTCGGGCTCGGAAATGAGGGGAAACTTGCCGTTTGTCCAGTTAAACTTACCCGAGTCAACAATGAGGCCGCCGAGTGATGTGCCATGGCCTCCTATGAATTTCGTAGCGGAATACACCACAATATCTGCCCCAAAATCTATCGGCCTTAAAAGATATGGAGAGACGGTATTGTCTAATATAAAAGGTATGCCGTTTGTATGGGCTATCTTTGATATCCCCTCCAAATCACAGACATCGAGCTTGGGGTTTCCTATTGACTCGGCGTAAAGCGCTTTTGTCTTGGGCGTTATGGCATTCTGAAACGCCTTAAGGTCGTTCGATTTAACAAATGTTACCTTTATACCAAGACGCGCTAAGGTATAGTGGAAAAGATTGTAGGTGCCGCCATAAAGATTATCCGCCGAAACAATCTCGTCTCCTGCCTGCGCAATAGTAAGGAGGGCAAGCGTAATAGCTGATTGCCCGCTTGCGAGCGCCAGCGCCCCGACCCCGCCGTCTAAAAGCGCCATCCTTTTTTCAAGCACGTCGGTGGTGGGGTTCATAAGCCGCGTATAGATGTTGCCAAACTCTTTAAGGGCAAATAAATCTGCGGCGTGCTCCGTATCCTTAAATTGATATGAGGTTGTCTGATATATGGGGACCGCACGCGCACCGGTTGTAGGGTCGGGTTCTTGTCCTCCGTGAAGCGCGAGCGTTTCAATTCTTAGGTTTGCATTTTTCTTATTCATCGCATGCTCCTTCCTATATCTGATAGATAAGCGACTCGTCCCGTTTTTTTATCTGATACACCAGGTTTTCAAACGTTATATCGTCAACGATCTTAGAAGTCGCTCTGGATACCTCATACCAGATCTTTTTGAATATGCACCTGTATA
>JAZDNB010000018.1:0-49987 GCA_043800345.1 Candidatus Omnitrophota bacterium
GGGAATTGGGAGTAGACGCAAGATGGGACGTAATAAAAGGAGGAGAGCAGTTTTTTGGAGTGACAAAAAAGTTTCACAATGCGTTGCATGGTAAATCCGAAGAGATAACCCAGAGGGATTTCGAGATATTCATGGAGACAAGCCGGGAAAATATCGAACATGTTAACACCTATGGAGATATTGTTTTTGTTCATGACCCGCAGCCAATAGCCCTGATAAAAAAGAAAGCTGCTAACAAATGGCTTTGGCGTTGTCATGTTGACGTGTCTAATCCCAATGAAAGAGTTTGGAAATTTCTTATGGATTTTATCATTCAATACAACTCGGTAGTGTTTTCTGCACCTGCTTTTTCACGAAAATTGCCCATTAGACAATTTTTAATTTCTCCCTCTATTGATCCTTTAAGCGACAAAAACAAAGAATTGCCTCAAGAAACAATAAATTCGGTCTTAAGAAAATACAATATTAAGAAAGACAAACCAATCATTACTCAGATATCCCGCTTTGACCGTTTAAAAGACCCAATAGGCGTAATCGAAGCATACTTGCAAGTAAAAAAATATATCAATTGCCAATTAGTCTTGGCTGGCGGTACTGCAGAGGATGATCCGGAAGGGCTCGAAGTACTTGAGGAAGTTAAAGAAAAAGCTAAGAATGACCGAGATATTCATAT
Source organism: Candidatus Omnitrophota bacterium (assembly GCA_043800345.1). Taxonomy (GTDB): domain Bacteria; phylum Omnitrophota; class Gorgyraeia; order VGKN01; family VGKN01; genus JAZDNB01. The sequence continues at coordinate 674 of JAZDNB010000018.1, forward strand.
CTTGCTCTTGCCGCATAATGATATAGAAGTGAATGCCTTGCAGAGGGCTTCAGATGTCATTGTTCAGAAATCTCTTAAGGAGGGATTTGGTTTAACGGTTGCCGAGGCTCTCTGGAAAGCAAAACCCGTTGTGGCTTCTAATGTCGGAGGCATCCCCTTACAGATAAAACACAAATATTCCGGTTTATTGTGCCACTCAATTGAAGGTGCTGCCTTTGCGATAAAACAGCTCCTTAATAGTCCGGGATATGCCAAAAAATTAGGAGAAAATGGCAAGGGGCATATTAGAAACAATTTTCTGCTTACCAGACACTTAAGGGATTATATGCTGTTATTTCTTTCGCTTTACCATACTGAAGACATAGTGTATTTATAACTGCAACACCCAAACCTATCGCACCTTAGCATAAAGGATTGCTAAGTGCTCCTCTCTTGGGGCGGATGGTTTGGTGTTTCCTGTAGAAAACAGGACACCAATTTATCCAATAAAATTGGGTGCTAGCTTTCTGCGGAAGGAGGGTAATGATATGAGTATATTTAAGACAAAAACATGGTCTGCCGTTGATATTATGCTTCTTAAGTGGTCTGCTGCATTGTTTGGTATGATCGTTGGTGCATATGTGAATAGTTTTGTTAAGCAATACCTATGGATTTTTATTATTCTTGTTATCGGTTTCAGCCTCAGGCCTCTTTATTCATATTGGTTTAAAGATTAGTTGCATTTTTCAGGATGTTATTTAAATGAAACTTAGCGGATGGATCTTTATGATAATTTCATGGAGTTTTATTATAGGTATGGCAATATTTTGTTTTAGTAGGATATTCAAAAAAAGTCTTGGCGGAGAAGATTCCAAGACGCTAAAAAGACCAAAGGAATAGGTTATAAAGATGCCAGTCATTATATTGCAACAATTGGGGGTTTTGATACTTGCAGCCCTATTTTCTCTCCTATTTGTTTTGAGGAATAATAGAGAGAAAAAACGAGAAAAAGAGATTAGCAAAATAAAAGAGTGCTTATGTCAAATAATGCACAGCAAATTTTAGCAGTTGTTATTATTGTGGTAGCATTTGTAGGTTTTTTTACGTTCATGTTTATTCTAAATAGGAAATTTAAGAAATAAGTTACGACACAATAGGAGGAACACAGCATGACAAGGAATTTAGTGCGGGATTGGCCTGTTTACGTTCTTTTGGGAGCAGTAATCTTCTTTGTTATATATGTAATTGTAAAAGGTAATTTGCCAAGCAAAGAAAATAAACAAGAGCATAGCAAAGAACAGGATAAATCTCAGGAAAAGAATTAACTAATAAAGAGACCATGCTTCTAATTTGGTTAAAATTTGCTATTTGTGCAGCAATAATTTTCTTTAGTGGGAAACGAGTAGCTAAATACGGAGATATTATAGCTGAGAAAACGAGCCTTATGGTGCTGGAGGTGGGGGTTTCCCCGAATGGTGTTATTCTTTTTAGTGTAACTTCGGGATCCCGAAGTAGAACTTAAATGAATGTCTAGATTCGGGAGAACCCACACTTATTACCACTCGAAGCAGGTATAACCTAATCCGCGTTCTAATCGGAGGTCAGATTTCTTTACTTAAATAAATCCAAATATGGACGCAAATACGAAATCTGGCTCTCCAGAACGTGGAATAGGTTCGCCGAAGGTAACCTTATGGTGCCGCGGGAGAGAATCGAACTCTCATGATGTTACCACCATCGGTTTTTGAGACCGACGCGTCTGCCAATTCCGCCACCGCGGCGTAAATTACTAAATATTTTAAAGAAATTCTGCAGTTTTTCCCTCGCCAAACGTTCGGGACTGCGCTCGCTGAAGCTTGCTTCGTGAGACTGGTGCGCCTGCCTGCCGTCAGACAGGTATGCCATTCCAACACCTCGGCACAAATTAAATGTATCTTTTACTATATAAGTATCTCTTAGCCTTAGGAGGGCCTAAGATTATGGAAAGTACTATTCCTTTTTGTAGGGTATCCTGATTTAAGTTTAACCTAAACACCGGCTGAATAATCTCTATAGCGGTTACCTGTGGTGCCGGATAGTCTCTTTTTAATTCTGTTGTGACCGGTTCTACGGGTATGGTTTCTTCGACCTCCGCTGTTTCTTCGGGAACTTCTTTTTTTGGCGCTTCATATTTTAATGTTTCTAAATAATCCTTAAACGCGGGTCTTTTTTTCTTTTGTTGCGGTTGCGGCTGTTTCGGAAGTTTCTTTGCCGTAGTAAATATCCCGACGATCCATGCGATAGCTATGATGATAAAAATCAGAAAATCAGAGAAATTTTCGAATCTCATACAGTTATTCCTTGTCCTTTTTATCGTCGGTTCCGGCGATACGGTCTCTCATCCCGGTGTCAGCCTGAATATTCTTCATATTGTAGTAATCCATGATCCCGAGTTTTCCCTCTCTGAATGCCTGGGCTATTGCCTTGGGGACTTCTGATTCCGCCTCAACGACCTTTGCCTGCATCTCCTGGGTGCGCGCCTTCATTTCCTGTTCCTGGGCAACAGCCATTGCCCTGCGTGTCTCTGCGCGTGCGCGCGCAACCTTAAGGTCCGCCTCTGCCTGGTTTGCCTGAAGTTCTGCCCCGACATTTTTGCCTACATTGACATCAACGATATCAATAGAGAGGATTTCAAAAGCCGTCCCCGAATCAAGCCCTTTTGAGAGTACGGTCTTGGAAATAAGGTCGGGGTTTTCAAGGACTTTTTTGTATGTATCAGCCGAACCTATGGTGCTTACGATTCCTTCGCCGACCCTTGCGATAATAGTCTGCTCGGTTGCACCGCCGACAAGCCGTTCGAGGTTCGTGCGCACCGTGACGCGCGCCTTTACCTGAACCTGTATCCCGTCTTTTGCAACGGCATCGATTGTTCTATCTTTTTCGGGTGGCGCATCGATTACCTTGGGGTTAACGGATGTCTTAACTGCATCAAGGAGATCTCTTCCTGCAAGGTCTATTGCGCAGGCGCGCTGAAAGGAAAGGCTTATGCCGGCCTTATCCGCGGAGATAAGCGATTTGACGACTTTTATGACGTCACCTCCCGCAAGGTAATGTGCCTCAAGATTGTCGGTTATGAGCGGAAGGCCTGCCTTATGCATCATGATGAGGCAGGGGACTATAATCCGCGGCTCAACGTTTCTTAAGCGCATACCGATGAGGCTGAATATGCTCATTTTTACACCCGCCGCAATTGCGGCAACCCATAACCTCACAGGGATCAGATACACAAACAAAAACAAAAAAACAATAATACCCATGGCGATGAAAAATACAATCATGGTACACCTCCTCTAGTTTATGTGATTTCTTTTACGATTACTTTGCTGCCCTCGACCCGTAGTACCCTTATTCTGGCGTGTTCGCTGACAAACGTACCCTCGGTTATCACATCATAGCGCTTGCCGTCAATTTTGGCGGAGCCTGACGGCCGTAAAGAAGTAATGGCTACACCTTCCTTGTTGATAAGATATCCCAGATTTTCAGCGTGGCTAAAACCATTATGTGTTGATTCGGTTTTATCAAGCCTCAGCTTTTTCCATATAGCAGTTTTTGAAAATAATTTCAAGCTTAAAAATATTATACAAAGGGAACCGATAGAAATTACAAGGCCCATCAGGGGGCTAAGCTTGGAGTAGGCAATATAGGAAGCGACTCCTAAAGACGCCAGCCCCGATATCCCCACTATGCCGAACCCGGGGATGATAAAAAGTTCGATGAGGAGCAGTATAAAACCCACCACGATTAACGTTAATACCAAAAACCAATCAGGCATCATTATTCTCTCCGGAAAGGGTTACAAAAATTTTTGAACCGTCAACCTTGATTATTTTCACTTCTTTGTCTTTATCTATGAATTCCCCCTCTGTTATAACGTCAAGCATTTCATCTCCGACAAGGGCTCTTCCCGAGGGCCTTAATATGGAGATTGTCCTGCCGCGTTTATTGAGATAATGAGAAAGGTTTTTTGCAGAGGTATATCCCGATTCCTTTGTCTGTGTGCTGGACAACACGACTTTTTTCCAAATCCCGGTATGAGGGAAAAATTTCAGTATTGCTATGGTGAAAATAAACGTTGCGATAAGCGAATACGTTACAATATAAAGCGCACTTGCGATATCCGAACTCGGTATCTCAAGCGGATGTTTGATAAGGGATAAAAATACCCCCAGAAGTATACATATAATACCCAGTGCCCCCACTATTCCAAAACCGGGGATGATAAATAGTTCGGCAAGTAAGAGCATTATGCCGGTTATAAACACAAGTATTTCAACCCAGTTGGCAAGGCCGACCAGGTAATGGCCCCAGAAAAATAACGCAAGACATATAAGCGCTACTGTCCCCGTCAAGCCCCAACCGGGGATTTTGAGTTCGAATATTATACCAAGGAAACCAAGCGTGAGAAGAAGAGAGCTTACGACGGGGTTTGTAATGAAACGTACTAAGACCTCGGACCAATTAGGAGAACTTTCCCTGACGGGAAATCCGCCGAGGCTATATAAGGAAAGAAGGGCAGTTCTGTCAGGGGCTATGTCCTTAGCTGCATGCAGGTCTTTTGCATCCTGTGCGCTCAGGTTAAGGAGCTTACCCTTTTGCTTAATGATTCTTAAGTCTTTCAATTCATTTTTTTTCAGCGTTTTCTTAAGCGCATCGTATTCTTCGCTTGTGACAACCTGCATTTCATTTCGTACTGCTACAAGCTTAAGCTCCAGGTCTTTATCGACCATGCCCTCGGCAAGATTTGCGGGATGGTTATTCTGTTGGGCGATTGATTTAAATTTTGCCCTGATGGCTGAAACGGTTTTTTCATCAGTTGCCTCGGGAGAGCCAAAGGCGTTTAAGCGCGGCTCGGCAGAGCCGATGCTCGAGCCGGGTGCCATAACGATATCTTTGCAGGAAAAAGAGATTAATGCGCCCGCAGACCACGCCTCTCCTGTTATATAAGCGATCGTCAGAACATTTTTTAATTCCTGTATGGATTTACAAATTTCGAGGGCCGCATCAACCCTTCCGCCAAAAGTGTCTATCTCAAATACGCAGGCAGTAATCTCGGTATCTTTTACTTCGGATAATACCCGTTTTACAAATCCGCTTAAGCCCAGATCAATGGTGCCTTTTATAGGGATGCATAAGACGGTAGGTCTTTCAATATTCTCCGCATAGAGGGTTATTGAAAGAAAAAAGATAAGGAAGATCAGGATTGCTTTGTTTATCATAAAGAACTTGAAGAGGTTGTGGTGGAGCAGGCGGGGATCGAACCCGCGGCCTCCACAATGCCATTGTGGCGCGCTCCCAACTGTGCTACTGCCCCGTTTTATCGCTTGGGCGTCCTGAAAAAAATGAATTTTATTCTTCAGGGCTGCCCCAAACGTATTACTTCAAAATGTTATTTCGGGTGCGTCCCGAGGATTGGCTTCATAGGCCTGCTTCCTTCGGGGCTGCCCCCCGAATGTATCGCTTGTCATTTTTGCTTCGCGCGTCCCAAGGAATTTTTTATGAACTACTTCATTTTGGACCGCCCATTTTTGCCCCAATGCGTATTGCCTAATATAGCCAGTTTGCAGTATGTTGTCAACATTTTTATTGACCGTTAATTCTTTGCTGTGTTACAATTTCTCACCTATACACATAAAAGGTAAAAAATGAGTAGTGACCGGTATCCGTTTGAACAGATCGAAAAGAAGTGGCAGCAGGCCTGGGAAAAAGAGAAGCTATTTGAAATAGATCTTAACTCAACAAAACCCAAATTCTACTGCCTTATGATGTTTCCCTATCCGTCCGCAGCACTCCATGTGGGCCACGGCAGAAATTATATCATCGGAGATGTAGTTGCCCGTTATAAGATTATGAAAGGGTATAATGTGCTTACGCCGATGGGATGGGATGCATTTGGCCTTCCTGCCGAAAATGCCGCGATTAAAGGCGGACTCCATCCTAAAATCTCCACGCTGAATAATATCAAAACCATGAAAGGGCAGCTGCATAACTGGGGCGTGGGATATGACTGGACAAGAGAGGTTACCTCATGCCTTCCCGATTACTATAAATGGACCCAGTGGATCTTCCTGAAATTATTCGAAAAAGGGCTCGCGTATAAAAAGCTCGGCAGTGTAAACTGGTGCCCGTCTTGCCAGACAGTCCTTGCGAATGAGCAGGTTGTTGACGGCGCCTGCGAGCGGTGCGCTACAGAGGTATACGAGAGAGATCTTAAACAGTGGTTTCTTAAAATAACAGCATACGCCCAAAGATTGCTCGATGACATAGACCTGCTTGATGACTGGCCTGAACGCGTAAAATTGATGCAGAAAAACTGGATCGGAAAGAGCGAAGGCGTTCAGATAAAATTTCCAGTGATAGGAACCGAAATGACGTTTGAATGTTTTACCACAAGGGTTGATACGATCTTCGGGGCGACGTTCCTGGTTATTGCGCCGGAACATCCGGATATCGAAACGCTTATAAAAGATTCCGGCAATAAAAAAGAGATCATGCAGTTTATCCAGAAAAGCCGCATGCAGAGCAAACAGGAACGTTCAAGCGCGGACGTGGAAAAACACGGGATTTTTACCGGACGATATGCGACAAATCTTATAAACGGCGAAAAGATCCCCATCTGGATAGCAAATTACATTCTTATGGAATATGGTACCGGTAGTATTATGGCCGTCCCGGCGCACGATAGCCGGGATTTTGAATTTGCAAAAAAATATGGCCTGCCTGTCAAGGTCGTGATTCGGGGAGAAAACACCCCCTTAGAAGGCGGTATGCTTAAGGAGGCATATACCGAAGACGGTATGATGGTAAATTCCGGAGGTTTTAACGGCCTCTCAAACAGGGATGCTATGGATAAAATCGCAGATTTTATGCAACATCATGCCATAGGTACCAGGAAGGTTAATTATAGATTAAGAGACTGGTTGATTTCAAGACAGCGATATTGGGGAGCACCCATACCGGTCATATATTGCGATATATGCAACATTGTGCCGGTAAGGGAAGAGGATCTGCCTGTAATGCTTCCTGATAATGTAAAGTTTAAACCGGACGGGCAGTCTCCGCTGAGGGATGCGCCTGATTTTGTGCATACTGTCTGCCCGAAATGCAAAGGCCCCGCAAAAAGGGAAACCGAAACAATGGATACCTTTGTTGACTCAAGTTGGTATTACCTCAGGTATCTTTCTCCGAAAGACGAGATGCGCCCGTTTGATACAAACGTTGTAAATACCTGGCTTCCCGTCGATCAATATATAGGCGGAGTAGAGCATGCCATACTCCATCTCCTGTATTCCAGGTTTATTACCAAGGTCTTGTATGATCTTAAATATGTGAGTTTTAAGGAACCGTTTAAAAATCTTTTTACGCAGGGTATGATTATAAAAGACGGGGCCAAGATGTCCAAGTCCAAAGGAAATGTGGTAAGTCCCGATTATTTGATCGAGAAATACGGTGCTGATACGGAAAGACTCTACACACTTTTTATAGGCCCTCCGGAAAAAGATGCGGAATGGTCCGATAGCGGCGTTGAAGGCGCATGGCGGTTTTTAAATAGATTCTGGCGGCTTATAAACGTTCTTATAGAAAAGGATTTTGTAATAGACGCCGTTTGCAGGGACAGCGTGGACGAGCTTCGTAGAATTACCCACCAGACCATAAAAAAAGTTACCGCCGACATGGAGGGGGATTTTCACTTTAATACCGCAATAAGTTCCATTATGGAGTTATGTAACTATCTCTATCTGCTTCTAGAAAAAAAATCTGATTCAGAAACGTCTCTCAAGGCGGAATCTAAAAAGACCGTAAGAGAATCGGTAACATCGATGCTCCTGCTGCTTGGGCCGTTTGTTCCCCATATTACGGAAGAGTTGTGGCACCTTATAGGTAACAAAGAAAGTATCTTTAAAACTGCCTGGCCGCAATGTGACGAACACGCACTCAAGAAAGAAACTGTCCAGATTGTGATACAGATAAACGGCAAGGTTCGTTCAAAAATAGAGGTTCCGTATTCTCTGGATGATGAAAAGTTGCGTTTAGCAGTACTGAAAGATGAGAAGGTAAAAAAATTCATGGGGGACGCTTCCGTTAAAGATTTCGTGATTGTGCCCCGCAGGCTTGTTAACATTGTTATCTAACCGTTGAAGATATATCTTGTTAAAGAAAAGATAATATGATACTATGCGTACAATATGTATGGACAAAAAAAACGAAAGGAAAGGAGGAAAAGGATATGAGTTTCAAAAAGGCTGCCTGTATAACGATTATTTTAAGTGCCGTCATGATACTATCCAGTGGTTGTGCCAAGAAGCAACCGGCGAGTTTACCCGAAGATACCTTACCGCCGATTGAATTGATTCAGCCCTCGCAAATGGCTCAACCCCAACAGGTACCTACACCAACTCCGCAAATGCCTCAGAGTACCATAACGATAACACCTGCACAGACATTGCAAGAGCCAAGTGTAGAAAGCACGGTTAAAATGTCGAGAGAAAAAGAGATTCAAATGGCTCTTAAAAATGCGGGTTTTTATACGGGTGAAATAGACGGTGTTGTTGGTTCTAAAACAAAAAAGGCCATAAAAGATTTTCAGGCATCAAAGGGTTTGACGGTAGACGGAAAAGTTGGTCCTAAGACCTGGGCAGAATTAGAAAGATTTCTGGTCGCACCTCAAGAGTCAACGAATTAAGATAACCTTTTGATATAGTACTTATATTTTAGCATATGTGGGTGCATCTTGCGATGTGCCCACAGGGCTAAAAAACTATACTACTACCTGTAAATACCTCCGCAATGTCTTTTATGCCAAGAATCTTTTGAAGTGACACTTAAAAGGGATTGTATGAGGCGGATTCAAAAAAAAGTTCTCCTTTTTTTAATAATCTTTCCTTTAGCATATATACTATGCACGTATCTGCCAGGTACGCTGCTTGCCCAATCTGCTAATGTAATTGTCAATAACCTCTCCTATGAGTGGCGGAAAGATGCCCTGGTAATAACGCTAGAAACGGCAGAGCCAAGCGATTTGGTTTGCCATAGCGTTAAAAACCCGCCAAGCATCATCATAACCTCTCCGTCTGAAATATTTACAAACCAACCCCTACTTATAAAGATAGGTGGAACTATCAAAACCATAAGGGCGGTTAAAGGACTAAAAAAAATACCGGAAGAGCTAGACTCTTCATATTATAGTGTATCTTTTTTTGTTGTTGACTTAAATAAACCAAAAAAATTCGAGTCAAGCAAGGAAGATATTAAATTTTTGTTATTCATAAAAGAAAATATGGCACGGGGATCAAAAAAACCGTTTTATTCCCATATAGGAGATCTTATAGAAAAGATAAGTCCCTCAGAAGAGGCTGGTAGCAGGAGACAGCCTAAAAAGGTAGCGCCTCAAAAAGCAACACCTAAGGCCGTATCTAATAAAGAACCGATTTCGGAAACTAAAAAAGAAACTAAAAGGTCTTCGGTAAAAGGCTTGGAAGAGCAGGACGTTGAAAGCAGTAAAAGAAGCATAGAACGTGACAAGGAAATGGAATCAGTCCTGCAAAAGTTTTCCGAATCCGAAGGAGGGGCCATAGAGGAAAAACAGGAAACGCAAGAATTGTTTCAAAAAGAGCAGCCGAGAAAGAAAGGGGAAGTTAAAGGTAAAACAGAAAAAATATCAGCATCAAGCAAGGAAAGTAAGAAACCAGCGCAAGAAAGCACCGTCCCGCAGGCCGACACATCGGAAACCGAAGCAGAGGAGCAGAAACCTTCCCGGATTGATATAGCAGAGTCATCCGTACGGAATATTCTGTCTGAGACAGAAAAAACAAAGAGAAGCCTTGCAAGGCTTAGAAGAGAAAATATCCAGGAGGAAGATACCGTTGCGATGCAGCCACAAGAGGAGACCGTAGAAACCAGCATTAATGAACCCATCCCCGAAGATATTCCGGGGGCATATATCCAGCCTTCTTCTCAAGAGAATGTAGAGAAAAAATTGACAAAAAAAGAGAAGAAAAAACTTGCTAAAATGGATACCATGATGGAAAAATTATTAAAAAAAGAAGAAGAGCGGAAGGTTCAGGAAATTCCCGAGGATGAGGTCAAGCCGGATAAGCCGGTAAAAAAAGAAAAACCGAAACAGCCCACCTTAAAAAAAATATCCGCCTCAACGAAAGCACATAAAGCTGATGGCCAGACTCAGGATACAATACAAAAGCTGACGGATTTAAAGGAGGAATTAAACCAGGCAATAGAGAGTAGGATACAGGCGGAACTTTTAAAAGATAATTCCGCCAAACAATGGGAAACATCAAAAAAACAATTAGATACTATCCTTTCTGAGTAAAAGAGGCACTCTTATGTTTCTAATACAAATGGTGATGCTCGTAACGGTGGTGGTTATTCTGTGCGTTATTATATTTGATGAATATGAAAATAAACGGCTCTCAAAAAATAAGGCAGTGTTGGAAGATTTCTGGTTTGGAGAAGAAAAAAGAAATGCCCCGCGTTTCAAAGTCAAATTAGATATTATGTATACGATACCGGAAAATCCCGGTTACCGAAACACTTGCCCCAGTAACGACATAAGCACCTCGGGAATTCAGCTTACCCTAAGAGAAAAACTCGAAAAAGATACGATCATAGCCCTTGAGTTAGACCTACCGCATGAGGATTCCAAAAAAAAGATAACCGCCAAAGGCCAGGTGGTCTGGACGAAAGAAAGCCCTTATCCTAATGAAGAAGGTTTAAGAATATTCAATGCAGGCATAAAATTTATTCAGATAAATGAAACGGATGAAAAATTTCTCGCGGACTATCTGCAGCGCAATTCTTTTTAATCACGCAACACGTAAACCTTATATATAGTATGCAGGAAAAAAGAGCATTTAAACGTTCAAGGTTTATATCAGAAGTTACCTGCGAAACAAAAGACAAAACCGTATTTACAGGAAGAAGCCTCAATATCAGCTCAAAAGGCATCAGGATTATTGTACCCGAGAAATTACCAATAGGTGAAGTTTTAGAATTGGAACTAATTTTAAATCGAAGACTATCGCCACTAAAAATCCAAAGCCGGGTAATGTGGTGTAGGTCCTATGAAGTGAAGACCGAATCGGATAGACAAAAGAGTGCTATGGAATGCGGAATTCAATTTTTAAATTTAGACAATCACGCCAGGCAAAAAATTTTTGCTTATATCACAAGACACGAAACGACAAAAGCCCTGCGGAGAGCAGAAACTCGTACATCGGACGATATAGTCTTTTAGTATTATGATATCTTTGTCAAGAAGCGAACGATATACTATATTATTTTTAAGCGGTTGTATCATTTTGGGGTTAGGCGTTACCTATGCAAGAAGCCATATGATAAGGAAGGATATTATAATCCATCAAACCGGGATTCCTCATCAGGGCGAGCCAGTAGCAAAAGAATATAAAAAAGTGAATATCAATTCCGATGACTTTGAAGCGCTATGCAGCCTTCCCGCCATAGGCCCCGGCCTTGCCAAGCGTATCATAACCCACAGGAGTGAATTTGGTTCTTACAGGAGGATTGATGATATAAAAAAAGTAAAAGGTATAGGTAGCTATAAGTATAACATAATTAAAGATCTTATTTGCGTAGAATGAAAAACCCCTTTGCGGGTATAGCTATCGCAGTTTGTAGCGGGATATTGATAGGAAGCAGTATCAATATCCCGTTTTTTTATGTGTATCTATCTTTACTGATGTTGTTCTTCTTAACCTTTATGCTTATGAAAAGAAAGCTCTCCTCCTCTATCCTCATAGGCCTTATCCTTCTTCTGCTTGGTATTGTGCGCTGGCAAGTTTTCATATCGAAAAGTCCCGCACATATTAAAAATTTTGTAAAAGAATCCGCATCTTACTGTACGCTCACCGGAGAAGTAATAAATGACCCCGTTATTAAGAAATATGACAAGGAATGGAAAACAACTTTTGTAGTCAGGGCGCATTCTGTAAAAAGGCACGGCGTGCTTGATAAGACAGAAGGGCTGATATATGCGGCATTGACTGATACGGTACCTTACCTTGTTGAATACGGAGATGTTATTGAGCTCAAGGGGTTTTTATCAGAACCCCCCGCAGCAACCAATCCGGGCGTCTTTGATTTTAAAAAACAGCTCTTGCAATCAGATATCTATGCCATGTTAAAAATCAAAGGTAATCTCAGCATCAGAAAAAAGTTTGTATCGCAGTATAGTAGTTTTATGCGCTCACTCTATCGCTTAAAACACAGGATTAGCTCTAGTATCGATGCATATGTACCTAGTGAACATGCGGCTATCCTAAAGGCTATGTTACTTGGTGAAAGGCAGGATATTCCCTATAGCGTAAACGACAGTTTTATACGCACCGGCACTATACATATTTTATCCATAAGCGGTATGCACGTGGGTTTGTTTATCTTTCTTGTTATGCTTTTATTAAACGTAGTGCGGATACCGCGCTTACCCCGTTACCTGCTTACCATATGCATCTTGATTTGTTATGCCATGATAACGGGACTAGCGCCGCCCATTGTGAGGGCCACCATCATGGGAATTGTTATATTGTGGGGGTTTATCCTGAAAAGAAATCCTAATATATACAATTCACTTGGGCTGGCATGTCTTATCATGCTTTTTTATAACCCCGCCCAGATATTTAATATTGGATTTCAACTCTCTTTTATATCGCTAATCTCCGTACTATATATACCATCAAAAATTCGTATTGAAAAATTACAACAGAAACATATTACTCCTTTTGTCCGGAATCTCTTAAAAACTGTTATGATGTCATGCAGTGCATGGGTAGGTACTGCTCCCCTTATAGCCTATTATTTTAACATACTATCACCGGTTACCGTATTAGCGAACTTACTCGTAGTTCCCATGTTGGGTATTGTGCTTGCCTGTGGAATTGCTTTTGTCATTTGCGGTTTTATTAGTTCGCATCTTGGTTTCATACTTGCCCAGGCTCTATGGCCGATACTATGGTTTCTTAAAATGGTAGTGACGGGATTTGAAAAAGTTCCGTTTGCGTATGCCTACGTCGGGACACCTTCGGTTATCTGGATAATCATATATTATGTTTTCCTATTATCCGTCTTAAATTATAAAAAGATTCCCATAAAACCCTCAAGGATTATTATAGCGGCACTTATTGTCATCAATATTTTTGTTTATACGTCCGTTGTGGGCAAAAAAAGGGGGGTATTTGAAATAACGTTTCTTGACGTAGGAGATGGCGATGCAATTTATATGCGGTTCCCCGATGGGAAAAATATGCTGGTTGATACCGGAATGGGCAAGGATGTGGACGCAGGAAGAAGCATCGTCGTACCTTTTCTCTTGCACAAAGGCATTAGTCGTCTTGATTATATAGTGCTTACCCATTCGCACGATGATCATATCGGCGGCCTAAAGAGTATTATGGCTTACCTTAAAATTGGCAGGGTGTTTAATAACGGAGTATATGCGACTACGCAAGAGATGAGAAATTATAAGGCATTATTATTAAAAAAGGGTATAGGCGTTGAAGCGCTTTATCAAGGCGAAGCTATCAAGATAAGCGATACTGTGAACATATTTGTCCTGCATCCGCCAAGAAACAATACCGAGTCCGGATTCTATAAAGACTCAAATGACAGCTCAACGGTTCTTAAAGTAGTATATAAAAACTTTTCTATACTTTTAAGCGGAGACATAGAAGAGGATGCGTTGAATTATGTGATGAGACAGGGGAGTTTTATTAAGGCGGATGTATTAAAAATCCCTCATCATGGCAAAAGAATGTCTCCTGTAAGTCTTCAGTTTATCAAACAGGTTACCCCGGAAATTGTACTGATAAGCAGGGCTAAAGGGCAAAAAGATAGTGCTGGTCTTGCGCAGATTATAGACGAACAATCCGGTAAAATCGCTCTCTATACGACAGATAAACAGGGTGCAATTACCATAACATCTAATGGTACTACATATTCAATATGCCATTTCAAATAGGTATTGACAAATCGAATTTCGTATGATATATTTTTACTGACCCATTCAGAGAATGGGTCGTACGAATAGGCATGTATCTATACTCCCTAAACCCTATTCCTCTGAATGGGGATTTTAGGGAGTTTTTATTTAAAACCTTTTTAAAACGATTAAAAGAAAGCTCAAAATGATAGAATTTAACCGGGAAATACAGGAAAATACCGAAAATTATAGTTCTAATACTATGCGCCCACAAGAAAGACGCCGTTTTCAAAGAGTTGCATGCCATATTCCTGTACAATATAAATCATTAAATAAAAATTCTAGTAATGATATTAAGGGGGGACTTTCAAAGGATATAAGCGCAGGAGGCGTACGATTTGTTTCTACTTATTTCTTACCCGTGTTTTCGATGTTAAACCTGGAGATTTCGCTTGATTCCAATCTTCATAAAATTACTGCAATGGCACGAGTCGTATGGGTTCAGAAACTTCCCTATAATGAAAATTATGTTGTAGGCCTTGAATTTGTTAATATTGAACACAAAGATAGGCTTAAAATCAATCGTTTTACAAGCGAATACTCACCGGCATCTTCTTCATCCCCACGTTTGTAATATATTCCCCACCTCTTTTTTGTATAAACAACTATTTTTTAAATGATTTTTTGTTACATTTTAGATAGCTGTAATATTATAATTAATCGGGTAGCTGCATTTCCCATATTATTATGAATATATTGACAAATATACTCGCTTATGTTATCCTTTCCGAGACCTTTACTAAAGCATATGAGAAAAATTTTCTTGGTAAGTTTTATTGTCGGGATGGTTGCATACATACTTGCTGTCCCGTCTGGCGCATATTGGATATGGACTCCTGAGTCCGGTAAATGGGTTAATCCAAAATATGCGGTAAAAGATACTCCCGAAGAACAGTTTAATTATGCAACGGCATTTTATATTGCAAAAGATTATAAACGGTCACTTGCTGAATTTGAAAAGCTTGTAAGGCATTATCCGCTCTCCCGGTTCGCCCCCGAGGCACAGTTCTACGTGGGCCTCTCGCATGAAAATCTTAATAATTTTTACCAGGCATTCAATGCTTATAAACTGCTGTTAGAAAAATATCCAAAATTTGAAAAAATTAAAGAAGCTGTGGAAAGAGAGTTTACAATAGGTGAGATGTTCCTAGCAGGGAAAAAGAGGAAACTTATGGGCATAGAACTTCTTCCGGCGGTAGATAAGGCAATAGAGGTATTCCAGGATGTAGTGAAAAATTCTCCCTACGGTGAGTACGGAGACCGTGCGTTATTTCGGCTCGGAGAGTGTTATAAAAAAATAGGAAGCTATCAAGAGGCAAAAGAGTCTTTTCAGCAGATCATAGACGATTATCCTAATAGCAGCCTCATAGCAGATGCAAGATTTCAGATAGCAGCATGTTCCGAACGCGCTTCTTTAAAGCCCTCCTATACGCAGGAAATTACAAAAGACGCGATCGAAGAATTTAGGGAGTTTGTGAAAGAACATCCCGATACCGCCGCCGCACAAGAAGCACAAGCATCAATACAAAAATTACAAGAAAAAGAAATAGAAAATCTTTTTAGCACCGCGTTATTCTATGAAAAGCAGGGCAAATTTACTTCCGCAGAGATTTATTACAGGGATATTATAGAGAAATATCCCAACTCGCAATGGTCAGCAAAGAGCTTAGAACGCCTTAATATTATTGAGAAAAGAAAATCAAAGCGTAAAAGATGAAAAAAAATATATTACCTAAATCTATCCCCTTGTTTCTCGCCGTTATAGTATCATCCGTACTCCTTGCGGGATGCGGCTATTCTGCAAAAGGGCTTTTGCCGAGTTATATTAAAACCGTATACGTGAAACCGTTTACTAATAATACGTACGAGGTAAGACTCGATACCGATGTTACCACCGAACTTATAAACAGTTTTATAAACGACGGAAATTTGAAAGTAGCAAAAGAAGAGAATGCGGATCTGTTTGTAACAGGACAACTGGTTGATTTTAGGCGCGAACCTTTGCGTTATGATGTTGAAAGAGAAGTAGAGGAATACCGCATCGTTATTCTTGCAAATATAAAAGTTGAAGACAGGCGACAAGCTGCGGTTATGTGGGAAGAGGAAAATTTCGGGGGGGATACCACCTATTTTATTTCCGGCTCGGGAGCAAAAACCGAATCTGGTGCACGAGTAGATGCTATTAAAGACTTTGTAAGAAGAATAGTAAACAGGACCGTCGAAGACTGGTAGTAGAAAAATCGCTTACCTTTAATCCACACGGGCATATTGGCAAAAACCGGGGCAATGGAAGAATATAAACCTTTTTATTTTCTCTGCGGTGAAGATGATTTCCGCAAAGAAGAATTTATAAAAAATATAATATACTCCCTCTTAGGTAAAAAAAATCTTTCCCTTAATCTATACTCACACGATGCCAAAGAGATAAATATCCAAAATGCCATAGACATTGCCCATACCCTGCCGTTATTGAGTCGCCATAGAGTGGTAATTATATATAATATCGAATTTTTAAAAGAGGAGCAGGCGAAGGCCCTCATACAATATTGTAATAGCCCCAACGCCAATACCTGTCTTATGCTTGTGACCAATAAACCGAAAGTCCCCGAAGAATTTTCCGGTTTTTTTTCCAGCGTAAAAAAGTTTGGGTTGTTATCCAATGAAGAATTATTGACATGGATTAGGGAAAAACTTAAAGGCTCGGGTTTGACCATAGAACCTGACGCCATAGAGCTCATAGTAGAATTTTTAGGAAATAACCTTAGGATTGTCGCAAGCGAACTCGAGAAATTAATAACCTATATCGGCAGAAAATCTCATATAACGAGGCTTGAGGTGCAGAATTTACTAGGAAGCAGTATTCAAAAAACCGCTTTTGATTTTATAAATTCTTTATTAAAGGAAGACATTACGGGAGCGCTTACGCTTTTACATAATATACACGCCGAAATACAAAAATACCCTCCCCGGCTGCTTGGCTTAATATGCTGGAATTTTAAACAGGTTCTTCGGATCAAAGATTTTATAAATGCGGGAAAAAATGAATATGAGATATCGCGGCTTATAAGGATTCCTAGGAAAAATCTTCCGGAACTTATCAGGTATGCAAAGCAGATGAATACTGACGATCTTACGGAAAATTTTAAGCTTTTGATGGATCTGGACCTTAAACTTAAACGAAGCAGAATAACCCCCCATGTGGGCTATGAGATTTTAAGTACCAGACTTCTTAGTAAGTCTTTTGTGTGACAGGGTGTTATTGAGTAGTAATTTTGTTTAATCTTTTCGCAAGGCGCGATTTTTTTCTCGACGCCGTATTCTTGTGAATCACGCCTTTTACGGCAGCCTTATCGAACTCCTTCATTACTATTATAAAGAGTTTTTTGGCCTCTTCAATTTTTTTTGCAGCAATAAGCGAGTCAAGTTTTTTTGCCAAAGTTTTCAGCTTTGAACGGACAGAAATGTTACTCAAGTGTCTTTTTTTATTTTTTCTCATGTCTTTGAACGCAGCTTTTTTAATGGGCATTAATTTCCTCCTTTAAATTTTAATAGAAACTTTATATAATGGTATCTAAATTGGTTTTAAACTATAACACAGTACAAGGGGATTGTCAACTTCTAATCGGGGATTTATTCCATGAGCACACATACTACGATAGCTAAATCCGCAGGTATTATAGGCATAGGCACTGTTATAAGCAGGATACTTGGTTTTATAAGGGATATGGTCATAGCGCAATGCTTCGGGACAGCGCTCTATGCCCAGGCCTTTATTGTGAGTTTTCGGATTCCCAATCTGTTAAGAGATCTTGTTGCAGAGGGAGCAACCAATGCCGCGGTAGTCCCTATCTTAAGCGAATTTCGTCTCAGGCACACTGAAAAGGAGTTCTGGCGCCTGGCGAGCTCGCTTTTAGTGATTATATCAATATTGTTGATTGTTATCGTAATCGCAGGTTTCGCGTTTTCCCCGCTCATAGTGAAGATTATCGCACCCGGGTTTATGAAGGAACCCGAGAAATTAAATATTACTATTGCGTTAACAAAGTTGCTTTTTCCTTTTATTTTTCTTATGGGGATCGTTGCATTTACTACGGGGATTCTCAATACGCGCGGGCATTTTACCATACCGTCTTTTGGGCAAGGTATCATCAATGTCACTATGATACTCGGGACCGTTATTTTTTTTCATACGCTCATGTTGCCCATATATGGGGTAGCTCTCGGCGTGCTCGCAGGAGGTTTTCTCCAGGCAATACTTCAGTGTGCGCCTCTTATAAAACAGGGCATGCGACTAGAAAGGGACTCCTTCAAAATTCCTTACGAGGCTAAAACGATCGGCAGACTCCTTGTGCCGAGACTTGTCGGTTCTTGCATATACCAGTTGAACGTCTTTATTAATACCATGCTTGCGTCTTTATCGGGGGTCGTAGGAGAGGGGGCGGTTGCGGCAATTTATTATTCAAACAGGCTCATACAATTTCCCCTCGCTATCTTCGGGATATCTTTGGCGCAGGCGGCACTGCCGACCATGTCTTGTCAGGCGGCAAGCAATAATATAGCAGACTTAAGAAAGACACTTTCGTTTTCACTGCGGCAGATATTTCTCATAATGCTTCCGGCTACGGTAGGGCTTATGGTACTGGGTAAACCTATAATCGAAATTTTGTTTGAAAGAGGCGAGTTTAATGCCTATTCAACCTCTATTACACATACCGCATTATTGTATTACAGCATGGGATTATTTGCCTATGCGGGTATTAAAATATTGACCGGATGTTTCTATTCGATGAGGGATACAAAAACTCCCGTCAAGATTGCCGGTCTTTGCCTTTTCTTAAATGTAGTATTAAATCTTCTTCTCATGGTTCCGCTTAAGATAGGAGGCCTTGCGCTCGCCACATCCATTAGTGCCTCGATAAATTTTTTTATATCGGCGCATATATTACGCAGGCGCCTGCGCGGTATTGACGGATTAAGAATCACAAGAAGTTTTGCCAAGGTGCTTATTGCCTCGATAGGCATGGGGATAGTGAGCTTTTTCATCATGCATAAACTTATGCTTATAACTCCCTACGTTACTACCTTTGGCAAGTTAATGGTTTTGCTGCTTACCATCATCATTGCAGTGCTTCTGTTTGTTGTTTTTTGTTTTATCCTGAGAGTTGAGGAAATTGAAAAAATCACAAAATGGATATTAAAAAAATCCTAACACAACTCCCTGATTCTCCGGGTGTGTATTTGATGAAAGATGAAAACGGGACGGTTATCTACATCGGAAAAGCCCAATCCCTCAAAAAGAGGGTCGCCTCTTATTTTCAAAAGAGGCATATATTTTCTCCGAGATTAGAAGTCCTGGTTTCCCATATCAGCGATATCGAGCATATCCGAACCTCTTCCGAAGCCGAGGCTCTTTTATTAGAGAATAGCCTCATAAAAGAGAAAAAGCCGCGCTATAACGTTGTCCTGAAAGACGATAAAAATTATCCGTTTATTAAAATAACCTTAGAAGAAGATTTCCCGAGGGTTTTTATAACAAGAAAAAAAAAGAATGACGGCGCCCTGTATTTTGGCCGGTATACAAACGCGACGCTGCTTAAAAAAGCCCTGGTATATATACGGAGGATTTTTGTATATAGAAGCTGCAAGTTGATGCCAAGGGCAGCATGCCTCTTTTATTCGCTGGGCCTCTGCCATGCGCCCTGCATCGGGGCAATAAGCAAAACTTCTTACAGAAAAGATATATTTGCCATTATCGCGCTCCTTGAGGGGAAGAAACAGTTGTTACTTGCTGAGCTTACAACCAAGATGGAGCGTCTGGCAAAGAATCTGCAGTTTGAAGAAGCGGCAAAAGTGCGCGAGCAGGTTACCTCGCTTTCGACCACCATAGCAAAGAGAAGATCCGATATCCCCGACGAGCTGAAAGAACTAAAAAAACTTTTGAACCTAAAAACCATTCCAAACAGAATCGAGGCATTTGATATATCAAACACGAGCGGTAGGGAGGCGGTAGGGGCCATGGTCAGTTTTGTCGTTGCCCAGCCTCATAAATCGGGATACAGAAGATTCAGGATAAAGACAGTAGAAGGGATAGATGATTTTTCGATGATTAAAGAGATAGTGAGAAGAAGGTATAAGAGGGTTCTCTTGGAAAGCCTGCATATACCTGATTTAATTCTGATAGACGGAGGACAGGGGCATTTAAACTGTGCCTCAAGCGTCCTTAAAGCATTGGGGTTAGAAATTCCGGTAGTCGCACTTGCAAAAAATCCTGACAGGCTTTTTATGCCTTATAGAAAATTTCCTGTCGAACTTTCATCTAATTCGAAGGCCTTTTATTTGGTGCAGAGGATAAGAGATGAGGTTCATAGATTTGCCATTTCTTATCACAAAAAATTGAGAACAAAAAAACTATTAACTGGTAGTAATTAAGATGGTTGCAAAAGAAAAAACAATAAAATTTACTTATTTTGAAAAAAAAGTACTTAAGGTTGTTTCAACAATTCCTATAGGCGAGACCCGTTCTTATAAATGGGTAGCTCAAAAGGCAGGATATGCAAAAGCAGTGAGGGCAGTAGGCCAGGTTTTGAAGAAAAATCCATTTCCGTTACTAATTCCATGCCATAGGGTTATAAAAAATAATGGGGCTATTGGCGGATACTCGTTAGGTAAGAAGGTAAAAAAGAGCCTTTTGCATTTAGAAAAACTCATAACTGATTAATAATAAAGATGTTATGATGATAAATATTTTTTCCCTCCCAATCTTGACTTTTCTTATAATATAATATATATTTTAATAGGGAATACATAAGTCTTTAATAGCTGGTTTAAAGGCTTTTTTTATTTCCACTAACTTTATAGTTTTAAAAAGTTTTTTAAATAAGCTAAGGAGATCTAAATGCTCAGCTGGCAGTCTCCGGAGTTTAAAACTATTTTACGTCCTCTCTCTATTATTATAATAGAGTTCTTTTTACTTTCCATTTCTCCAGTCCCCATATCAGAAGTTGATATAAATATTAGGAGCCTCTCGGGACTTCCATCCCCCCTTAAAGCAGACTCTCGCCAGCTGAAGCCTGTTTTTAAAGATGAGGCTCCTAATTATTTAATCCCGCCGCTTCTCTCAGGTAAATCCGGAAAAGAAAAAGCTCATGAACTTCTTGAGGAAGCAGAGGGTGTTTTAAAGGAAGAATCTCCCGATGAGGTCTCAAGAACCGAAGAGATACAAAGCTATATATTGGACCAGAATCCTCGTATGGTAGAAGCTGCTTTATCTATCTTTGAAAGAGCAATCCCTCCGGAATATGTACGCAAAAGCAAGGTTTTAGATTTAGCCACAGGCCGTGGTCTTATCGCTCGCTATGCAGTAGAACATGGTGCGAGCGAAGTAACGGGAGTAGATATTTTACCTGAGATGCTTGCCGAGGCAGCGAAAAATGTTCCCGGTTTACGCACAGTCAAAGGCGATATTCTTAAGGTGAAGGAATTACTTAGACGCGCAGACGGCACAGTAGAAAAGTTTAATATAGTTACCCTCGCCAATGTGCTTACTTTCAAGTCATATGAAGAAAGAAAACAAATTCTTGCGCAGGTTACAGAACTCTTGGAAGAAGGCGGATATGTTGCAATTTTATATAGAACCTATGATGAAGAAAAAGATTCTCATAAACATTCCTGCGCAATGTTGCCTATGGAATATAAAAAATTGCTTGAAGACGTTGGATTTACCGTGGCCGGTTTTTATGAAGCCAATCTGGAAACAGATGATGATATGGATTATGACCTACATGAAGATTACCCTACTGTAGAAAACAGAAATATTGTTGTCTGGGCCCGTCTTGGGAAACCAACTATTCTTGAGGCCGAACCTCCTATTGATATCATGCTAACAAAATTTAGAACTTCTTTTCAATCAATCGGGTATGAAGTTGTAAATGAGAAAGAGTTGGAAGATGCGGTTAGATCCCTGGCTGTTATAATGACAGAACACAAGGATGGTTTTGACGATTTGATACTTAGTGACAGAATAGGAGATTTAATATCCGTTGCCAGATATTTTACTGGGGAAGTACGGATTTCCTCTCCTCAGGAAGCCCTGGATAATATAATAAATTTCCGTTCAGATCGCGATTTATCATTTAGATTTTTAAATGAGGTGGTGCCACACATTCTTAATGCCATAGGAAAAGGAGAGCGAAATAGAGAACTCTTAGCTATTGTCAGTGCCGCGCAGGGTCAGATTATTAAGACTAAAACCCTTATCCCGGTGGAGCAGGTTGTTGAACAGGAATCGCTCGAAGATATCCTTGAGGATATTGCAAGGCGGCTTTCTTCAGAAGAAGCCGATATTTCTGAAAAAGCCCTGGCGGAACTTTTTGACTTTTCAAAAAAGGCTATCCCCGACAGCATATTTACGGTTGGGAAAATAGAGGAGATTTTTGATGTATTAGAAGTTAAAGAAGCAATCGATTCGGGCGTTATTATTCCTTTAACGGATATTGTAGATGAACAGGGAAATGTGCTGGTAAAAGGAAAGAGAGAAATTCTCTTAGCTCTTATCAAGAAAGGGGCTGTTAGCCAAGAATCGGCAAGTGAACATGGCGTGATTCTAACTCCGATGGCAGATGTATCCCCCGGAGAAGATAAATTACAGATTCACGGGAGGTCATTACATACTAATCCCGATGTAAACAAAAAGGCAGTAACGATTAAGGGAACAGGCGGTGGTTCGCTATCGAGCTCCAAGGTTCCTTATGATATTAATGAAGAATATTATCCTGCCCTTTATGGGGGATTAGCAAAGGTGGTTATTTTTAAAAATGTTTTAGAAAGTAAATCTTTACATGCCGCATTAGAAAAAATACAATTTATAAATCATGATTTAATAGAGGATTTGTTTTTAGCCCCTGCCTATAGCGCTACGCCAACGCATCTTATTGCAAAAATAAGCGATAGGGATTTATCATTTTTGAATTCTGTAGAAGTGCGCTATATCCGTATACGGGAAGGAGTAGTTCTTGTGCCTATGACGGATATGATAAAGCTTGTATCGACATATGGTGGGGAAGGGACTGTAGAGCGACAGAAAAAATGGAAAGTGGGTCTTGATAATATGGGATTTTTTGCTTATACCGTAACAGCTCCCTGGAGAATCTCAGAGATAATGAAAAATATGGAATTTTTTAGACAAAAGATTGGCGACGACCCAAGAGTAATATTTAACAGATTTATTGAACGCTATACAGTACTTGTTGTGTTGCTGCACATATATATGGACTCAACAGGGGCTACCCATTCAGTTTTAACAGGTGCTGACCTCTCATCTATGTTATCGCCTTCAAACTTGGGCTATTGCTCTTTTGATTATGATTCATTGAGTACTCGTACCCAATATACATCCAACGAGAGAGAGTTTGAAGCTATTCAAGAGAAGGAATTATCCATTCTTTATGAGACAGTCCAACAACTCGCTTCAAATGTATTTCATGGCAGTCAGTTTACGCATGACGAGATATTCGGTGAAAATGGTTTTGTTGCTACTGCATGGAAAGGTCTTATAACAAGATATGAAGAAGAAAAAATGAAATGGGAATTGGCTAAATCTACAACATCAGCACCAACTCCGCCCCTTGCCTCAGCCCAGTCATTCCGTATCCCCGCAGAGAGCAGAGCGAATCATTATCTTGATGAGCAGACCATAACCGTAGTAGATGCTCAAGGCCAGGAGCAGATAGTATCACAGAATGATATTACTGTACTGCGACAAGCAGTAGCTCAGTATAACAATACAGAAGAAGGAACCCTAGTAACCTTAAACATAAAAGCCAAAGACATACAATTCACCGTGGTAAGAAAACAAGGCGTTACCTTCCTCGTCCAATCTGATGTTATAACAAAAACAGAAGGCGAGATAGGCTCTGCCTTAGAGGCAGCATTAGCACAAGAAGACCTGCAGGGACTCTCTAAAGATGAGCCCTATATCATCACCACCGTCACATGCTCCCCCCGCCTCTTCGGTAACTGCACCAAAGACCGCTTCATCTACATAAACGAGTCATTCTTTAATCTTGATACACAAGCTAAATCACTCCTTCTTCAGACAGGTCTTGAACATGAGCTCTATCATGAGGTAACGGGAGAAGGTGCCTCTATAGAAGGTCAATTGAGAGCGAGGGATATGAGGCGCCTTATTGAAACAGCGAGACAAAAACATATAAATCTCCCTGCTGTTCTTAAACGTATTAATAACGCAGGCGTGATTAATTATGAATTTGAATTTGAGATATTGCTTAATATCAATGTCCCTGATATTGCCATCTCGACACATCTTGAGGGCAAGGTTCTTTCAAAGGCGCTTGCCTTTGCGCTCACGGGAGAACTAATCGGCAACGAGATAGGAATCACGGTTTATAAAAAAGATAAGACCAGGCAAACTATCATTGTTCCTTTATATCAAGCGATACAAATGGCAAAACTGGGCGAACCTGAAGTTATGGAAACTTTGGGTATTCGCGGAAAGATTGAAGCAGGGTTTATCAATTCTAAATCCGATATGCTTCAACTTGCTAACTCCCAGGAAAAAATTATACTTTTTGAACTTTATCCGGGCCGTTTCTATCATATTTTTATCAGAGAACCCAGGGCTTTAACAGCCAAGGCGCTTGAGCGTGGCGGGGTGGTATATGGTGAATATAATCCGGATAGCAATGAAATTACAATAGATATAACTGAATCAAAAGAGGCATTTAAGATAATTGCCCCCGAGCTTGCCAAGGCTGCTAGTTACAAAGTGACCGGGTTTGTCCATGCACATGAGATTTTTCATCAATTGGTTAAACGGTCCGGAATTAGTTTAGATAGTATAAAGGAAGAAAACCTCGCAGATATATTTGCGAAAAAAGTTTTTGGTTTTACTCTGACCAGGCAGGAAGGGTCTCAGTGGAATGATTTTGAAGGTTTTATTTTGAAAAATGCCAAAGAGGCGGATTATATAATCAATCTTTCCGCTATAAGGTACGACGAAACCGAGATTGCAGATACCGATAATAAAAGATACGGCATCAGAAAGGGAGACAGAGTTGAAACAGGAAGGTTTATAGTAGAGTTACAAAAGCTATTAGGGGATGAGTTGTATAATATATCAAAAGTGAGTTCTCAAACAGCTCCCGCAAATACCCCTGAGGCAGTAAAAGTCCTTGTTGTCGATGATGACCGTCATATGCTTGAGGCGACCAAGGAGATGCTGTCCTCTCCTGAAATTTCCACGATAGAAACGGCAAATAGTATGGATGAGGGGATTAAGGCGTTGGCCTCCAATCCCGATATTAACTTTTTAGTGATTGATTTCAGGCTTGATCCGCTTGATCTTTTTACCTTTGTTTCTGATCCTGAAAGACCTGACCAAGATGCCGTGAACGGCGTGCAACTTTGTAAACAGGCATTCAGGAAATATAATTTTAAGGGAAAAGTTGTTATATATTCTGCCGATGATACGCCGATAATAAGCCAACTTAGACTTTATCCTGATTTATGGGATATGTATCTAGAGGGTCAGATTTCTGTTCAGCTAAAACACGACACAGGGGCATTTGAGACTATAAAAGGGCGGATTATAGCTTTTGCAAGAGGAGAAAAGACAGAGGAACAGGAAGCTATAGATATGAAAATCCTGGAAGAAGAATTGCCTCTTGAGGTATTTACCATAAAACCGGATGATGTCGGTGTCTCAGCCGGTGTAATAGAACAATTTAAGGACTGCCATGTGATAATAGCAGATGATAAACCATTCATAAGAAACGCTATTGGCGCAACAGTAAAAGGATTTTTTAGCAACACTCATAAGTTGGGAACTATCGAAGACGTAGTGGGGTTAGTAAAAGATTTGCGGGCCAAAGGTGTCCCTGATGAAAAAATAATAATCCTTTCAGATTATGAGTTCGGGACCGAACAAACAGGTATAAGGCGTTCTGACGGCAGGGACCTTCTTAATATGTTGAGGTTACATCCGAATTCTGGTTATGAAAAGGAGACGCTTAACTTTAAAGGATTTTTCTTTTTTATCTCGGGGAGCATTATTTCAAAAGATCAGATACCAGGTTTTAACAAATCCACAAAGGATATTGACCCTGAAATAAAGACAAAATACGGAATTGATTATGTGGAAAAGAACGCTGATGAGAATTTTCCCCTTATGCTCCTTAAGATGGTATATGCAAGGCTTCAAGTCCCCTATCAACTTAGCCAGGTTATCACCGATTCCCTCCCCAGGAAAGAGATGTCAAAACCTGCTGACGTCAGCTTTTTAAACGGCGGTGTCAACGATTTTGAGGCAAGGCTTATGATAGGCCTCAGGCAATTAAAAGATTCATTAACAGAATTTGCGCCGCAAGTGAAAGATAAAGAAAAGATAAAAAAGATAGAAGAGACACTTTCCAAAATGAGCGCATTCTTTGATTTCGGAAATGTCGACAGGAATTTTCCTTTTAATGCGCGTACCCACAATTATAAAGGCCGTATCTTCTATGTCGCAAGCTATCTGGTTCCTCAGATACGAAAAGAGATAGAGTCCCTTAGTCCGTCCGAGAAGAAAAAATATGAACCATTTATCAGCAAATTAGACAGTCTCGCCCTCACGATGGGGGTTGCAGCAAATTATATGTTAAGGCTTTTAAGGCTATCCTCTGCTGTTGGAAATACAGAGATGCCTATTACCTTTGATGAATTCATACATAATACCGTAGAAGTATTTCTTGCTGACTACGGAGACAGGGTTACTATTCAGACTGATTTTGACAGGGAGAGCCTTAGAGATCTGGAATTACCCTATGGCCTTACCTTCGTAGTCTCTTATATATTGGACAATGCGTTTGACCAGTATCAGTTAAAATACGGGACAGAATTTAAAGGCAAGGTCTACTTTAACGTTAATAAAGAGCAACAAATTGTAGAGATTTCAATAATAGATGAGGCGGGTGGTATAGATAAGAAAATATTGCCTAATATATTCCAGAGAAAATTCAGCACAAAGCCACAGCACAGCGGGTATGGCCTTTTCTGGGCAAGGCAGCTACTTGAGATGTTTGACGGAGAAATCACCGCGCATAACGAAGCAAAAGGCGCGCGTTTCTCAATTAGGCTCCCGCTTGAATGGAAGAGTATTGTACAAACAAAAATGCAGATTCCGGAAGAACTTGTACGGCAGGTTTATGAGGTACTTTCAAATCGCGGCATCCCGGATGCAGAGGAACGCGCAGAGAGGATTGCCAAAGAAATCTACGCATATAGTCTCAAAATCTCAGAAATAACACAGACAAGAGAGACAATCTCATATGAATCTTTCACGGCCACTGGCCATAAAAGCATAAGATATAAGATAGAAAATATGCTTCCTAACTATTTTCAGGCGATATGTACAGGAGACTATCAGGTTTTCAGGGATATTATTTTTGAAAAAGGCACAACGCAGGAAGAAATAGAAAACCTTTTGCTTTCGTTGCTTGCGCTTAGCGATGTAGAAAAAAAAGAAGATATTGTGTTTTCGTATTTACCGCCAAGGCAGGCAGCGGTCCTTAAATATGATGCCGGAGGAATGGCGCAGATTCTGCTCCGCTCTAAAGAAAACCTCCTGAAAGAAAAAGACGGTATTACGCAGGAAATGCGGGAAAAATATCAAAGGGTATTAAGGCAGGTCGGTTATGCAATACATAAACTCGGAGGAGATGTAGGGATGATAGGTTCATCCTGGTATTTCCTGTGTCATGATGGCAAAATTTCGCAAGGGACAAGCGATTATATAGAAAGGTCCTTCAGGGAGGACCTGCCCAATGAAGTATACGGCATGATACATACCTATACAAATTCTGAGCATCAGCTTTCGGGATTTGAAGATGACATTCTGTGGGTTGAAAGGGTGGATGGCTGGGTGGGTGCAATCTCTGACCAGGTGCAAGCTTTTGTAAATGCCGCTGAAAGGCTGAAGAAGGCATTAGAAGGCGTTAACTTAGAAGAGAAAGATAGAAAAAATGCCGAGTTTCCCAATGAATTAGCTTCAAAGGCTCAGATTCTTTTAAAACTTTTATACGGCCAGAAGTTTTACGACAAAGAGTTCTTAGATATTTCTTCCTATCCGGCAGAAAGTTCGCGAATGTCCGGAAATGAAAAGTTTCACTTTATGGTTGAACCGGGGACAAGGCTCTGGTTAGATGACTTTTTCCTGGATAACATTATGCTCAATATGTTTCGCTGTAAAGCAAAAGATGAGGATTTATATATAAATGTCAAAGAAGAAGATGGTTCGACCCTGTTTACTATTACGTATAAAGGGCATATTGACTTGGACACGATCTTCAAACCAAAGAGGTCAAGGTCAGAACCCTGGTATGCAGGCCCGCTTTTGCATGATTTGATTGAGACAGTAAGCGGTGAGGTAATCGCCCAGAATGCGGGCGAAAATGTCCGCATACAGATACGGTTCCCGCTTCCAGAAGGCCTTGAACCGATTATGCCGGAGCCTCTCCCTGAAACTGTCGGGGTCTCAGCAGATCCTGCTACTGTAAAAAGGAGTTTAACGGCATTTGTGCATAACGACCCTGCACAGAATTTTTCAGGCGTAGACCTTGAACACTTTGTCCATGCGCAGTACAGACTTGCAGAACGCGATTTACAGGAAGAGGTTTTAAGGACAGTTTTGGAAAAATTGGGCTTACCTGTCCAACTCACCGGCGAGGAGGCTTATGGGGCTATTTATCAAAAACTTGCCGAAGGAAGTTACACAAAAGAACTCATAGATCTTATAAACGGCAATACCTATTCTGACCCGAGATTGGCCATAGAAATCATCGGTCAGAGCCCGAATCCAAGGGCCCAGGCAGCGTATGAGGCAATTGCTAACAGCCTTGATGCCCTCGGTTTTAGTATCGGCCAACACGGAAAAGGCGTCAAACAGATCATCGCATGGCTTGAATCTGCGGGAGAAGACAGGATTGATGTGTTTACAAGAGAGGACAGCGGTACGCCATATCAGCTTACTATCCTCAAAGATATAAAGGGCCAGTGGTATATTCAGATTAAAAAAGTTTCAGTTGAAGAATTTCAAAGCGCGGTTTTGGAACTTACAGAATATGCGCAAGATCAGATTGAGCACGGGACCGTGGTGAAAATAACTACCAAGTCAGAAATCCCAAGAACCGATACCGCATACGGTAACTCGCAGAAAAGCCTGATTGATGGGATACATAAGATATTCCCCTTTGTAACGTCAGTCAATGTCACCACGAAAAAAACAGATGATAAGACACAAAGCAAAGTGAACGGATTTGAGGAGAAAGAGATTATAATTCCTCCCGATAGCCCGCCTTTTACCCCCGATGAAAGTGCCGGAAGATATGTCTATGCTGTCGTTACCGACCATACTGTTAACATTATGGATAACGGCGTAGGCATGGATGCTCAGGTTATTTCCCGTATGTTTGTTCCGAAGGAAGGCACAAAGCATCCAAAAGTGTTGAGCGCCGAAGAGGCGCAGGAAGAACTGAAAAAACTTAAAGTGGTGCAAGATAGGACGCTTCCTCACAGGGTGTCATTTGCCCGTAATAGCAGGGTTATCCTTGCGATTGACATCCCTGCAGATATTATGGAAAGTGCGACGGCAACCGGGGGATTGATGCTTGAGCTCGGGCAATTGGTGGATGTGCCTGAGTCATGGGATAATATTATTATCCCCTTAGACCTTAAGCCGGGTGAAATTTCCAACTTTCAACTTGCAATAGAATATGTCATTTCACAAATAATATACCATCCCAGCCTTTCTAATCTTGATAAGGTAAAACTTGTAAATACCATTGTCGTGGGACTCGACGGCCTTGTTAAAAGCAACGAAAACTATGACTATGCCGTTAAAAATATAAGAAGTAAGGCTCAAAAATCTCTTGCACAAATAATAATCGGATTAAGAGACGAGGGCTATGCAATACTTCCTCATAATAACCAATTTACAAAACTTGCGCTTCCCCAAGACAAAAAAGGCATGGTTTTTATTCATGAGAAGTTGTTTGATTGGAGCGGAGCGCTAAATTTAAGGGAGCTCGGAGGCGAGATAGTTTCCGGCCTCAGCCTTGGCGGAGATAAACGACTGCCTCTGGTTATCATCCCGTTTACCCCTGAAAGTACAAAAGATATCTCTGTTTTTAACAGGCTCTGGCATCTCTTGCGTAAGGAAGACAGGCTTCCGATTATAAAAACCGAAAGTTTTATTGCACTTCCTGCCGTCAAAGGAACGCTACGATTGCTTGAGTTATCCAAACGAAGGACCGGCGGTTTAAACAAAAAAGAAGAAAAAGAATTTAATTCGCTTCTTCAAATGGTGAATATTCTTACCGCCGAACACGTGATTACTTCCTATGAGGTCACTCCGCCAAAACAAAATATAATGTTAGATATGCACCCTCAATTTGAAAAAAGCAGCGGAGAGATCGATTCGGATGCCGTTAATTCATTTCTCATTAAAGCACCTTTACAGCTTCAGAAGACAAGTCCGGCAGGCAACCAGGTTCCTTCGGATGCGCAACAGAAATATATAGTTCTTAAAAACGGAGATCTGGTGTACGCAGGTACTACTAATCCGATAGAACGGAATGTAAGAAGTATTGAATATCTTAGCAACGGACATTATTTAATACGGTATATAGATCCTTTTGATGCCCAGAAAGATATTTTGTCCATTGCTCAAATCGACGAAAACGGCGTTGTGAATAAGACTAAACCTCTAGCCGGTAAGGTGCGGGTTGTTTATTCCCCAGACAAAAAACGAATTTGTTTAGAGTCTTCTTCTGCCAAGCAAGAATCAATTGTATTTGATACCGAGAACGGCGGGAGAGGTTATCCTCTTTCTACGGATTTCTATATGGGTTTCCAATTCAGCAGTGATAGCGCTTATGTTGCCTGTTTTGAAATAACCAACTCCGGAGATAAAAACCTTATTGTAATAGATCTCATAAAGAGAAGATTGATTAAGCGAATCCCGCTCCCTCACGATGTTTATGAATTTTCAATGAATCCGTTTGCGCCTAATATTATGTTTATTCAGAACAAACAGACAGGTCTTTTGCAGTTGCTTGATTTAAATTTAGATGGTTTAAATAATGTTATTTATTCATCAGCTAAATATTTACATACGGATTCATCCGGTAGTTATACCGCAGCGGTATTTGAAAATGGGGAGATGCATGTCTATTTTCATAAGGCAAAGCAGACGCTTACCGAGATCGAGAGGAAAAAAATAAAGTCAGTGGCCACAAAATGGCAGAATCACGGCAATGTTTATTATATTGAGATTATGCTTGAAGACGGAAGCATACAGCGGTTTTTTGAGAGAGGTTCTCCTCTGAGCGGTACGTCTCCCCACTCTGATTATGCAGAAGAGTTTGGACGGGATGGGATGCTGCGAGTTTTCTATACAGATTCTCCCGGGCCTATCCAGGGACCTATCAGAGTTGACCCGTTACAGAGATTAGAGCAAAAAGGCGTATATAGACATCGTGATAGTAAAATGGTGATTGACAATGCAAACCCGGCAAATCCGGAAGCGGTTGACGTTACGATAAGAGCGCGCATACCCTTTAAGGGGAAGATAATCTCGTTTACCCTGGGTACGCCGCTCGTAAGCGCACATAACGGCCGTATAAGAACTCAGGATACAGGTATATTTGAAGAGGAAAGAGGTATTTGGGACGGAAGGCCTTTCGGCTATTATGTGGTATCTCCAAGCGGAAGAAATTACGAACTGAGAAGAACGACAATTGCAGCAGAAGAAATTTCAAAGCTTCCATTTTTCGAAAAGGAATATCCTGAGGCTGTTTTTGACGGAACATATTTTGTTTTTATTAACCGCACGAGCGGCAATGTCGTTTATCTTAACCCGGAGAAACCGGGCGAACCGGTTTTTATATCGTCTACGCGGGCGTTTGTGAGCGAAATAAAACCTGTCTTTGCACCGAACAGGTTTGTAATAAGCAGAGACGCGTCAGGAAGAAATTTTATTATTGATGAGTCAAAAAATAAAGCGCCGGTTAGTTTTTTGTTATATGACGAGATAGTGAGAATAAACAGCGATACCTTCGCAGTATATACACCGAGTTATTTCCAAATTATACAGATAGTAGACATTCAGCATGAGAAAGTTCTCATGCATCAAAGCATTTCTTCGCAGGATGACGTTCGCATTCTTGCGCATACCGACAGGTTAGTAGCGCTTGATATAAAAGTAGGAAGTCATAGAAAGCAATGTGTGTATGATATACAAGAGAATAAATATTATCCCCCCGCTAAAGATGCGCGTAAGAGTTATTTTTCTTCTTCCAAAAGGTATTCCATCCATGAAGACCGCGACGGGAATCTCCTATTCAAGGACCATGCACAATCAGGAGATATGCAGCCGTTGACGGCAGCGGGTACGTATAGCGAATACGTAGTGCGCGAAAATGCTGATCTCGTTATCTGGAAAGATTTACAAGGCAAGTTTATCTTATTTGGCTTGGCGAAAGGAAAAATACTTGCCGAGAAGGCAGACCACATTGAAATTGACTCTTCCGGCAAGGTCATAATGATCAAGAAAAACGGCTCCCTAACCTATATGGTATTAAAAAATGACGGCGATACGATTATTTCAAACTTGAGCACAGATAACATTAAAATCGCTTCCGACGATGAATTCATATATGTAATAGCCACACCTTTTGGCGAGCAAAGACCTAATGCATATCTTTATAAAAAAGACGATCCCCGCTCCGTTATTACAATTACCGTTAATGATTTTGTAGAACCGAAAAGCGGTTTTAATCCGCCGCGTTTCTGGGAAGAATATGAGGTAGATTTAAAAACAATCTGGGATTTAAATATGCCGATTCAGGCACACAGTAGTATCTCTGCGAGTGCAACTTTTTGGGCGGGATGGCTTAAATATGCCTCTAACCCTCCGACTAACCAGACCCAGACGATCGTATTAAAAAATTCCATGCTGGTTAATATGCCAACTCCCTATGGTAGACTAGATTACTTGTTTGATTTGGAAAACAAAAAGGTATGGGAGACAGAGGATCCCGCCAGCGAATACAACCTGATGTCACTTGCAGGAGATAAGGTATGGTATGAGGAAAAGAAAGACGGAAGCGGAATTCGCAATGTAAGAATCAGAGCGTACCTTGACCAGGCCGAACAGTCATATCGCGGGATTGCCATCAACCAAAGCAGGACGTTTATCCTTGCATTTATTGAAAGTGATTTTCCCCGCCGCGTTCTCATCAATTCCGAAGGAGAAGTATTCCCCATTGATGAACGCCTGATTTCTCCTATATTTATGACATCGGAGATAAACGGAGATTGTTTTGTTTTTATTGATCCTGATACAAGGAACAGCGTATTTCTTGATCCCTGGGCAGCTTTCTCTGGTGCTGCGCCCCAGCCAAAGGCTTCCGAAGATGAAGAAAAATTACGCCGGGCACTTGAGCTTTGGGAAAATGAAATACTGCCAAAGAGGGATATGTTTATCGCTCAAGCCCAAGATGCATATCAGCCATTTGTTGCGCTTATAGAAGAATATTTTTCGGATAATCGACTGACCGAAACATTGCGGTTGCATATCAAACAACTTTACGAAACCCAGGAAAGGGAAATCAGAAATAGGTTTAAACGGGCGCTTGACGACCAGCCTCTGGATTTAACCTCATTGCCATTTGATACATTTGCCGCAAGGATTCCTGCGCTCACCCCTCAACTGAGGGAGCATCTTGAATCAGTCAAGGCACAGATTGCCCAGGAAGACGCCGAGTCAAAACGGATATATTATACGTCATTATTCAGCAATATTTTTCTCATGGCAGCCAATCAGGACCTGAAGTTTTCTCATGCAAAGCTATTAGAGCCGGAGGCATACTTTGCTATCGGGCTTGGATGGAATATTACCAGTCAAAGCAAGCTTGATGACATAAATATTATTACCGGATTGGTAAAGGACTTAATTTCATATCATAGCGGCTTAGCAGCACCCGACTTAGGAGAACTTGAAAAAATTATCCTCTTCCTCAATGCGGCAAGCTCTATAAGTCAGGGAAAGCATGAGACTGTCATCAGGCAACTTAAAAAACTCTTAGAACCCCGCCTTGCAAGCGAAACATCCCCCGGGTTTCCCGAACCGATGCCGAGGCATATAACGCTTCTTATGAAGCTGCGCGAGGCATTCAGGAAAGCCGAATTTGATACTTTACGGGCCTCTCTTAACGACCCCAGGTATTACAATGAATTAGCCGATGCAAGGGCTTTTGTTGTGTTTCTTACTAATGATGTCGAACAGGTAATGCCAAAAGAGCGATTTATTCCTGAAGGCGAAGACATCGCGCCTCCCGAAGGAGGAGTGTATATATCCCAGCTTATCAAACTTGAACAGGAACGTCCAAAAAGCGGGGATGACGATAACATAATGGATATAGAATACCTCCTCGAATATTTAGAGAAAGTGCAACGCAATGAGACTGCTCTGCCGCGTCCTTCCGAGGCCTTGGAAGCCGAGATCAGAAAGAATATTACTATCCAAAGGGAATCGGGCGCATATGCCGCAGAGGCTGCGCAGAATTCAAAAGACGCGCAGGCGCAAGAACTCGTAGTTGACTTTTATCTACAAAAAAATGAATCGGGGCGGGAAGAATATGTCGAAGAAATGAGCGACAACGGCACTGGTGCCCTTAAAGAGGTGGCCCTTCTTATAAACAAATCAACGAAGGCAATTGGAGAACAGATTGATTTTTCCGGGTTCTTCGGCACGGGTAAATTTACTTTCTTTGAAGGAATAGACAGACTCGAAATCATCAATAAAAACAAAGATCGGGCCTTTATGTTTATTTTTTCGGTAGTTAAAGATGGAGGAAAGATTGTAGGAGTAAAACTCACAGGTATCAGGAAAGTGAACGATGAGAAGATTCCTCAGGGGTTGACTGTCCGCAGAATAAAGAGCGCCGAAAACACCATACCCGAGTTAGACCAGATGCTTTCCCGGCGCGCATGGAAGACATTTGCGGGATTTTCGCAAAACGATTCCTTCAAGATATATTTTATTGACGAAGAGGGAAAGAGGCGGTTGTTAGAAGTGGAACATGAGCTCTTAAGCGAGTCAGATTTTGTTGTAACCACACCTGAGGGTAATCCCATGAACTTCGGAAAGATGCAGGTCATAGGTACCAAGGATATGCCTCTTCAGATTATCGATAGGGCAGGGCTCAGGGTAAGCGAACTTAAAGAAGAATACCTCGCTTTAATCCCGTATTCATTGCGCGGCCATATCAAAGAATTGGGGATTAATATCCAGATACCGCTTCCTCTCATACGGGGCAGAAGTTCTTTTGAGAGGGAAGATTATTACCTTCCGTTTATTCAAAAATATGTTGCGATCGAATTTTATAAGGCCATCGCATATAAAACGTTAACCCAGACAAGCCCCCAGTTTATTTTTGAAAACTTCCCTGTCGAATGGGAGACCAACGATGATTATTGGAGCGCCATTGATTTAAACGACAAGACATTAATAGAACTTGTTTCTTTAATCAACGGGGGAGAATATGAAGGAATTACAGATAAAGCACTTAGAGGCCTTCTTGGCGAAGCAGGAAAACTGGATAAGGAGAAAAAGTTCCTTAAGCTTATACTTATGCTTGAGGTAGTGACGGATCCCCTTTATCCCGAAGAGCGTGTCAGCCTCATCGGCCGCAGGTTAGCATTACAGCGGGAGATTGATAAAACGAGGGCAATAGAACAGGAAGAGTTGTTGAGATTGGGGGGACTGCTAAAAATAAATATTCCGCGTGGCAGGGCCATACCGCATTATGATAAAAAAATAGCCCAGTCCCGTATTATCCAGACAGCGCACGAACAGATGAAAAACCCCGAAAGGTATATTATAGATTCTAAAAGCTATTCTCCCGAAGAGCAGGAACTGGTGCGCCTTGCACTTTCCATAGGTACGCTTATTGGTATTGAACAGGTTATATTAGTGACCGATGACGTGCGGTTTGCCGGGGCATTTAAAATTTATAAAGACAAACATACCATGTTTCTTAAGAAATCTATTGCTGCCGGGATTGGTAAACCTGACCGCGTAACTACCGATATCACAACCAATATTATCATCCATGAATTAGCACATTTGTTAGAAGAATTTATGGTAAAAGATGACGCTGATGCGGCTTGGCAATCCGGATTTGTCACCCATGCGGCGGATTTTACCCATGATGCAGTAGGTACTTTTGCTGAGGCCATGAAATATATAGCAGCCTTGTGGCTGGCCAATCATGAAGCGCATACCGGGCAAGCTGAATTACCGCCGTCAGGAAAGACTGCCGAGCCCAAGGGCATTATTCCGAGTGCCGGGAAAGTACTAAAACAATTATAAGGGTGCAGTATGAATAATAGTCGCTCTTACGGTTTAAGGTGGTTTGTAAGGCTGATAGCGATATTAGCCGTAGAGTGTTTTATTGTTTCTTCCCTTGCCCCTGACTACGCTATTAGGAGCCTCGATAGTTCTTTTAAAGCAGGTTCTCGCCAGCTGAAGCCTGTTTTTGGAGCCGAGGCTCCTGATTTTCTTGTGCCGCCTCTTTTGACCGACACATCCAATAAGGCCAGGGCAAAAGAGCTCATTAAAAAGGCAGGCGAAGCTTCTGATGATTCACAGATGCCGGCAGCAGATGATAAAACAGAAACTTATCCTATACAAAACTCCCAAGGTATTAAAAAATCAACATGGCCTGATATTAAAGATATATTTAAACGGGGAGATAGGTATCTTTTTAACCTTATTCGCGATCGCCAGATAGCTAACGCCTTAGCAAAAAAACTAGTTGGTTTAGTAAGGGAGGGTGATAAGGAGATAGCAAAAGAAGCCCTAGATATGCTCCTGGCTATGGCAGAAAGTGAGATAGGCTGGATTTCAAAAGAGGCGACCAATATTTTTACAACTCAGTATAAACTCCCAACCAGGCTATTATATCGCTATGACGTTGGCGAAATAGATATTGCGGTTTTTGAGCGACTTATTGAAATGTCTGCCAAGATAGCGAGTTTAAAATTAGGGATTAACATAGAAGTATTCGTGTACGGGAGTAGTAAATATCTCGCTACGGGAAACTTAGGTAATATCAATGATATTGATATGTTGCTTAGATTTGAAGGCGACGAGATGAACAAATTAGATTTTTTTGGCGGTAAAGTATATAACACATTTTTAGCAGCATTAAGTACAGTCCTTGGTACATTTGAGGGATGTCATATATCGTCCGATGATAAGATAAAACCAAAACTGGTACTTGCAGAAGAAAAAGTAACACCGATTGAGCGACTCCTGGATATTAACGCAGGGTCTTACCACGACGCTATTATTGGATTTCTCAAACTTGATTTAGAGGATCCGTTGAGCAGGCTCAAAACCTATATTGCAGCAGAATATTGGATTGGTGATGATGTTAATACATATATTAGGATGCGCAATCGCTTCTTATCCATTCGCTCTGATGAAGAAAACAGAGCATTTCTTAATGATCCGGAGCGGCTTGAGCGTGAAGCGAAAATAAAGGAACAACTTGCCCGTCCGACCGATGAAATGAAGGAATGCGTTAAGAGGCGTCTTGCCAGGAAGACCAGAGATTTCCTCAAAGAACAAGTCCTTAAACCATTTGAGTCAGTTACCGTTCCAGAAGCCCAACCTGTTACACCTGCCCGCGGCTCGCCAGCCACGGCTGACCTTGATATAGAAGCCGTATGCCGGAATATATTGAACTTTGAAGGAAAAGTTCCGGCTGCATTAAAGACAGATAAGGTAATCGTCCTCAAATATGCCTTCTATCGGGCGCTCAAGCTTATAGCGCAGTCAGAGGATTGGCTTGCCAATATCCCCCTGGTAGTCTACATGGCCAAGAAAATAATCGAACAGACAAAACCCGATGAGCTTTTTAGAAGAGACCTTATGCAGTTTGTGCATCTGGCGTCAAGATATGACCTTGCCACAGGGCAGCCTCAGTTGAAAGAGGATTTAAAATCGAAAATAGGAAATTATATTCATATGACAAAGCAGTGGCTGCTTATCGAAGATATGCTTATGGAAAGCGGCCATAAGGCAGAGACGATAAGACATGTGCGCAAATATTTTGGACACCTTGACTGGGAACTAAAGGATTTGGACACGGAGGAATTATTCAGAGAAAGCGCAATGCGTTCTACCGACCGGGAGAAAGTCGATAGATACGCCGCTCTTACTACAGAGGCGTCTCCTATCATAGTTATTACCAGAGGAACAAAACATAGGATTATAGACGGGTTGCATAGACTAAAGGCTGCAAAAGAAAGGGGAGATGCAACGATTAGGGCATATGTAGCCGTATATAAAGAACCTGCCGATGTATCATCAACGCCGACTCTGGAAGCCAGGCTCACAGAAATCAATAATGAATATTATGTCGAATATTTCCTCGATAGCCGGCACGTCGGTTCTATAAAAGTTGAAAAACTTGCTAAGAGAATTTACATAGTTATGTTCAGTATCAGGGACGAATTCAGAGGCAAGGGATATGGGACATTTATCATAGATGATGTTATAAAAAAATTTCCCGGATATGAGGTCGGCATCGCCATTGATGATTTGAATTTTAAAGATAAAGATACCGTACAAATATATATGCATTGGGAAGAACAGGGAAAAATAACGATATGGGGAAAAACATATGTGCAAACCCAGCCCCTTGCACCCGCCGGAGATAGACTTGGTACTATTTTGGCAGAACACGAAAAAATAACGGATAGTGCAAATGAGAGATTTGCTGAAATTTTGAGTAAAAAAGAAAACTTAAGAACCGCGGATTTATTACAATTCTTTGAAGAGATAACCCCGCTTGGGAGAATCGATGAGGCAAGTCCCGCATATCCCATATCGGATAAGGGAGACATGAGAACGCGCCGCGAACATATCGGGATAATGGCTAAGGCCTGCGATAGGTTAGCAGCCAACGACCCCTCGTATTTTCTCGCTAATCCTGAGGTCGGGGCAAGTGCCGAATCATTAGGAAGAGTAAGTGAGGTAGTAGGCAGTTTATCGGAAAAAGAAAAAGAGATATTGCTTATTAGCGCAAGTCTGCATGATTATGGACATCTGGTTGATACAAACCATTATGAACCGGGTATGATGTTAGCAAAAGACCTGCTAAGAAAACTCGGCTATGATGAGTTTGGCATAGAGGTAGTCGGAGCTCTTATAAAGGCCCATGCTGACCTATGGAATATACATCAGGGGAAAATGGCTTCCGATGAACTGCAGCATTTTGTGAGCGCCTTAGCCGAAGAACTGGCAGCAAAAGGTCTTCTTAGGGATGATAAAGAAATATTTAAAAAACGCTTTTTGGGGATGTTAGCAGCTATTTCTATCGCGGATATATACGCCTCAGGCGATAGGACAAAATTTTTAACAGACGCAACGATAGATACAATGTTATAAAAAACGGACTATGAAAATGTATACCAAACACTCTTACAACGTAGCATGGTTTATGAGGCTAATAGCGATATTAGTCGTAGAGTGTTTTATTGTCACTTCGATCGCCCCGGACTACTATATCAGGAGCCTCCTTGATGATTCCATAGCAGATTCTCGCCAGCTGAAATCTGCCTTCGGAACCGAGGCTCCTGATTTCCTTGTCCCGCCGCTTCTTACCAGTAAAGAAGGAAAATCCCTGCGAAACGGAAAAATGACCGATCTCCATAGGGCGAAGATATTGGCTGTTGTATCTGAGCACCTAAAAACAGAAGAAAGAGAGATTAATAAATCGGCCGTTCAGTCGGCACTGGATGATATGGGTTTTGTGTGGCTTATGGCTGATGAACCCCGCGATTATAATTTTACTATTGATCCGGGAGGCGAAGAAGGAGTCCTTGCTTTTATGGTAGAATTTGACGAATATAACACGCCTCTTATAACTCAGAAGGGAACTGTTAGTGCCGTGGTTACTGCTAGCATAAAAACTGCACCTGTAATTACTGAAACCGTCGAGCAAATAGTTCCGCCAGCCGGGCCTATAGAGTCAGACATAATAGAGCAAAAACCACTCGATACAAGTCCAGATCAAGCAGGGGTCGTTCAGCAGATAACTTTGCCTGTCGAAGAAGAACTGCCGCCTGCAAAACCCATAGCGCCTGACATGGCAGCGCAACAGGAGGTGGCAGATAGAGCTTCCGAGGAAGCAGCGGTGCCTATTGAGCCAATTTCTACGTCACAGGAAGAAATAACGCCGTTACCTTCATCCGTAGCGGTTGATATGGCAAAGATAGAAGAAGTAGCTCTCTCGGAAAAAGATACCAAAACTGAAAGCACGGTATCTTCTACCGGACCGGTTATAGCCCTTGCCCAATCTTTCCATGTGCCTCAGGAAGAGTTTTCTACCCACGGCATACCCGATGAGTGGGAAGACGGTATGTATATGGATGATTCCCAGGACAGCATCCTTAACCAGGATGATATAGATGCGCTTGCGCAGAAAGCGGAGGCATATAGCAAACGCCTTGAGAGGAAAAATCTTCCGCCTGACGGCAAGGAAATTGACCCTATAACCGATGCCCATAGGAGAAAATATGGTTTCAGGATCTTTGAGGTAAAAGGAAGGCTGTTTTTTATCCAGACCGTACCCGGAGAGGATATGGCTTCTTATCTTCTTTGCATAACATCAAGCCTAAGCGCCGCATTAGGACATAAAGATCTCGCGTCATTAGACCGCTCTAAACCTTTTGTTATTATACGGCCGCAGCGTTCCGAACGGCTATTCGGAGATTGCCTCGTAAACCATGTTATGTATATTAACAGGGGGGTTGACAAGATATATGCCCAATTGGATAGCCAGCAGGTAAACTCAGGCGATGTGCTCTTAGGGATTGGCTTAGAACATGAGCTCTATCACGAAGTGTCAGGAAAAGCTGATGAAATAGAACCAATGTTACGAGAGAGAGATACGCGCAGATTTGTTGAACTATCCAGAAATAATGATGTAATGTTATGGTTCCTTGCTCGTCAAGGCATGACAGACAAGCAGTTTGAGGCGGATTGTTATATTCGTACGGTATCCGATCCTGATATCAAGGCAGAGACCAGGCAGCATTGCATCGAAGTCTTAGGAGGGCTGTTAGTTGCTCATAAGCTGTTAGCTTCTCATGAGAAGGTAGTGCTTTCATCCGAACAGCTTGATACGCTTATTGGGGCTATTCCTTCCGGCAGCGAAGCGCTTAAAGGAACGCTTGCTTATGCTATTTCTAGGGCCCTGGTTAACACTCGAGAGCTTAGAATAAATGCTTCCCAACTGCGGATACTTCTAGAATGTCTTAAGTCCATTTCTTCAGACCCCAGGGCATCCGCCCGGACAAATGTGCTCCTTGCAATTAGCAGCGCCCTTGCCAATAACGAGGCGTTGCTTGAGCCAATCATTAGCTTTTATGAAACCGATACTAAGGCCTTGCGCGAACTTTTGTGGACTATCGGTAGCACCCTAGAACATAACGAGAAACTTATCCAGCCCGCAATAGATTATTTTATGGCATGCCCCAGCGCAGCACGGCAGGAATTCATCCATGTATTTTATGTTGCCCTAGCCAGGAGCGTGCGTTTTAGCAGCGGTCAGTTAGATGCCTTCATACGGGAAATTCCCCTAGCCCCAACGGGTTATGGCGATAGATTAATCGCCGTAGTAGGAAAAAGCCTGGAAATAAATAAGGAACTTAAACTCAATCCTTCCCAGCTGGATATGCTTATACAGCGCTTGAGCAAAACCGAAGATATTAAAACAAGAGGAATGCTTGCCGGCGCTATCGGTTATGCCCTTTTGGCTAACGAGGAACTTACGATATCGCCTGCGCAGTTTGAAATTATGCTTAACGCTGTTCCGCCGGGGGGTTCCGACAAAGTAGAACTTGTTTCGACAGGAAAATTCGCGTTTGCCATTACCCATGCAATTAAACATAATAAGATGCTTACGCTTACACAAGAGCAACTGGAGGTTTTTATTAATGGTATAACCGGCAGCTCAACCGAAGAAACAAAACGAGAGTTGGTGGAGTTTGTCATTACCGCATTAGAGCAACAGGAGGTGCTTGAAGTAACCGACACCCAGCTATCCGCCCTTATGAATACTCTCTACCGGCAGGAAGATGCCCTTAACCAACGGATTGCCGATGCGGTAGGCATTGCTGTTTCCAGGAAAGAAGAATTTTTCAAAATACTGTTTGGAAAACTAAAGCGCGCCTCAGTGCCCAAAGAACAAAAACTCACTGCCTATGCTATAGGTATTGCCGCTTCGCACAATGAGGATTTTCTTTCCCTGTTGTTTTCCAGTTTTACAAGCGCCCATAAAGACAATATGGGACCTATTGCAGAGGCGATAGCTGTTTGTCTTGAGCATACTAGCGGTTTGAAATTTACTGCCGGATGGCTTAATACGCTTATTAAGTCTATCTCCGGTGCTTCCTCGGATTCAGACAAGGCTCGAATCGCCAGAGCGATCTCCGCCTGTCTAAAAAATAACAGGGAACTTATACTTTCCCCCGAGCAGGTTGAGATTCTTCTTCGCGCCTTATCTGCGGTTTCTTCAGAGTCAGATAAAATATCTTTTGCGTTGTGCCTTAAACAAGCAGCAGAAAATGACAAGGCGTTTAAACTTTCCTCCGGGCAATGGGATATTATTGTCAAGGTTATCCCCGCCATTAAACAATCCTCTCAAGAACCGCTTTCGTTTGTGCTAGGTATTGCCATGGCACATGGCGAATATTTTCGACAAGTGAAAGACGACATATCATGGTCGAGAGTGAATGAAGCAGCCTTGGAATGTTTTGCAGGGGCGCTCGGCGTTGCTATGGCACACTCAGATGAAATCCGCGAATCGGCTTTTAAAGAATTGTACTACGCAAAGCCCGGACGGTCAATGCAATGGCTTACATCCGCGATAGGCGTTTCCTTGCTGTATAATGAGAGTTTATTGGACGATACAATCGAAAAGCTATACAGCAGTGTTTCTAATGAATCGAGAGAACCTGCCGAGTACGCAATCGGCCTTGCCGCAGCGCAAAAAGAATCACTTTACAAGGCCCTCATCAATAAAATCAAAAATCCCACCGATAAGCATTCCGACCTCAATTACTATACTGGGTCTTGTTTAGGAATTGCCATGTCAAAGAGAGAAGATTTATTTGAAGCGGTTATGCAGGAATTCCTATCAGCAGGTGTAGAGACAAAAAAATGGTTTGGCTTTACCTTAGGCGTTACCATAGCGCATAACAAGGAATTTCTTGAGCCGGTCCTTACAGTATTTAAAACGGCACCGGATAATGCCAAGAAACAGATTGCATATGCGATTTATACCGCTCATAGCAGGTTGGATAATGAGCCTATCCTCAAGGCAAGAGGCAAAGATGAGTTATTTGAATTTACCCCGTCCCTGTTAGCTATTCTTATCGAAGCTGTTAGCGCCGCATCATATGATACCAGGTCAGAAATAGCAACATCTGTAGCATCTGTTTTAGAGCGCAATAAAAAACTCAAACTGACCCGGAGCCAGCTTGATATCTTCATCCAGGCATTGGCCCGTAACCCCGGCAATGATAGACCATATTCGCTTACAGACGTGGTGGGTATTGCAATTTCCCGCAACAGGAGTTTCTTCGGCTACTTCTTCGGATATTTTAATACAGGAAACGAACAGGTAAAAGAGTGGGTTGTGGCTTCTATAAAAAATGCGCTAAAGGAAAACCAATCACTCAAATTAAGCCAGATACAGTTTACCTCCCTTCTTGACGCGCTCCTTTCGGTATCTCGCGATAATACTATGTATGAGATTGCGTATGCATTGGGGAATGCGGTATTAAACGACCACGCCCTTCTTTCGCCCGTTATAGATACATTAAACACCGCCACGACAGACCAGGCAAGACATCGTCTCAGCCGTGCCCTTGATGCTCCATTCAGAGATTCAGACAGGTCTGTAAAAATAAATGCCATCCAACTTGATGTGCTGATGAGAGCGCTCAAACCGGCAAAAACTAAAGAAGCAAGAGGAGGGCTTGGTTTACTTATTGAGACTGCTTTAGCAAAAAACCCGAAACTTAAACTGCTAACCCTCGACCAACTTGACATACTTATCCAGGCTGCCGTTTCTTCGGATTATGACACCAATCGTTCTATCGGCCAAGCTATCAAAACCGCATTAGAAAACAACAAAGATTTGGTGCTGGACCAGGGGAGATTTGACGCACTGGTAAAAGCAACTTCGCAGGACCCGCAGTATCCGACGCAATATTTTATGGACAGTATTGATATGGCGTTAAAACGTAACCAGGATATAAAGGTGGACATGGGCCACTTAAGCCTTCTTATAAAAACTGCGGCAGCATTAGAACATCACTCCGATATAATAATGACGATTGTCCGGTTTGTTATCGGGCATTTCGAGGCCCATCCGGAGTTTAAACTGGATGCTTCGCATCTTGGAGAACTAAAGCAAGCCATGCTTTATTCCCGTCATAGTGATGCCGCTTGCGAAAGGATCGCTTTTCTTATGGGTGTAGCGGTAGCGCGCAGCGTTGAGCTCCTTAACGTCCTCTTTACAATTTTCGATTCCCTTTATCAAAGTGAAAAAGGACAGTTTATATCCGCTCTTTGCGTTGCATTAGAAAAAAATGAAAAATTAACAATTA
Organism: Candidatus Omnitrophota bacterium; assembly: GCA_043800345.1. Classification (GTDB taxonomy): domain Bacteria; phylum Omnitrophota; class Gorgyraeia; order VGKN01; family VGKN01; genus JAZDNB01. The sequence continues at coordinate 45,441 of JAZDNB010000018.1, forward strand.
GTCCCGCACAGCTTGATAGTCTCCTCAAAAATTTCTTTTCTATATATGATTCCAAGGAACGGGAGGCGACTGCGCGCGCTGTCAGTTTAGCTCTTAGAAACGACAGAAGTTTAAAGTTAAGCGCGGCGCAGATAGATTTTTTTATTCAATTTATAAAGTCAGGGAGAAATCCGCTCAGAGAAAATATATCATGCATACGGGTTATAACAAATGCCCTTCTAAATGACAGAGGGTTTGTTGTTAATGCAAGCCAGTGGGACATCCTTTTGGGGACTATGAAAACCGTATCTGATAAGGATGTACTTTTGGAACTAAGCCGTGCCATAGGTATGGCGGTTGCAAACAGCCCGGAACTACTTAAGCCTCTTATTGAATTTAAAAATAGGATATTGAGCGATGTCAAGTTCAGGGAAGGAGTATCCGTTGAAGCTATGCCGTATTTTGACAGCGCGATAGGAGTTGCGTTAGCGTATAACGGCGAGATTCTCTCCAAGATGATGCATGCGGTTCGTTACGGCTCAGACGATGAAAGGGCCGAGGATGCATTTTTTATCGCCCAGGCACTTTCAGATAATAAGACATTTATCCTTACCCCGGCACAGCTTGACAGTCTTATCTTTTGCACAAGCTTGGAACCGGAGAACGCAAGGTTCCAAAGTGCCCGTGCCGTTAACGCAGCGCTTGTTAATGATACAGCAGCTCATCTCACCATGGAACAGGTCAGCCTGCTTATGAGAGGAATGTCAGGCGGTGCCAAGGACGATATAAAAAGGGAACTTGCATCTGCTATCAGCAGTGCCCTTGAACATGACAGTGCGCTGCAGCTGACGGATGCCCTTACAGAAACACTCATAGGTTTTATCGTGGGTGCCTCTGCAAACGTGCAGGAGCCGCTGGCACGAGCGATTTATTACGCACTTATTCGTAATAAACAGATAAAGCCGACACCCGAGCAGCTTAATATTATTGTCGGATGTATTATTAGCTCAAACGAAGAATCCGCATTTGAGCTTGCGCGCCTTGTCAGGGGAGTATTAGAAAACAATAAAGAACTTAAGCTAACCCCGTCTCAGCTTAATCTCCTCATCAGGGGGATAGGAAAATATTCAAAAGATGATACCGTGCAGGAACTTATTTCTACGGTCAATGCCGCGCTTGCGCTTGATACCATGCGCGAATTTAAATTAGATGATGAACTTCTGAAGATTATCATAAAGAAGATTTCCAAGGCACCAAAACACCTTAAAAAAGGACTTGCCCGTATTCTTATCAATACCGGAAGAGGTGATAGTATATTCAGCAAGGATCAGGTTGAACTGCTTATGAGCGCGATACCCGATATCGGTGATGAGGACGGCTCAGAGCTCGCCTTCATAGTGTGCCAGTGTCTAAGCACGGATAAGGATGCAAATGAAAAGTTAACCGAACCTTTAATTGCGATTTTATTTAATGCGCTATCAAGCGGTTCAGAGAAGGCCCAGGTACTTTTTGCGCTGGCTATTACGTTTTTGTGTAATACCAAACATATAAATGTTCCGGTAACGAACGCCCAGTTTGAGATACTCCTTGATGCATTCGTGCGCAGTTCATCAGAAGAACTCAAGGCTAAGCTTATTGAGACAGTCCGCTTTGTATTATACAAGAATCCCCAGTTAAAACTAACTCCGGAGCAAATCGATGCCCTGGTGCAGGCAATCCCAGAGTCACTTACAATGTCAAACCTTAACGTCCGAAGCGACCTTGCCGATATTATAGGCGTCATTTTGAAAAATGAAAGGCAGTGTAAATTAAATACTTCCCAAGTCGACATTCTCATAAAGGCGGTTCCTTACATGGAGGGTGAGGTTGCAAAGGAAAATATCGTAGGTGCAATAGGAAATGCACTTTCAAATGATGTTAATCTTCTAAGGCATATCTTTGATGCGTTTGACGCAGCAGCTCAGGGTGCCGACAAAGAAACTCTTGCGCAGGCGCTCGGGGTTGCCGTTTCCATCGATAAAACGTTATTTGGGCCTGTCATCGAGCTATTTGAGGCAGGTACGGAGGCGTCAAGAGCATATCTTCATATTGTCATAGGAAAAGCTTTGGCTAATCCGGATACCTTTGAAGATATCCTCGGACGTTTTAAGAACGTATCCGATACCACAAAGAAAATTTTTGCTGATAGCGTACTATTTGCCCTGGAACATAATGAAGCATTCCTGCTTGATGGTTCCAGCCTAGATCTTTTTATTGCCACCCTTTCGCAGGGGGTACCAGACGGGGTGAAAGAAAGCGTGGGGAGCGTTATCGCCGTGGCTTTACATAAAAGCCCTACGCTAAAATTTACGCCGGCACAGACAAATGCTATCTTACAGGAAATTTCTCTAACCGAAAACATAGCCTACAAGACGGTACTTGGAAAAACGCTTCAAGGGGCTCTGCATAACGACCCGGATATCGCATTTTCCTTAAGCCAGCTCGATATCATTATTACCAATACGCCTCACGCAGAAGCGGCAGACACAAATCCATTCTCGCAGGTTCTTACCACTATTCTCAGCACACATAAAAGAGGTTTGGAGTATCTTGGGCATATTATAACGTACTTTGAAACAGAGAATATAGATGAGCTATTGTGGCTTGTTACCATTGTTGATGAGGGATTAAAAAATAATAAAAATCTTAGCCTTGACAGCGCCTCTTTAGATACTGTTATTCGCGCGCTATCGCGCAGTACCTCGGATGTTGTACAAATTGTTTTATGCCGTATTGTTGACAGCTCCCTTACGAATGATAAGGCCTTGAAACTTACTACGGAGGGGCAGCTTGATATTTTTGTTCAGGGGATCAATAGGGCATCTTCGTATGCACAAAAGGTGGCATTTGCCGAAGTTCTTAAAACTGCTTCCATTAACGATGAAGCGCTGCGCCTCAGCGCCGACCAGACAGATATCCTCATCAGGGCTATCGGAGATATCTCAATGTATGCATTTAAGCCGCTTTCTCGCGTTATTGGGATTGCCCTTTCAAACAACAGAGCGCTTCTTGTAAATGTAGTAAGTGGTTTTAGCATTCCGTCATACCGCGATAAGGAAAAGGAATGGATTGCCGAGGCTCTTTCCATATCTATAGTGAAAAACAGGCAACTCATCCAATTTGTTATGGGGCAGTTTATAAAGGCGACATCTCCCGATGTTAAGAAATGGATTGCCCTTTCGCTCGGCCGTGCCATAAAAAAAGACCAGAAAATCCTTGATGCGGTTTTTGACATTGCGGATACGCTTCTTTATGATTATAAAGAAGCTATAGCAGAGATGCTCGGCAACATCCTTTCTGAGAATCCGGAACTTCTTAAGCCTATATTCGGATATTATGCATCAGGTATCGAAGCCAAATTGCCAAAGGATTATACAAAGGTTAAATCTGCACGAAAGCTTGAGAACTTAAATATGAAGGAGCCTTATGGTGTTGTGTTGCTTCCGAACGGTAAACTCGCCGTTACTAATAGCGGAGATAACTCCATACGCATCATAGACCCCACTACGGGAAAAGAGCTCGATAGATTCGACAAGGATACAGGCCTTGACTTAAATGGCCCATTAGGCATCGCGCTTGTAGATGGCAACCTCGCCGTTACTAATAGCGGAGATAACTCCATACGCATCATAGACCCCACTACAGGAAAAGAGCTCCGCAGATTCGACAAGGATACAGGCCTTGATTTAGATAACCCGGTAGATATCATCCTTATAAACGGCAATCTTGTTGTTGTTAGCTATAACGACCAATCCATACGCATCATAAACCCCGCTACAGGAGAAGAGCTCCGCAGATTTGGAAAGGATACAGGCCTTGACTTAAACAATCCCACAGGTATTACTCTTGTAAATGGTAACCTCGCTGTTGTTAGCTATAATGACCAATCCATACGCATCATAGACCCCGCTACAGGAAAAGAGCTCGATAGATTCGGAAAGGATACGGGCCTTGAATTAAATAAACCGGAAGGCATTACCCTTGTAGACGGTAACCTCGCCGTTACTAACAGCGGAGATAACTCCATATGCATCATAGATCCCAAAACAGGAAAAGAGCTCGATAGATTCGGAAAAGATACGGGCCTTGACTTAAAGGGGCCAGTAGGTATCACCGTTGTAGAGGATAACCTTGTTGTTATGAACCTTGAGGATAGCTCCATAAGCATCATAGAGTTTGAAGACATGATTTCATCTAAACCGCAACCTCCAAAGGACTACATAAAGGTTAACTCCGCACGAAAGCTTGAGAACTTAAATCTAGATACTCCCCATGGTGCTGTAATGTTTTCAAATGGTACTCTTGCTGTCACTAATAAAGGAAATAATTCCATTAGCATCATAGACCCCGCTACGGGAAAAGAGCTCCGCAGATTCGGAAAAGATACGGGCCTTGATTTAAATGACCCTGACGGAATTATCATTTTCGAAGGCATCCTTGCTGTCACTAATTCTTTGGATGACTCCATCATCCTCATAGACCCCGCTACGGGAAAAGAGCTCCGCAGATTCGGCAAAGACACAGGTCTT